>CANKOT010000050.1 GCA_947484245.1 Comamonadaceae bacterium
AAAAGAAGAGTGGAAAGATGGCGAACTGATTGGCAAAGACGAAAGCGAAGGCCGCCAACCTGGCAGCATGGTCAAGACCGGTGAATGGGAAGCCATCAACAAAGCCACAGCATTGTGGACGCGTCCTAAAAAAGACGTGACAGAAGAGCAGTACAAAGATTTCTACAAACAAATTAGCAAAGACTTTGCCGAGCCCCTCACATGGACGCACAACCGCGTAGAAGGCAGCACCGAGTACACACAACTTTTGTACATCCCCTCACAAGCGCCACAAGACCTGTGGAACCGCGATAAAAAAGCCGGCATCAAGTTGTACGTGAAGCGCGTCTTCATCATGGACGATGCCGAAGCACTCATGCCCAGCTACTTGCGCTTTATGAAAGGCGTGGTGGACTCTGCCGATTTGCCTTTGAACGTGAGTCGCGAGTTACTGCAAGAAAGCCGCGATGTCAAAGCCATTCGCGAAGGTTGCGCCAAGCGTGTCTTGTCCATGTTGGAAGACTTGGCCAAGCACGACGCAGCACCCTCTGGCGCCGCTGACGAAGTGACCGACGTGGTGAGCGAAGAAGACAAAGCCAAACAAGGTCAATACACCCGCTTCTATAAAGAGTTTGGCGCCGTACTCAAAGAAGGCTTGGGCGAAGACTTTGGCAACCGCGATCGCTTGGCCAAATTGTTGCGCTTTGCGTCAACCTCATCTGACGAAGTGAGCGTGTCATTGGCCGACTACAAAGCGCGCATGAAAGACGGCCAAGAAGCCATCTACTACATCACCGCCGACACACTGTCCGCCGCCAAGTACAGCCCCCACCTTGAAGTGTTCAAGAAGAAGGGCATTGAAGTCTTGCTCATGACCGACCGCGTGGACGAATGGGCCTTGAACTTCTTAAACGAGTTTGATGGCACCCCCATGCAAAGCGTGGCCAAGGGCGCTGTCGATTTGGGCAGCTTGCAAGACGAAGAAGAAAAGAAAGCCACTGAAGAAGCAGCAGAAGCTTTCAAACCTTTGCTGGCCAAATTGAAAGAAGCCCTGAAAGACAAAGCCGAAGATGTGCGCGTGACCAGCCGCTTGGTCGACTCACCCGCTTGCCTTGTGGTGACCGACAACGGCATGAGCATGCAGTTGGCGCGCATGCTCAAACAAGCCGGTCAAGAAGCCCCCGAATCGAAGCCTGTGCTGGAAGTCAATCCTGAGCATGCTTTGGTCAAGAAGCTAGAAGGCTCTGTGCACTTTAACGACCTGGCCAACATTTTGTTTGACCAAGCATTGTTGGCCGAAGGCGGTATGCCTGCAGATCCAGCGGCTTATGTGCGCCGCGTGAATGCTTTGTTGGTTTAAGTTGAAATTAAAGGTAAATGCAAGTTCAAACAGCGGCCATTATTAACTTCTGTTGTATAGTCCATTCACGACTCCCCTTTTGACCGCTTGGTTTGGCCAAGTGCTTTAAAGGCGACAAGCCGCCCTAGGGCGGCTTTGTCATTTCTGGAAGGCTGATTTGCGTACCATTGCTTACATTGACGGCTACAACCTCTACTATGGACTTCTGCGGAAGTCTCAATACAAGTGGCTAGACGTCTATACACTTTTCCGCGATCACGCATTGCATCAAAGCTCTGATCTTGTGGAAGTGCGCTATTACACGGCACCCATGCTTGGGAAAATGTCTGATGATTTAGAGTCTCCGATCAGACAGCGAAGATACCTTCAAGCACTTCGAAAAATGCATCCCATCGGTCTGACCCTTATTGAGGGTCGAATCGTTGCCTCAACACCATTTCAACGATTGATCCGCCCTATCCCCGAAGCGCCACATTTACAAAAAGTCCAAGTTCTTGATTTCAATGAAAAGAAAACAGACGTCAATATCGCTTCCGACATGATCAATGGCGCATGGCTGAAAACATACGATCAAGCCGTCTTGTGCAGTAACGACTCAGACTTGGAAGGTGCATTGCTCAGTATTAAAGAGCATCATCCTCACATCCATATAGGTTTGGTTGCGCCCATTTCTGGTGAAGATCCTCGAAAAATTTCAGGCGATTTGGCTAAATTCTCCGATTGGAAAAAAATTTTAAGTACGAACCATCTTGCAAAATCACAGTTACCGGATCGAATTCCGAGTTCACAGCTATCAAAGCCTGCTGCATGGAAAAACTAGCTATATTCAAGCTCAAATCACCAAGAGTGGTTCTTGCATTTGCTCGATTTGCTCTTCCAACATCTGCACTTGGCCGCGCCAATAGTCGGGGGTGCCAAACCAAGGGAAGTTAATCGGAAATATAGGATCGTTCCAACGGCGCGCTAACCACGCGCTGTAATGCACCAAGCGCAAAGTGCGCAGTGGCTCAATCAGCGCCAACTCGCGCCGATCAAAATCACGCACTTGCTCATAGCCTTCTAGCAACATGCTCAACTGTCCTGAGCGTTGCTTGCGATCGCCCGACAACAACATCCACAAATCTTGCACGGCAGGACCCATGCGGGCATCGTCTAAATCAACGAAGTGCGGACCGCCGCTGGGCAGATCGGCAGGCGTCCACAAAATGTTGCCGGGATGGCAGTCGCCATGCAAGCGAAGCATTTGGAAATTCGGCCAGTCATTGCCATGCGCAGAACCCAAGCCACTCGCATGCATGACATCCATGGCTTGCTGCCATGCGTCTTGCCATGCACGCTCCACTTCCATCGGTATGGCTTTGTTGTTACAAAGCCAATCTTTGGGCTCTTGCATGAAAGTGTCGATGCTGAGCGAAGGTCGATTGTGAAAAGCTTGGGTGGCACCTACGGTGTGGATGCGCGCCAGAAATCGACCGATCCATTCCAGCACTTCGCCGTCATCAAGCTCTGGCCGGCGACCACCGCGGCGTTCACTGACGGAAAATGAAAAGCCTTGAAAGGTTTTCTGATGTTCAGCAAGATTGACTTCATGTGCCGCAGAAATGTTGGCGCCCTTCAAAAACGTCTTGTGATGCAAAGTGCGCCCTTGTAAATTCAGGGGCGGCACCGCAGGCACTTCCGCGGCCACCAACTCTGCCGCAAAGTCGTGTTCTTCTTGGATCTGCGCATCGGTCCATCTGGCAGGCCGATAAAACTTGGCCACCACACTGTCGGGCACAGGCGTGCCATCTGTTTGCGTAGGCTCGCGCTCTGTTTCCAGTTGAATTTGATAGACGCGGTTTTCGTAGGAACTGAGCGCCGTCAGGCGACCATCACCCATGAGGCCGATGTCTGCCAGAGCATCCAACACGGCATCTGGTGTGAGTGATGCGTAGGGATGCAGAGCGTCCCACTCGGCAGGCATGTCAGACAGCAGCGCAATTTTCACAAGGCTATTTTCCAGTGAACCGCGCTGCGCGTTTTTCGATGAAGGACTGCACACCCTCTTTGGCGTCGTCGCTGTTGGACAAAGTTTTTTGAACCGAAATGAAATCGTGCATGGCCACCAAGGGGCCTTGTTCAACAGCCTTCAACACGTTTTGACGCGTGGCCACCACGGCCAGTGGCCCTTGAACGGCAATCGCTTCTGCAATCTTGATCGCCTCGTTCAACTGCGCACCTGCAGGCACGACACGCTGTACAAAATTCAAACGAAAAGCTTCCGCACTGCCAAACTCATCGCCTGTCAACAAATGCAACAAGGCATTGCCCATACCTGCGCGCTCAGCCATGCGCAATGTGGCACCGCCTGTGGCCATGATGCCTCGCTTCACTTCCAATTGCGAGAAGCGGCAATTGTCGGCAGCCACCACAATGTCGGCTGCCAACATCAACTCAATGCCCAGTGTGTAGGTGATGCCTTGCACCGCCACCACCATGGGCTTGATGCGGCGACGATACCCTTCCATGCCCAAATCCAAAGGGTCGACCAAACCCAATGGCACCGCTTTTTCACCACGCTGCATGAGGGGTGCGATGGTGGGCAAATCAAGGCCGGCTGTGAAGTGCTCGCCCATGGCGTGCAACACGCCCACACGCAGTGTCGGGTCGTCGTCCAGCCGTGTGTAAGTCTCGCCCAACTCGCGGTACATTTTGGGCGTGAAGCCGTTGCGTTTGTTGGGTCGGTTGATGCCGATCAGTAGCACGCCGTTGCGTACTTCCAAGTCAATGCTGCCTTCAGGATGAATGGGGGTCATAGAAATCCTTGTGCACAGGTTAAAGACAAGTGCGCCCAGCACACTTGAGCAAGATCAATATTGATAAACACCGTGGCCCGTTTTGCGACCCAATCTACCTGCGGCCACCAACTCTTTCAAGAGCGGGCATGGGCGGTATTTACTGTCGCCAAATTCTTTGAGGTAAACCTCCATCACAGCCAAGCAAACATCCAGGCCAATCATGTCGGCCAATGCCAAAGGGCCAATGGGTTGGTTGCAACCCAGCTTCATGCCGGCGTCGATGTCATCGGGCGAGGCCAAGCCTTCCGACAACACAAACAACGCCTCGTTGATCATGGGCACCAGAATGCGGTTAACCACAAAGCCAGGCGCATTCTTCACAGTGATGGGTGATTTGCCCAAAGCCGTGGCCAAGGCATGGACGGCATCGTGCGTGGCATCGCTGGTTTGCAAACCACGAATGATTTCCACCAAGGCCATCATGGGTACGGGGTTGAAAAAGTGCATGCCAATGAAACGATCAGCACGGGTGGTCACTGCTGCCAATTGAGTGATGGAAATAGACGATGTATTGGAGGCAATGATCACATCGGGGGCCAGTAAGCCATCGAGTTGCTTCAAGATTTTGACTTTGAGATCTTGGTTTTCTGTGGCGGCTTCAATCACCAGATCGGCGCTTTTTAAATCGTCGTAATGCGTGCTGCCTTGAATTTTGGACAGCGCATTGGCCTTATCGGCTTCGGTGATTTTTTCTTTTTTAAGCAGCCGGTCTAAGCTGCTTGACACGGTGGCAATGCCTTTGGCCACTGCCGCTTCAGAAATGTCCACCATCACCACCGGAATGCCTGACACGGCACAAGCCTGTGCGATGCCGTTGCCCATGGTGCCTGCGCCAATGATGCCTACTTTTTGAATGATCATGATTTGAAAAATGAAAAGTTAAATTGAAAAAGAAACCGCTGCATGATGAAGGCATCACGCTCTGAATCGCTTGCGCGTCAAGGCCAATGCCAACCAAAAGGCGACCACTGCCACGCCCACCAACAGGCTCAAATTGCTTGCCACGTTGCTGGGCCATTGGTCTAAAAACAAGGGGCGCACCAATTCAATGGCCGCCGTCAGTGGCAAATAATCTGTGATCTGTCGTAACCAGTCTGGGAATTGCGTACGCGGGAAATAGATGCCCGACAAAAACATCATGGGCGTTAAAAACAAGGTGAAGTAGTACGTGAAAAAGTCATAGCCCTTGGCCAGGGCGTTAAAGATCAGGGCAATGCAACTGAACGTGACCCCCACAATCCATAACAAGGGCCACGCCAACAACAGCTTCCAACTTTGACTGATGCCCAATGCCAGCATCACCGCCAAAATGGCAGTGACCGCAAACAACGCTTTGTAGGCCGCCCACAGCATTTCGGCCATGACCACATCGTCCAAACGAACCGGCGCATTCATGATGCCATCCCACGTTTTCTGCATGTGCATGCGCGAAAAAGCCGAATACAAAGCTTCAAACGAAGCCGCATTCATGGCACTCATGCAAATGCTTCCACTGGCCAAGAACAAAATGTAGGGCACTTGCTGCCCACCCATGTTGACCTCCCCAACCAGCTCGCCCAAGCCATAGCCAAATGCCACCAGCCACATGAGCGGTTCGGCAATGCCGCCTACCAAACTGGGAATAGCCAGCTTGCGCCAGACCAAAAGGTTGCGCAAAAACACAGGCCACCAACGCATCGACAACTGCGGCACGGCCCACACCGATGGGTTGACATATTTGTGGCGCATCATGCGTTCTCCCTGATTTGCCGACCGGTGAGTTTCAAAAATAAATCCTCTAAATTGGCAGGCCGATGCAAGCTTCGAATCTGAGGGGTGGCCTGCAATGCCAGCAGCAGAGGATGTGCATTTGCTGTGTAGAAAAATACCGTTTCACCACTCACTTCAAGGCGCGCGGCATGCTGCCTCAATGGAGAGTCTGAAGCAGCCAATGCCAACGCTCCTTGGCCATACAACTCCACCACATCGGGCTCCAAATGCTGCGCAATCAAATCGCGTGGTTTGCCTTCTGCAATTTTTTTGCCATGGTCAATGACCAACAGTCGGTCACACAAGCGCTCGGCCTCGTCCATGAAGTGTGTCGTGAGCAAAATCGATTTGCCTTCTTGCATGAGCATTTGCAAACGTTCCCACATCAAATGCCGGGCTTGGGGGTCGAGACCTGTGGTGGGCTCATCGAGCATGAGCATTTGCGGCTGGTTGATGAGTGCACGCGCCAAACTCAAGCGACGCTTCATGCCACCCGACAATTCACCAGGCTTGGCTTTGGCTTTGTGGGTCAGAGCGCCAAACTCAAGCAGCGGGGCAATGCGCGCCTTGATGTCGGCATCTTTCATGCCAAAGTAACGGCCATACACCAACAAATTTTCTTCAGCCGTGAAATCAGGATCGAGCGTGTCCATTTGTGCCACCACACCCAAGCGAGCCTTGATGGCCAAGGCTTGATCTGGCATGGACAGATTGTCAAAGAAAGTGATGCTGCCCGCATCGGGGGCCGTCAGACCCAAGCACATGCGAAGGGTGGTGGTTTTGCCAGCGCCATTGGGGCCAATCACGCCCAAACATTCTCCGGGTGAGATGTGAAACGACAAATCGTTGACCACGGTGTTTTCGCCAAAGCGTTTGACGAGATTTTCTACGTTCAATAAATACGACATGGCTTGATTGTGCCTTGGACATCCCTGCACTTGACGGACCCCAACGGAGTTTTGCGCTTGAAAAGTTTGCAAGCCCGAGGTTAATATGTATACTTATTAAATTAAAGAACACCTTCTGGAGACAGCCCTTGAACCCGTCCAATCATGCCGACTCTCTGGGCCGCTTAGACGACCTGCCTGCCGATTACATTGCCGATATGACGGCATTGTCGATTGCGCCTTTGTGGCCGCAATTGCGCGGACTCTTGCCACGCGGCAAACCTGTACGTGCCACCCAGCCCTTTGTTTGGCATTACAAAGATGTTCGGCCGCAACTCATGCGCGCCGGCGAACTCACGCCGATTGAAAAAGCAGAGCGCCGCGTTTTGGTTCTTTGCAATCCAGGGCATGGCATTGAAAAACTAGTGGCCACGCCCACCATTTATGTTGGTATGCAACTGATCTTGCCTGGCGAAGTTGCGCCTAACCATCGTCACACCCCCAGCGCTGTGCGCTTTGTGGTGGAAGGTGAAGGCGGCTTCACCACCGTACAAGGTGAAAAGTGCCCCATGCACAAAGGCGACTTGATCCTCACACCCGCGGGCCTTTGGCACGAGCATGGCCATGACGGCAAAGGCCCTGTAGTCTGGCTCGATGCGCTGGACCTGCCGATGGTTTACGGCATGGAGGCGTCCTACGCCATTGAGGGCCCGTCCCAAAATGCAAGCTTTGACTTAGACGCATCTCAAACAAAATATCAACGCGCAGGCCTCGTTCCCTTTGGTTCCTTGAGCCAGCCCCTGCGAGCACCTTATCCCCAAGTTCGTTATCCGTGGGTTGACGTTCGCAAAGCTTTATTGGCCCTTGAAAAAGGCACGCCTTCCGACGCGGCGGTTCAATTGGCCTATGTGAATCCTGAAACGGGCGCGCCTTGTTTGCCAACACTGGGCTTCTCCGCGCAGCTTCTCAGAGACGGCCTGGAATTCTGCCCCCGTCCGCGCTCCGCCAGCTCGGTGATGCACGTGATTGAAGGCCGCGGCGAATCAGAGGTTGATGGTGTGACCTTGAAATGGTCAGAGGGCGACACAGTGGCCATTCCCACCCATGCACAAATCAAACACCACGCGCACAACGGCAACGCCTATTTATTTCATGTGGACGATGCACCGACGCAACGTGCATTGGGCTTTTACCAAGAGTTCTGAGATTCAGCCCGGTGGCAGGGCCAAAGCTTCTCGAGCTGCGGCGCCTTCGAAGATCTTGAAGGCTTCTACAATAGCGCTCAAAGTGAAACTAGGAGCCAGCGTGTCCGATCAATTGGCGGTGTTGCCGCAGTACCTGATGCCCAAGCTGGCCATGACCCGCTTGGCAGGCCGATTGGCCAGCGCCGAGTTGGGCGAGTTCACCACCTGGGTGATCAAGCGCTTTGTGAAACGCTACAACGTCAACATGGCAGAAGCCGTTCACAGCGAGCCCGCGCATTACAAAAGCTTCAACGAATTTTTCACACGCCCTTTGAAAGAGGGCGTTCGCCCCTTGGCCAGCAGCACTTGGGTCTGCCCTGTGGACGGTGCCATCAGCCAATGCGGCGCGATTGAACGCGATCAAATTTTTCAAGCCAAAGGACATCACTACAGCACACGCGCATTGGTGGGTGGCGATGCCGCACTGGCAGCGCAATTTCAAAATGGCCAATTCGCCACCTTGTACTTGAGCCCGCGCGACTACCACCGAATCCACATGCCGATTGCAGGCAAGTTATTGCGCATGATTCATGTGCCGGGTGATTTGTTTTCTGTGAACCCCACCACAGCGCGCGGTGTGCCCGGTTTATTTGCCCGCAACGAGCGCGTGGTGTGCGAGTTTGAAACCGATAAAGGTCTTATGGTGTTGGTCTTGGTGGGCGCCACCATCGTGGGCAGCATGGCCACGGTGTGGCATGGTCAGGTCAACCCGCCTCGGCCAGGCACTGTGCGTGAATGGCGCTACGACACGCAAGATGTGCGTCTGCAAAAAGGCGAAGAGATGGGCCGATTTTTGTTGGGCTCGACGGTGGTCATGCTGTTTCCAGAAAACAGCCTTCAATTTCCAGCTGATTGGATCAGCACTCGCCCGCTGCAAATGGGCGAGGCCATGAGCGGCAACTGATCTGCCGCAGTTTGAGGACTTGGTAGAGAGGCTAGAAAAGGAAGGCTTGCGCCCTCAAATTTCAATCTTCGAACCCAACTCCACCACCGAGTTGTTCGGCAGTTTCAAAAATTCAGCTGCGGCACTCGCATTCAAGTGCATCTGTGCAAACAGCTTCTCACGCCATGTCGCCATGCCGCCGCCGATGGTTGGAATGACAATGTCACGTGACAAGAAATAACTGGTGGTCATTGGGTCAAGTTCAGCGCCATGAACTTTCAACTGTTCCAAGGCCTTCGGCAAATCGGGATCATTTTTAAAGCCATAGTTGACGATCACTTGCCAGCAGTCGTGGTGCAAAGCCTCAATTTCTATTCGCTTGTTTAAACCGATCCAGGGTACTTCGTGGTTTTGAACCGTGACAAATAAGTTTTGTCGGTGCAAGACTTTGTTGTGTTTGAGATTGTGCAACAGGGCATTGGGCACGCTGCCAATTTCGGCAGTCAAAAATACAGCCGTACCCTCCACGCGAGCTGGTGGCGCCACAAAAATTGCTTCTAAGAAATCGACCAAGCCAAATGAGTCGGACTTCCTAGAGTCGTTTAACAAGCGGCGCCCATCGCTCCAAGTGATCATGAGCAAGAAAATGCCACCACCAATGACCAAGGGGAACCAACCACCCTCCAACAATTTCATCATGTTGGATGCCCAGAAAGCAAAGTCGACGACAAAGAAAAATCCTGTCGCGCCAATACAAAGCGCAAGCGGCATTTTCCAGTGGTAGCGAATGACGAAGAAAGTCAGGATGGTTGTGATCAACATGTCGGTGCACACCGCAATGCCATAAGCCGCCGCCAAGTTGCTAGATGACTTGAACAATGCCACGGCCAGCACAATCAAAATGAACAAGCCCCAGTTCACAAAGGGCATGTAGATTTGACCTAAATCTTTCACGCTGGTGTGGAGCACTTGCAAGCGAGGTAAATACCCCAATTGAATGACTTGTTTGGTGACACTGAAGGCACCTGTGATCAAGGCTTGAGACGCAATGACCGTGGCCATGGTGGCCAAGCACACCAAGGGGATCAGCGCCCAATCGGGGGCCATCAAGTAAAAAGGATTTTTAACAGCTTCGGGGTTGGACAACAGCAAGGCACCTTGACCAAAATAGTTCAAAGTCAGGGCGGGCATGACCGTGGTGAACCAAGCCAGTCGAATGGGCTTCTTGCCGAAGTGACCCATGTCAGCGTAAAGTGCTTCTCCGCCCGTGACACACAAAACCACCGCGCCCAAAATGATGAAAGTGGTGCCTGGGTTTTCCCACATGAACATCACTGCATAGTGGGGGCTGATGGCCCACAAAATTTCAGGCTGAGTGGCAATGTGATAGACACCCAACACCGCGATGGCGGCAAACCAAACCAAGGTGATCGGGCCAAAGAATTTGCCAATGCCTGCAGTACCTCTTTTTTGGACGGCAAACAAGGCAAACAAAATGACCAAGGTGAGTGGTATCACCGCCTTTTTAAAGTTGGGAGAAATGATCTCCAAACCCTCGACCGCAGAAAGCACTGAAATGGCCGGCGTGATGACGCCATCGCCATAAAACAAACATGTGCCAAAGATTCCTACCAGCAAAAGCACTTTGCGCAGCTTGGGCTTGTCTTTGACCGCTTGGGAAGCCAGTGCCAACATGGCAACCAAGCCACCCTCGCCATGGTTATCAGCACGAAGCACCAAAGTGACGTACTTGACCGAAACGATGGTGGTCAGCGTCCAAAAGAAAATGGACAAAATACCATAGACGTTGTCCGGGGTGAAGGCCACATGGCCCGACCCAAAAACCTCTTTCAAGGCATACAACACACTGGTACCAATGTCGCCATAGACCACGCCGATCGCACCGACGGTCAGGGCCGTTAAAGAGGTTTTGCTGGAAGACACAAAAAACAGCCCAGCAACGAGGCCGAGCTTTTATTCAGAATGACTGCGATTCTGCGCCTCTTTTCAACGCTTGGCCATGGAGGCTGGGCTCAAAAAGACAGCGCCGTCTGGGAATGTTGCACCGCAGCAACTGGCAGCGCTTTCAGAGTACTTTAGTCGTAAACCTCAGCGTCAGGGTCGGTTGATTCGAGCTCGTAGCTGGCGGCCAACATGGCCAAACGGCCAATCACGCCATACATGTAAAAGCGGTTTGGAACACTGGCCCCAGGCTTCATACCGGGCTGTGGCAAATGAGGCGTTTCCTCAAAAGCCAAGGGTACAAAACTGGCGCCGGGGGCATTCAAGTTTTCATCAACACCGCGGTCCGCATGCACGCGGTAAAAACCGCCGACCACATAGCGGTCCATCATGTACACCACCGGTTCAGCCACCGCGTCGTTCATGCGTTCGTTGGTGAGCACACCTTCTTGAATGATCACGTCGCTGACCACTTGGCCGTCTTTGATCACGCTCATTTTGTTGCGTGTTTTGCGGTTCAGCATGTCCAAGTCCGACACATCGCGCACGGTCATGATGCCCATGCCATAGGTGCCATTGTCGGCTTTCACAATCACAAAGGGCTTCTCGTTGATGCCGTACTCTTTGTATTTGCGCTTGATTTTGGTGAGCAAGGCATCGACATTGCTGCGCAAAGCCTCGATGCCAAGCCCCTCTGCAAAATTCACATCGCCACATTGGCTGAACATCGGATTGATGAGCCAAGGGTCAATGCCCAACAATTTACCAAAGCGTTTGGCAACTTCTTCATAGCTTTGGAAGTGCAGCGTTTTACGACGCACACTCCAGCCTGCGTGCAGTGGCGGCAACAAATGCTGCTCATGCAACTCTTCCAAAATGCCAGGCGCACCCGCTGACAAATCATTGTTCAACAAAATCGTACAGGGATCAAAGTCCTTCAACCCCAATCGATGCTTGTTGCGAATGACGGGCTCTAGTGTGACTTGCTCGCCGCCCGGCAAGTCGATGAGTGTGGATTCTTTGATTTCAGGATTGATCGAGCCAATCCGCACATTCAGTCCGGCCATGTGAAAGATGCGCTGCAACTGAACCAAGTTGCTCAGATAGAAAGTATTGCGTGTGTGGTTCTCGGGAATGATCAGAAGATTTTTGGCTTCTGGGCAAATTTTTTCGATGGCGGCTTGGGCCGCTTGCACCGCCAATGGCAACATTTCGGGTGACAAATTGTTCCAACCGCCAGGAAACAAATTGGTGTCAACCGGGGCCAACTTGAAGCCCGCATTGCGAATGTCAACGGAGGTGTAAATGGGCGGTGTATGCTCCATCCACTCTAGGCGAAACCAACGCTCGATGGCAGGCATGGAATCGAGCACTCGCTGCTCGAGTTCATTGATGGGGCCATTCAAGGCGGTGACTAAATGCGGGACCATAAATACCTTCTTAATTTCGAACTTCACCCTCACCCAGCACGACGTACTTGAGCGAGGTGAGTCCTTCTAAACCGACAGGGCCACGTGCGTGGAATTTGTCGGTAGAGATACCAATTTCTGCACCCAAGCCAAATTCAAACCCATCGGCAAAACGGGTGCTGGTGTTGACCATGACGCTGGCTGAATCAACCTCGCGCAAAAAGCGCTGTGCGTGCATGTGATCTCGCGTGAGGATGGCATCGGTGTGATGACTTGAATAATGGTTGATGTGCGCAATGGCCTGGTCTAGACCCTCCACCACTTTGATGCTGATGATGGGCGCCAAATACTCTTCAAACCAGTCTTGTTCGGTGGCATCGACCAACTGCGCGCCTGCCACTTGAGACAGAATGGCTTTGGACTTTGCACAGCAACGCATTTCGACGCCTTTGTCTGCATAGATTTTGCCGATGAGTGGCAAGAACTCTGCCGCCACACCTTGTGCGACCAAAAGGCCTTCACTGGCGTTACAAGGGCTGTATTTATTTGTCTTGGCGTTGTCGGCCACGCTGACGGCCATGCGCACATCGCAAGGATCGTCCACGTAGGTATGGCAGTTGCCATCGAGGTGTTTGATGACTGGGACCTTGGCCTCTCGGCTGATGCGCTCAATCAAACTTTTGCCTCCCCGTGGAATGATGACGTCAACATACTCGGGCAGGGTTATCAAATGGCCAACCGCTTCACGGTCGGTGGTTTGAACCAATTGCACAGCATCAGCAGGCAAGCCTGACGCTGTCAAAGCTTGTTGCACCAAGAGCGCCAGTGCCTTGTTAGATTCGATGGCTTCTGAGCCACCTCGCAAAATGCACGCATTGCCACTTTTGATCGACAAACTGGCCGCTTCAATGGTGACGTTGGGCCGACTTTCGAAAATCATGCCAAACACGCCTATGGGCACGCGCATTTGACCGACCCGAATGCCGCTGGGCTGCTGTTTCATGCCTATGATTTCACCAATGACGTCGGGCATGGCAGCCAATTGCTCACAGCCCTCTGCGCAGGTGGCCAAGACTTCGGGGCTCAAGCGCAATCGATCCACCATGGGCATCGCCAAGCCGGCCGCCTCGGCGCGTGCAAGGTCCTTGGCGTTGTCCGCTTGCAAGGCTTGTGTGTTGTCACGAAGTAAAGCCGCCAAACGTTTGAGGGCTTGGTTTTTAGAGGACGTTGAGGCCCGGGCCATGGCGGCAGATGCCGTTTTGGCGCGTTGACCCAAAGCCATGACTTGGTCTTTCACCGAACCGTGCAAAACGTCGGCAGCTTGGGGGGATGTAGATAAAGGCGCGTTCATAACCGCATTTTCGCACTCTTGCGAGCAGATGTGGCAATTGAGATCAAGACTTTGCTGAACAAGCGCTTGAAACCCGAAAAGCCAATCTTTGCAAGGCCTGCCATGGGTCGGTGGGCCAGCCCGCCACTTTCAGACCCTTGACGATGCCATCGACCTGGTGCGCGTTTTGCAACAATTGCGCCAAACGCGCCGGGGAAAGCCTTGGCAAAACGCGTTCAAATAACTTCTCCCGGACCCCCCAAATGCGCTGTTCTCGCAAGGCCATTGGCAATGGGCGGCCCTCGGCCATGGCATCTTTCACCCGCTTGAGGGCCCGGATGTCTTCGGCCAAGGCGTAATGCACCAAAACCGCCGCCTCACCTTCGGCCTGCAAGCCATCTAACATGCGCTGGACCCGCGCCATTTGCCCAGACAACACCGCTTCTGACAACTTGAAGACGTCGTAGCGAGCCACATTCAGAACTGCGCTTTCAACCTGCTCAAGGGTCAGCTCACCTTCTGGGTACAGCAAGCCCAATTTTTGAATTTCTTGATGTGCCGCCAGTAAATGGCCTTCAACGCGGTCTGCGAAGAATTGCAAACAGGTTTGACCTTCTTGACCCTGCACGACACTTTGATGTTGCAACTTCAATCGTTGCGCAATCCATTGCGGCAACTGCGAACGGTCAAGGCTGTCAATTTGCAAGGTGGCCCCATATTGATCTAGAGCGCCAAACCATGCACCCTTTTTGGTGGCCGCATCTAAACGCGGCAAGATGAAAAGCGTCAAGGTGCTTTCATTGCCCTGTGCACTTTGCGCCAATTGCTGAATCATGGGGCTGCCCTCTTTGCCGGGCTTGCCAGAGGGAATGCGAATCTCCAAAATTTGGCGTTCTGCAAATAGGCTCATAGAGCCGCCGGCCGCCAACACCACACTCCAATCGAAGTGTGCGCCCGCAACCACATGAACACTGCGTTCTGTAAATCCTTGGGTACGCGCTTCCGCACGAATCGCGTCTGCCGCCTCTTGAACTAACAGCGCTTCATCACCATGGAGGGCGTACAAGCTGCGCAAACCTTTTTGCAAATGCGCTTGGAGTTGGGGCAGGGCCAATTGCATGAATCAAAGATTTGAGAAAAGGAAGGTTTGCAAAATTCTGATCAAACGATCACATCGTTTTCACGACCGCTAAGCGACGCATGATCTGTTGCACGATGTCAATTTGCATGTCGCGGTACAACATATTTTCTTCAATTTCTTTGGCCAGTACGGCAGATTCCAAGAAACTTAAATCACGCTGCTGTTGCAATTCAACTTCAGGAATCAGAACCACACCCTGAGGCGTGCGCAAGCGAAATTTAACGCGCAGGCGCAATTGCAATTCACGCACTTGGCCCGAAGCGTTCAAGCCGACCACCACCCGCTCCCGCACTTCAGACATCACATCCAAAACCGCTTCAGCAGAGGCCATCTCCTTGGGCTCGGTCAGCAGCTTCAATTCGGCGTTGGTCGCCAATGTTCGGCGAAGGTCCTTTGCCAATTCTGATTGACGAGGCACGATCAGAAACAAAGACTTGAATGGAAGTGATGCACTTTGGCGCAACTGAAAACCGCAACCCGCCAGACCCAAAGCGGACAGGCCGCCCACACCCATGGCAGCCCAAAGCGTGCGCAAAGCGTGTCGGCGGTGTGTGAGGGACATGGCGTTCAATTCTTTGGCTGGTTTTCAATTAAAGGACCACATTCACCAACCGGCCAGGCACCACAATGATTTTCTTGGGTGCCGCGCCCGCGGCTTGCTTGGTCACTTGCTCGTGCGATGCCGCTGCTTGCTCAATGGCCGCCTTGTCAGCATTGGCAGGCACCGTGAGAGAGCCACGCAACTTGCCGTTGATTTGCAGCATGAGTTCAATCTCGTCGCGCTGCAATGCGGTTTCGTCCACGCCAGGCCAGGCCACATCGAGCAAATCGCCTTGGCTCGCGCCGTAGCCCAACTCGTTCCACAACTGGAAAGCCAAGTGAGGGCAAGCGGGGTACATGACCCGCAACAAAATGGAATAGCACTCGGCCAGAGCAGCGTTGTCGTTGACATCTTTGGAGGCAGCGAGCGGAGAATCTTCCAGCGTGTTGAGCATCTTCATGAGCGCTGAAACCACGGTGTTGTATTGCATGCGTTCGTAGTCGTAATTGGCTTGGCGCAATACCGAGTGGATTTCGAGGCGCAACTTTTTGGCATCGGCACTGAAAGTGATGGGCTGCGAACGGTCAACTGTGATGCCCACCTTCAAAGCGCCTTCAACTTTGACAGCGTAATTCCAAACACGGCGCACAAAACGGTAGCTGCCTTCCACGGCCGCATCGTTCCACTCCAAGGTG
>CANKOT010000051.1 GCA_947484245.1 Comamonadaceae bacterium
GAACCGCTGTCGCCCATCACCAAGGACCGATCAAATCCTCTGGCAGGCGGTAAGTTGTGCGGCTCTTTGCCGACATGCCATTTGCCGGCGACATAGGTTCTGTAGCCGCTGTCTTGTAGCAAGCTTGATACCGTGACAACACGTTGGTTGAGCACACTCAAGTACCCAGCGCGGCCCACATGCGATTGAGGAATGGTTTCCCGCATGTTGCCCACACCATTCAGGTGATTGTCGACCCCAGTGAGCAGCATGGAGCGGGTAGGAGAGCAGGATGCGCTCACATGAAAATTGGAAAAGCGCGTCCCTGATTTTGCCAATTGGTTCAGGTTGGGCGTTTGAATTTCACTGCCAAAAGCGCCCACATCACTGAAGCCCCAATCGTCGGCCAATATCAGAACGATGTTGGGTCGTTTGGCCTCGGCTTGCGGGGAGAAGATGAAAAAAAGGGCTGCCAGCGCAACAGACCAGATTGGGTAGGAATTGCGAAAGTCTGTCATGGTCAATCGTTAGGGAAAGCGCCAAATTGCGCCCTTAAAGCATCCTCAATGACCCAGAATCTGTCTTGACCCCAGGCCGATGTATTTTCGTAGCGAAAAGATGGCACACCCCACAAGCCAAGAGCAAAAAGGGCCTGTCTGTTTTCTTCAGCGATCGAGCGCCAGTGAGCTTCATTGGATTGGCTTCGCAGGATGTCTTTGGCTGCTGTCCAGTTTAAACCTGCGCGCTCCACGATGATTTTTAAATGCGAATCAAGCCCAGCATCGAGCCCTTCAGACCAAACTCCCTGCATAAAGGACATTACATAGTCCTCTGCTAAATTGTGCATTTCTGCAAACGGCATCAAGGCTAACCCACGTTCTGTGGGTTTCCCAACAGGATCATTCAGGCGTCCAAAAGGCACGCCTTGAACGTGAGCTTCACGTGCCGCATCTAGGCTGATGTACTTGCGCTTCTCTGCAGGGACGGGCAAGCCCCTCATGACCATCGGCAACACATACCTGAGCTTGATATTGACGCCTGCTTTATGAGCCCAGTGGAAAATTCTTGCTGCTGCAATGGCTGAGTAGGGGCTTCTGAAAGAGAAGAAAAAATCAATGCTTGTATTTTGAGGAGTGACCTGACAGTTGGCATATTGCGAAGCAGAGAAAAGGTGGGTGTTGACGTTTGTTTGGCCTAGACCCAAATCGTTCAGCCTATCTTCTAAGTGATGTAGGCGGTCAATGCCCCAATACCATTCGCCTTCGTAATAAAGCGTGGCGCCAAGATAGTGGCCCCACTTTTTTCGAAGTGCGTTTGATTTTCTTGCTGCATCTGAATTTGGCAGTTCACTGGGCTGTACAAATTGCCAATCCACCTGAAACCGGTTGGCCAATCGTTGGGCATCCAATAGGCTATAGGCTTTCAGCATGGCTCGCTCAGGCACTGCTGAATCCTCAGGAGCATCAACAAGATGGGTCTCTAAAATGATGTTGTAGCGAGATTGCAGAACGGGTAGAGCCTTTGTCAGCAACTGTGAATAAGGGTCGTCGAGTTGGTGAAAAAAATGGATGACGTGCGGCCGCTTGGCTTCTTGTCTTTTTTTCTCTGCTTTGTGTCTCAGTTTGAGAAGACGGGATCGGGATAAAAAAAGTTGACTGATGACAGGCATCAGCCAACTTTGAGGGGACCTAAAAAACATGATGCGAAATCAATCTGCCTGGGTTAAATTGAAATCGCAAAATCGATCAAGTTAGAAAGCTTTGATCAATCGAAGTTGGTAGCTTTTCACATTGATAGCGTTTTTGCCTTGGTAATTGTTGTTTATCTGAAAATTTAACCCGGCATTTTGTCCTGGTATTTTGTACGAGACGAAGGGACCTGCGCCTAATGTTTTGTATCGTCCATTAATCGTTTTCGTTATGTCTGTCCCTGAGTACGAGTCATCTGTGACTTGTTGTGTAGAGAACACATTCATACCAACTGCCCAATCACCACTGACCTTCACGATGGCGGCTTCAGAATAAATGAAGTTACCACTCTTGTATTTGGTATCTTTATTTTCTGTATTCATGCCATAAGCGACGCGTCCTGCAATGGTGACGCCAGCATCCCAATCTTGATGAGATTGGTTTGGATTTAGGTTGTAAGTGAACGCCACACCTGGTCGAATGGTGTAGAAATCGCCGAAGCCAGGGTTCGCTTGTAAAGCAGCGTCTCTTGCCAAGGAATATTTGCCTGTAGGAACATACAACGAGACGCCAGCTGCCACTTTCAATCTGTCAGTGTGTCGAATCCAAACTGCTGAGAGTTCTGTGTCACCAATACCGGAAATGTCGTCACTGGCTTTTGCGGATGCATTCGCTGCTGCGGTTGCCACTCCCCCGTTGATGGCAGTGGGAATGATGACATTGAAATTATTTACAGCTGGTATGGGCGATGAAAAAGTTGCACTTGGGTAAGTGATGAGCGCTGTTCTGCTTTGTTTGACGATGGGTAAGTTGACAACGAAGGCAATACGGCCATCGGCATATTTGCCTTCTGTGAGATAACCGCCCGCCAGATTCAATTGAGTTTGATCTTGTTTTAATGAGACAGCGCCATCAGCGACAGATACTTTTATCGCATTCAAGGCGGCAAAAGCAGGGTTAACAGACCCTAGAGGTGTGTTCGAATAGGGCGATGCTCTTGTTAAAGGAGCGCCTGTTGGTCCTTTGATGCCCTCAATGGTAATTTGTGACAAACTGGCCGTTCCAAAGAAGCCTGGCTTATCTGCTGGAGTTGCAATATCACCTCCAAAACTGCCTAAGGGTGCCTGTCTTAGCTTGTAGTTCTCAGCCGCATGCGCATTCATGCTACAAGCAATAAAAACACCCCACGACAAAGTTGAAATGACAATCGAACTGCGATTTTTGTTATGTTTAGGCTTATGCATATGGTCTCCTGTTGCTGTTTTAGTCAATACATGTGTGTATTGACAAATCACTCTAGCACAGCAAAGATCAATGCATGTCTAGGGTTTTCGCTAGCGAGTGCAAATTTAGGAGGCGAACAGACATGCTTCAAAATAGGGCATGACACGCATGGACACATCACATCAAAATCAACAGGCCAAATCGATGGCACCTGAGGCCTCTCGGTTAACGCGTGACAATTGGCTGGACGAGGCCTTCAAGGCGGTGGTGGCAGGCGGCTTTGAGAATGTCAAAGTTCTGGCCATTGCAGAAAAGCTCAAGGTTACGCGGGGCAGTTTTTACTGGCACTTTACCGATCACGCTGACTTGATTGGCAGTTTGCTCATGCGCTGGAAATTGGCGCAGCTCGAACTGGACGAAAAATTGAAAGCGCATCAAAGCGACAATCCGATCCAAGATTTGGAATTTGTGGTGGATGCCGCTTTCAATCAAGCAGGCTCAGAGCTTGAGAATCTTCGCTTTGAACAGGCCTTGCGGGCCTTGAGTCATTTGCACAAAGGTGCTGCGCAAATGTTGGTCGAAGTGGACGCAGAGCGCATCAATTTATTTGAATCCAAATTTTTGACCATTGTCAAAGACAAAGCCAAGGCGCGTGATTTGGCCGCGTTACTTTACTTGGCCATTGTGGGGGGCTACCAGGCTTTAAGTCGTCCTGTGAACCCTCCCAACATCAGGCCGTATGTGCAAGGTTTGATTTCAAATTATTTGGTTTTGAAACAAGTGACTTGAGTGACTCAATTCAGTCGCTCCACCACGGGCATTTTCCATGGCCCGTTCAATGCCCTGTCTTCTGGCCAATACAAACGTGCATTGAGTAAAAACGGTCTGCCCTTTTGAACGGGTAGCCAATTGGCATGGACTTCTTTGGAATCGGGTGGCGTAGCTTGTATCCAAATGTCCAATGAGCCATCTGCATTGAATACCAATGGATCTCTGTCACCCAGAGCAAATCGTTGAATAGGGTTGTCTATTAAAAACTCATCTGCACCATATGCTGTGATGGACCAAAATGCTTTGACGGGTGGCAAAGCGTTGGCAGCAAAATGCATGCGATATCGATGCTGGCCATTCAGAGGTTTGCCTTCATGGTCTAGTGCGGTGTTGGGGTAGATAGCGTCTTCTGGCAAGTTGGCCCCAAGCCCTACCATGGCCACTGCGGCACGCGTGTTGTAGTCGGTGCCATAACGCCCTAAATTCAGCGGCGGTACCGACCAGCTGCCATCAATGGCTTTGTTGTTCAAAGCCTTCATGACGCGCTGGCGGGCTATCCATCGACCTAAGGCAAAACTCAAATGCTGGTGCCATTTCAGCGCCACTGCTTGGCCAGGCCGAATTTCAAGTAGTGCCAGTCGTGCAAGCATTGGTGCATCTTCTGGGGCCGCTGGGTTACTCACCATCAGTTGCATGAGTCGATTGAAAAATTCAAGGGTGCTCATTGCGCTTATCTGTGCAACGGGCGGTAAGGCTGGCTCAGTGCTGGCTTGCCAAGCTGGTGGGGCAAGTTTTTCAGAATCCGTGCCGACGGATGCTAAGCCGGTAGGGGTATTCCATTTTGTGAGCCTCAGGCGATTTTGCAATTCATGCACCGTCGCATAATCAGCTGTACCGTTGGTTTGCGTTCTGCCAATCAGCCAAACCATGTCGGTGGTCGATTTGAGGAGCGTCATGTCCTTGGGCACGGTGCCTTGCCATTGCGGGCCGGCTAGCAAATAAGTTGCCCCCTGATTGCCTGAAGTTCTGCTACCGGGCGATGCAACCACATTGGTCCATGCATCCATGAAGGGCATCAACTCATATCGCTTGTCGTTGGCGGGCATTTCAAAAACCCACGGACCATCTATCATGCTAATGAATGCCGTGGTGTATAGCGTGTCGACATTCGGGCGCACCACATCTTTGAATTGGGCGTTTGGAAATTGCCTGACCAAGCGCAACTGATTTTCCGGGCCGATGTATTTCGCGCTTTGAACCCGCGTAGTTTCCATCATGACCAAGGGGTAGCCATACAAAAAAGCCTCAGCGCCCAGCGCGATCTTGTCTTTCAAGACAAGCACCAAGCCTGCTACCAAGGCCAGCAAAACCAAAACCGCAATGAGTGCGCGTTTGATGATCTTCATGGCTGATAGATTGTTCTAAACCCCAAATGGCTCACCGCCAAATCGTCTTCTTGGGGTTGCCTAGACCCAGCGCGATATCGCATGCAGTAATTTGGGGCGCACAAAAATGAGCCGCCCTTGATCACGCGAACCTTGGGCTGAGAATTGGCTTGAAGTTTTTTGAAAATGGGCGGTCGCTGTGCTTCATCGGGATCAAGTCCTTGGTTGGCACTTGAGCCTTGGCTGCTGGAAACTGCGGGCCTGTCTGCCACAAAGACATCGGCAGTGAGCTCCCACACATTGCCAACCATGTCGAACAGGCCATAGGCATTGGGTGCGTAGCAAGCCACCGGTGCCAAGCCTGCAAAACCATCTTCGCTGGCATTGGCCATGGGGAAAATACCTTGCCATGTGTTGGCGCTGGCGGGTTGATCGTGTTGGCCTGGTAATTCCTTGGCGCCAGCCCGAGCGGCCCATTCCCACTCAGCTTCCGTTGGTAAGCGATGGCCCTTCCATTGGGCATAGGCTTGAGCATCTTCGTAGGTGATGTGCACCACTGGAAATTGGCCAAAGTTGTCGATGCTGGAATGGGGTCCTGCTGGTTGCCGCCAGTTAGCGCCTGGAATGTATTGCCACCACTGGCGCGGATCATCGCCATGAGTGAGCTGGGCGGGCACCTTGAAGACCACGGCGCCCGGCTTGCGCATGTCTTCTGGCAAGGTGGCGATCAACTGAGGGCTGACAGGACGCTCGGCCACGGTGACATAGCCTGTGGCTTTCACAAAGGCTGCAAACTCTGAATTGGTGACTTCCGTGCGGTCCATCCAAAAACCTTTGACGCGCACATTTCGAACAGGTTTTTCTTCGGCATAAACCGTGTCGCCCATGTCGAAAGTGCCATCGGGAATCCAAACCATGCCAGGCTTTGGGGCAGCGGCTAAAGAGGGCGGTAGCTCGCATTGCAATTTGGCGGGTAGCGCTTGTTTGGAGGATGGCTCATCTTTTGAGAACCAGAAGGCGGCAAGGGCCAGAACCAACAGGGCTGAACCAGCAAGAAACCATTGGCTTAATTTCATGATGGCTTTCAGTGGGCTCAGTTGAGCAAGGCTTCAGCAAACTCACGCGCATCGAAAGTTTGCAGATCATCCAGTTGTTCGCCAACACCAATGAAATAAACAGGAATGGTTTTTTCGCGCGCAATGGCGCACAGCACGCCCCCTTTGGCAGTGCCGTCCAGTTTGGTCACGATCAGTCCGGTTAAGCCCAAGGCTTCGTCGAAAGCTTTCACTTGCATCAAGGCGTTTTGTCCAGTGTTACCGTCAATGACCAGCAGGACTTCGTGGGGCGCAGTTGCATCCGCTTTCTGCACAACGCGTTTGATTTTTTTCAGCTCTTCCATGAGGTGCAGTTGGGTGGGCAAGCGGCCCGCTGTATCGACCAACACCACATCTCTGCCGCGAGCTTTGCCTGCAGACACTGCATCAAAGCTGACCGCTGCGGGATCGCCACCTTGTTGGCTGATGATTTCAACGGTATTGCGCTGCGCCCAGACAGCCAGTTGTTCGCGGGCTGCAGCTCTGAAGGTATCGGCCGCTGCCAACAACACACTGGCCCCTTGGTCTGCCAAGTGGTGCGTGAGTTTGCCAATGGAGGTTGTTTTGCCCGCTCCGTTGACACCTGCCACCATCAAGACCATTGGCTTTTGAGAACCAATGTGAAGCTGCTTTTGCAGTGGCATGAGCAGGTCTGTAATGACCTCTATGAGCAAAGCTTTGACTGCTGCAGGGTCTGTGGCTTTGGTGGCTTTGACGCGAGACTTAAGGTCTTGCAGCAGGTGTTCTGTGGCTTTGACGCCTGTATCGGCCAGCAACAAGGCCGTTTCAAGCTCTTCGTAAAGCGCATCATCGATTTGCGTGCCAGTGAAGACGGATGCAATGCTGCCGCCCGTTTTGCGCAAGCCCGCTTTGAGTTTGCTGAGCCAAGACTGCCGAGGAGCCTCAGAAGACTCGGATTGGCTAGCCGCTGTGCTGGGTGCCATCGGCTTTGCTGAGGGGCTGACCAAAGGGGTCTTGTCCTGAGCTGGTTCTGGTTTGGGGGATGAGCGAAAAAATCGGAACATATTGGGCGGTCTGTAAGGGCCTATTCTATGAAAACTTAGGGCAAGCTCAAAATCGCCTGACAACGCGGTAAGCTTCAGGCCATGCCTACTAAACCCATCAGTAAAGTTGCTATCGGCGCACCTTCGCACGAAGTGCGCATCATTGGTGGCCAATGGAAGCGCAGCAAAATCAAAGTGATCGATCGGCCTGGCCTTCGGCCCACGCCCGACAGAGTGCGCGAAACATTGTTCAATTGGTTGGGCCAAGACCTCAACGGTTGGCGTTGTGTCGATGCATTTGCGGGCACGGGTGCCTTGGGCTTTGAGGCTGCTTCGCGGGGCGCGCAAAGTGTCATGATGTTGGAGCAAGACTCTCAATTGGTCTCTCTGCTAAGTCAAACGAGCGAGCGTTTGAAAGCGCACACCGTTCAAGTTCAAAAGGGCGACGCCATGATGGCGCTTCAGCGCTTAGCGCCGAGCAGCCTCGATGTGGTTTTTTTGGACCCGCCCTTTGAGGGCTCGCATTTTGAAAATGCCTTGAAGGCTGCTGCCAAAGCTGTTGTGCCTGGCGGGTGGGTGTACTTAGAAGCCCCCATCCATTGGACAGACGAGGCCATTCAAGCTTGTGGACTACAAGCCCAAAAGTACATGAAAGCTGGCGCCGTTCATGCGCATTTGCTGCAACGACCAATCGAGGGATAATCCCTCTAAACGATCAGGAGCTCCGCATGAGTCGCTCAGTTACCGCTGTTTATTCTGGAACTTTTGACCCAATCACCTTGGGTCATGAGGATGTGGTCTACCGCGCCTCTCAAATGTTTGACAAAGTGGTGGTGGCTGTAGCCACCGCGCACCACAAAAAAACCATGTTCACCCTTGAAGAGCGGTTGGCCATGGCGCAAGAAGTGACGCAAGATTTGGGCAATGTCAGTGTGGTCGCCTTTTCTGGTTTGTTGTGCGATTTTGTGCACAGCCAAGGCGCGCGAGTCATTGTGAGAGGCTTGCGCTCAGTCACCGATTACGACTACGAAACACAAATGGCTGGCATGAACCGGCATTTAGCACCCGAAGTTGACACCGTGTTCTTGCACACCAGCGCATCTGTACAACACATTAGCAGCACCTTGGTAAGAGAAATCTCCACCTTAGGCGGCAAGGTGGAGGGGCTTGTTTCTCCAGCTATTTTCAAGGCCCTGCAAGCCAAGCGTTAAATTTCGGCCGCTTCCACCATGAAGCGAACGCGTTTTTGGCCTTGCCATTCGTCCACATCCAATCTGAACGCCAGCTTCACGCGCGCTGGCAATGGCTCAATTCGGCCAAACCAAATGCCATCGACCGGTTGACCTTGGTGTTTGAGTTTGAGGGCGAGGTGTTTTTCGCCCACCAATCTTTGTGAAACAACTTCCACTTCTTCGCTGAACACAGGTGGGGCAAAGCCTTGGCCCCACACTTCTTTGTGCATCACATCGATGAATTCAACTCGCCGGTATTGCGCCTCTAAAGGGCCGTCGGTTTCCAACTTGCGTTGAAGCGTTGCAGCAGACATGAGTGCCGCCGCCACTTCCATGAAGCAGGCCTCAAACAATTCCAAATTCTCTTCCTCAATGGTGCAGCCAGCTGCCATGGCATGGCCACCAAATCGCAACAAAACTTGCGGATGTTTTTTGGCCATGAGATCAAGTGCATCTCGCAGGTGAAAGCCAGGAATCGAGCGACCTGAGCCTTTCAACTCGTGTTCTTTGCCAGGCGCATTGCTGGCGGCAAAAACAAAGCAGGGCCGGTGATATTTGTCCTTGATGCGCGAGGCCACAATGCCCACCACTCCCTCGTGAAAATCAGGGTCGAATACACAGATGGCGGGGGGTGGCTCTTCGCTGTCATCCAACAAAGACTCGGCGATGTCCATGGCTTGCTGGCGCATGTCGCCTTCAATGTCGCGACGTTCTCGATTGATGGCATCGAGTTGCTTGGCCAATTCTTCGGCCCTGGACGCGTCATCGGTGGTCAGGCATTCAATGCCCAGGGTCATGTCCGACAAGCGGCCTGCTGCATTGATCCGGGGACCGAGTGCAAATCCAAAGTCAAAGGTGGTGGCGACTTTGGCCTCGCGGCCAGCAGCCTTGAACAAGGCCAGCATGCCCGCCGGCATCTGTCCCGCGCGAATGCGTTTCAAGCCTTGAGCCACCAAGCGGCGGTTGTTGTTGTCAAGCCGCACCACATCTGCCACTGTGCCCAGCGCGACCAAGGGCAAAAGGGTGTCGAGCTTGGGCTGAGATTCGGCTGTGAAAATACCGCGTTGCCGCAGCTCGGCACGCAGGGCCAGCAACACATAAAACATCACGCCCACACCCGCCAAAGATTTGCTTTCAAATTCACAACCGGGTTGATTGGGGTTCACGATCACTTCTGCAGGGGGCAAGCTGGTTGCGGGTAAGTGGTGGTCTGTCACTAAAACTTGCAAACCCAATGCTTGTGCTCGAACTGTGCCCTCGATGCTGGCAATGCCATTGTCGACGGTGATGAGCACATCAGCGCCCGATTGCTTCACACGTTCTGCAATAGGGGCAGTCAGGCCATAGCCATCCACGACGCGGTCTGGCACGATGTAATTCACGTGTTGAGCGCCCAGCATGCGCAAACCCCGAAGGCCGACTGCACAGGCAGTAGCGCCGTCGCAATCGTAGTCGGCCACGATACAAAGTCGCTTGTTGCTTGCTATGGCATCGGCCAATAAAACAGCTGCAGCTTGGCTGCCTTTCAATGAGCTTGGCGCCAATAACTTGGCCAGGCCATCGTCCAGTTCGTCTGGACTCACAATGCCTCGCGATGCATACAAACGCGACAACAGGGGGTGAATGCCAGCTTGTTCTAAGGCCCAGGCGCTTCGCGGCGGCACGTCGCGCGTCAATATCTTCATACTCATGGGCTGGCAACTCCATTTGACAAGGCACGCAATTCTCTGCTCAGTGAGACAGGCTTGAAAACGCGCTGCAGTTTTTGGCGCCATGAATCTGGCTGGAGTGAGTAGTGCCGTAAAGAATTTTCGCTGCACAGCGTGAGCGACACGGATTGGTTCAATTCCAATGCTTCGCACAAAGAAACTGCGAGCGTGTTGTCAATCTGTTGCCATGACTTTTGCCAAAGCGCTGGGTTAGACAGTAGGGCTGCTTCTCGCAAATCGAGGGCCACCGAAACGTTGCCACTTTGCGGGTAGAGCTGGTCTAAATCTCTGTGCATCCAAAAAGAATTTACAGTCCAACGCCCCTTCAAACTTCGCTCGTCGTTCACAGGGTGTTGGTAGAGAAGCATCTGCATTTCACTTTGTAAACGTTGCAAAGTTTTGGCTTGTTGCAAATTGGGCATCCACGTTTGAATGCTTTTGCACGATACCCGCTCAATGCTGGCCAAAGGCAAACCATCGATCAGATTGCCAGTGACACGCCAAACCAGAGGGCTTTCGTACACAACATGCAGTCCGTCCTCCTCAAAGTAGGGTTGCATGGCAGACAAAACTTGCCTTGATTCTGCGTCGCTTAAGGCCAACTCTTCGGGCTTGAGCAAAATCACCTCGTTCATGCCGACTTGCCAATGGCAGGGGGTCATGATGGCTTCTTGGCCCAAACAGGGTGCCATGCCAATGAGTTTGGGCGCATCTTCGTGCGGCATGAGAAACGCATTCGACGGGTCGGCTGCTTGGCTCGAATTTTTGACGTAGGACAGGCGGCTGAGCAATTTTTGCAGGTTGGGCAAATACAATGTGTCCATTGCCTCTTGCAGCGCTTCAGATTCTGAGGCAGCATAGGCAATCACCCCATGGCGGATGGCTGCTTGGCCTTCATTGGCCTGGGGCGTTGCGTTGGGTGGTAAGCCTGCTTTCATGCCTGTATTGTCAGGGATGACACAATGCCCCTTTGTAACAGTCGTCATGTGGCATTTGGCGTGTGGCAGTATCTGTCCCTTGAAAGTGGCCCTGAATGAGTTTTGAATTGGCTTACGAGCTGGTATTGGGTTGGCGCTATACCCGCGCAGGCAGAGCCACGCGCCGCAATGGCTTCATCTCTTTCATCTCCGGCGTCTCGATGTTGGGCATTGGCCTTGGTGTTGCAGCCTTGGTCATTGTCTTGTCAGTCATGAATGGCTTTCAAAAAGAAGTCCGTGACAGAATGTTGAGCGTGGTGTCGCACATCGAATTGATTTCCGCAGATGGCGGGCCTTTGGATGATGTGGATGGCACTCTCCAGCAAATTCGAAGCAACCCCAAAGTAATTGGCGCAGCCCCTTTTATTGCAGCTCAGGCCTTGCTGGCCAGGGGTGAGGACATGAAGGGCGTCTTGGTGAGGGGCGTTGACCCCGCACTTGAACCCAGCGTGGTGGACCTGTCTGCGGGCTCAATGTCTGGCAACCAAGCCCTGCCGGGCATCCAAGAATTGGTGCCGGGGCAGTTTGGGATTGTGTTGGGGATTGATTTGGCGCGGCAGTTGGGTTTGCGAATTGGCGACCCCGTAACGCTCATCGCGCCCAACGGCCAAGTGACGCCGGCGGGGGTATTGCCGCGCCTCAAACAAATGCAAGTGGTTGGCGTTTTTAACTCGGGACACTATGAATATGACGCTTCATTGGCCATGTTGCACGTGGCCGATGCGGGCAAAATTTTTCGCTTAGAAGGCCCTACAGGCATCCGTCTCAAAATCAAAGATTTGCATGAAGCGCGCAATGTGGCGCGCGAGCTTGCGCCCACCTTGCCCATGGGCATGGCGCTGCGTGATTGGACGCAGCAAAACAGAACGTGGTTTGCTGCTGTGCAAGTCGAAAAACGCATGATGTTCATCATTCTCACGCTCATTGTGGCGGTAGCCGCTTTCAATTTGGTATCTACCTTGGTGATGAACGTGACTGATAAGCGCGCAGACATCGCCATCCTGCGAACCTTGGGTGCCAGTCCTAGAAGCATCATGGGCGTGTTCATGGTGCAGGGCGCCTTGGTGGGCATCATCGGCACCTTGGGTGGCATGCTTCTGGGCTTGCTCATTGCGTTCAACATTGATGTGATCGTGCCGGCGCTGGAAACGCTTTTTCGCGCCAGTTTTTTGCCTAAAGACATTTACCTGATTAGCCGCATGCCAAGCGATCCTCAAATGTCAGACATCTTGCCGGTCGTGCTTATTTCGTTGTTTTTGTCTTTTGTTGCAACGCTTTATCCGAGCTGGCGCGCAAGCCAAGTCAACCCTGCGGAGGCTTTGCGTTATGAGTGATGTCGCCCAACAGCCGGTGCTTGAAGTTCGTGGTTTGAGCAAGCGCTTTTCAGAGGGCGGCTTAAGCGTCTCTGTCTTGCAAGGTGTTGACTTCAGCGTGCAAGCGGGTGAGACGGTGGCCATTGTGGGCGCCTCGGGTTCAGGCAAAAGTACCCTCATGCATTTGATGGGTGGTCTCGACTCGCCTACCCAAGGACAAGTCTTGTTGCAGGGACAAGATTGGTCTGGGTTCAGTGCCGCAGAGCAAGGCTCTAGGCGCAACCGCTTGCTGGGTTTCGTTTATCAGTTTCACCATTTGTTGCCTGAATTTACCGCACAAGAAAATGTGGCTATGCCGCTTTGGATTCGGCGTGAATTGAAGCAAACCGCCAATGCGGTGGCCTTAGAAAGATTGGCACAAGTGGGGCTTCAAAACCGGGCATTGCACAGACCCGCAGAGCTTTCAGGGGGTGAGCGTCAAAGGGTGGCCATTGCGCGAGCCATGGTCACACAGCCCGCTTGCGTTTTGGCCGATGAGCCAACAGGTAACTTAGACCGGGCCACCGCAGAAAGCGTGTTTGACCTGATGCTCAACACGGCCGAACAACAAGGCACTGCTTTTGTGGTGGTCACGCACGATCCCCAACTTGCGGCGCGTTGCAGTCGGGTACTTCGTTTAGAAAAAGGCGTGCTTCAGTCATGAGCCTGCGCTGGCTTGACAGCCATTGCCATTTAGATGCACCCGAGTTTGAGTTAGACCGCAGTGCGGTTTTTCAAAATGCAAAAGAGCAGGGTGTCGCTTGGTGTGTCATGCCTGCCGTCCAAGCCAAAGATTTTGTGCCACTGCAAAAACTGGCTGAAGAATTTCACCAGCCCTATGCTTTGGGAATTCACCCTTTGTATGTGCCGCAGGCTCAAATGCAAGACTTGGATTTTTTGGCAAATTGCATTGAAAGTGCGCTGGCCAAAGACACTCAGGGTCAGCAGCTTGATTCTCGATTGGTGGCAGTTGGTGAAATTGGCTTGGATTTTTTTGTCCCCGCTTTGTGCGAGCCTGCCATGCGAGAGAAGCAAGAATTTTTCTACCACGCGCAATTGAAATTGGCACAAAAATTCAAATTGCCAGTCATTTTGCATGTGCGCAAATCAGCAGATGAATTGTTAAAAGGACTCCGGCGGCATGCGGTACAGGGCGGCATCGCGCATGCCTTCAATGGCAGTTTTCAGCAAGCTCAAACCTTCATCGAGATGGGTTTTGCTTTGGGTTTTGGGGGTGCACTCACCTTTGATCGAGCACTGCAGCTCAGGCGCTTGGCCACAGACTTGCCTCTCTCGGCTTTGGTCTTGGAAACCGATGCACCCGACATACCGCCGCATTGGCTTTACAAAACGCAAGCCGAAAGAGAAACGACCCAAGGTCCTTTTGCGCAAACCCGAAATGAGCCCTCCGAGTTGCCACGCATTGGCGCTGTTCTGGCGCAGCTGCGTGGTGTGTCAGTGTCTGACATTGCCACCATCACGTTAAGCAATGCGCGGCGTGTACTGCCACAGCTTCAAACTTTTGAAACCCCATGAGCAAACCCCGATCCAAAACCCTCGAGCTGCCAGAAGTCAATTTTTCGGAAGATGGTGTATCGCGCTATTTGCATTTAGGCACGCCTTGGATTCAAGGCGCCATGAATATCAAAGAGCCTTTTGACTTAGACCTTGAGTACATTCAAAGAATGATGGCGGGTTTGCTTTTTTTAAAGACCGCCTCTGTCGCGGGTCGTCATGCCATGCAATTGGGTTTGGGTGCCGCCAGTTTGACCAAGTTTTGCCACAAAAAATTGCGCTGGACGTGCACCGCAATTGAGTTGAACCCGGGGGTTTTGCATGCCTGCCGTGGCTGGTTCAAATTGCCTGAAGATGGCCCTCGCATGCGCGTCATCATTGCCGATGCAGCTCAAGAAATTCAGAGCGAGGAGTGGCAAGGCACGGTCGATATGCTGCATGTAGACCTCTACGACCACGAGGCAGCTGCGCCTGTTTTAGACAGCGTGGCCTTTTACAAAAATTGCCGTTCACTTCTGACGGATGAAGGCACCATGACAGTCAATTTGTTTGGGCGCACTTCAAGTTATGAAAACAGTTTGGCTCAGATGGCGGAAGCCTTTGGGGAAGATGCGTTGTGGGCCTTCAAACCCACCCGCGAAGGCAACACAGTGGTCTTGGCGCAACGTATTGCCAGTAGGCCGCCAAAAGATGTTTTTTGGGTTCAAGCGGAGGCGATTGAAAATAGATGGGATCTGCCAGCCACAAAGTGGCTGAAAGTTTTCAAACCCCTAGTGAAGTAATTCTTGCGCGCAATGTGCTTGAAGCTAGGGTTAACCCATGTGCTGCGTTGAAAAATTTAGCATTCAGTAGGTGAAACCCACATATCGACTGGCCCGAATTGGGCTGAAAATCCTTCATCCCAAACTTTTTGGAGGAGTGTTCCTGTGAAAATAAAGAGTCAAAAAGACTTTTACTCCGGACTTTTGTACACCTTGGTCGGTGCTGCATTTGCTTACGGAGCTACAAGCTACAACATCGGAACTGGTGCCCGCATGGGCCCTGGTTATTTCCCACTTTTGTTGGGCTCCATATTGGCCGTCATTGGCGCCATTATCTTGTTCAAATCCTTGGTTGTTGAAACACCCACGGGCGATGAAGTTGGCGGATGGGCTTGGAAGCCTTTGTTTTTCATCATTGCAGGCAACTTGCTGTTTGGTATTTTGTTGGGCGGCTTGCCCAGCATCAAATTTCCGGCAATGGGCCTCATCGTTGCTATTTACGGAACCACCCTGATTGTTAGCATGGGTGGTGAGACATTCAAACTTAAAGAAGTCTTGATTTTGGGAACCATCTTGTCTGTCATGAGCTACCTTGCCTTCATCTTGCTGCTCAAATTGCAGTTCCCTGTTTGGCCTACTTTCATTTCAGGTTAAGGAGTATTCCAAATGGATTTGATCAATAACTTGTCCTTGGGTTTTGGTGTTGCTTTCACCTTACAAAACCTTTTTTACGCCTTCATTGGTTGTATGTTGGGTACGCTCATTGGCGTGTTGCCAGGCATTGGACCTGTGGCCACCATTGCCATGCTGCTGCCCGCGACGTACGCATTGCCGCCCATTGCGGCCCTCATCATGTTGGCCGGTATTTACTACGGCGCCCAATACGGTGGCTCTACAACCGCCATTTTGGTGAATTTGCCAGGCGAGTCTTCGTCCGTGGTCACCGTCATTGACGGCTACCAAATGGCCCGCAAGGGCAGAGCGGGGCCTGCGCTGGCGGCTGCCGGTTTAGGCTCCTTCTTTGCTGGCTGCGTAGGTACTTTGATCTTGGCTGCGTTTGCTGCACCTTTGACCGAAGTGGCTTTTAAGTTCGGTCCTGCCGAATATTTCTCGCTCATGATCTTGGGCTTGATTGGCGCAGTTGTTTTGGCATCTGGCTCACTTTTAAAAGCGGTTGGCATGATCGTGCTGGGTCTTTTGATGGGCCTGGTGGGA
>CANKOT010000052.1 GCA_947484245.1 Comamonadaceae bacterium
GCCTGCTTTGATTGAAGGCTTGGAAAAAGAACAGAGCGAAGTTCAAGCCGCCCTCGCAGACAGCACTTTGTTTGCCCAAGACCCTGCAAAGGGCGCAGCCTTGTATGCCCGCGATGCACAAATAGACACTGAATTGGTCAAAGCCTTGGAGCGATGGGAAGCACTTTCAACACCTTGATATTTGCATGAACTTTGTTTTCAGCCCTGAAGAGTTCACAGCCTTGTTGATGCTGTCAACCGCTGCCGGTGTCGCGCTTCAATTTCTGAACATCAAGGCATGGATGCTTGCACAATGACATCTAGAAAATTCAAACAGGCGAAGTGTGGGTCGGAGGAGACACAGCGGTCTGTATTGAGGGTCATGTGGCTTTAAACTAAGGGCCATGGGACAACTTCTTTTAGTGCGCCACGGTCAGGCTTCTTTTGGCGCAGACGATTACGACCAACTCAGCGACTTAGGCAAGAGGCAGAGCATTCGCTTGGGCGAGTATTGGCAACATGCGGCCAGCGAACATTCAGACTCAGAAGCGCTGAAGTTTGATGCTGTTTTCATGGGCAGCCTGAAAAGACACCGCCAAACTTGGGAAGGCATTGCACAGGGCGCACAACTTCACAATCAGCCTGAAGTTTGGCCGGAACTCAATGAATACGACAGCCACGCCTTGATCGAAACCATTCACCCAGAGCCTCTTTCCAAGCCAGATACGCCTGAGATGTACAAGCATCACTTTCGCTTGTTGAGAACGGCCTTGCAAAAATGGATGGCTGGCGAGACCGCGCCCAAAGGCATGAGCAGTTATGTCGAGTTTGCAGCGGGCATCCAATCGGTCTTGAAGCACATTCGAGAAAACCACCAAGGCCGCGTTTTGGTGGTGTCTAGCGGTGGTCCTATCTCAACAGCGGTGGGGCAAGTGCTTCAAGCGCCAGCCGAGACGTCTATCGAATTGAACCTACGCATCCGAAATACAGCACTCACGGAGTTTGTCTTTTCGCCGTCGCGTCACATGTTGCTTTCCTACAATAACTTACCGCATTTGGATCATGCCGCCCATCGAAGCTGGATCACTTTTGCTTGATAGTGTTTCTCCCGATAGGGGAGGTCTTGTTTTCTTGTCAGAATGACATGTATGCACATTTCGCAACAGGCCACTTCGCACTCAACTCAAGCGGCAGGCATTCGAGTCTCCCATTGCGGGCCGTCGGCTTGCGTCGCTTATTTTGGCGCAGTTGGCATTTCGGACGGTTTGGCACTTGAGCCAGGGAGCGGCGCTACCCACTGCAAAATGAGTGCCGCATGGATGCAGACCTATGCCCCCAACAGCGATACCCTTTCTTTGCATGAGCATGCCGACAATTTGCAGCAAGAGATCCTTTGGTCCATGCTGGTCTCGCCGCACCTTTTTGAATTCAACAACTTAGAAGCGCTTAGCAGCGCAGTGCGGGTTCGAGAAAACATTGTGCTGGATGCCCGCAAAACAGCCTTGGCATTCAAAACCGATGCCGCCGAGCGGCCCAGCGAATTTTGGCGTTACGAAGAAGAAGCCGGCTTTATTTTGCATGCGGGTACCGGCTTGATCAGCGCTTTGATCAGTGCCACTCAACCCGAGGCCACTGGCAAGCTCTATGACTTTTCTTGCTACCGCGCCACTGAATATGTCATTTTGCTTGGCTTGGCGCAGGAGGCCGCTGTTCACAACACCGCCTTGTTAGCGCAATTGCAAGCAACGAATGAAAAGTACGCCATTCGCTCCGGCCAATTTCACGATGTTTTTTTACATGAATATGGTTCGCTCGAAGCGCCCTTGCCTGCTCGCTTCTATGTGCCAGGCGATCGGATTTGGTTTCGAAACCCCGATGCACACTCTTCTGACGTGACCGGCTATGAAGGCTCTTGGGTCATTTATGTGGGCAGCGGCTTGTTCAGCAATTTTTGGAAGCGCGATCAGCCTTTTAGCTTGCAAAGTAAATGCATCGAGATTTTTCATTGGCGCGATGGTGTGCAAACCAACGCCGCGGGTGACTTGTGGCTTGACGAGGCCAAAGTAGAAGCATGCATACAGGAAACCATGCAAGAGCCCCGCAAAGTGCAACACATCTTGCAGCAAATGATGCGCATCCGAGACGCCAAAGGTGTGTATGCAGAGGGCGGATGCTTAGATGCTACGCGTGAGTACCCAAAGCAAATTTACCCAACGGCCTGTGAATTGAACTTGCCAAAAGTCTAGTCCAGGCCTTCAAGACCGCAGGGTGTCAGCGGGCAAGCGATCTATTTCCAACAGCAATTGCGCCAACGAACGGCCTGCGGCATCGAGCACAATGCGGCCTTTTTGCGCCGTAGCTGCAGCAGCGTTGCCTGCAGCGCCGGCAGGGTTGTAATCTTGCATTTGCCAAGCCAGCTTGGCACTTCGGCCATTGCCCAGAATGGGAAACGACTGAGCTCGATCTTCTGAGCTTGACTTGAAATTTTCGGCCTTGCTCATGTTGACCGCGTGCGGTTTGAGCGCCAGCATGGCCGAGGTTTCAAGCTCGCCTGCATGCACGCCAAAGCGATGCTCGTGGTCGGAAAATAGCGCGTTGGCGTCTTGCCCCTTGTCGTCCAGCAGAGGAAGTTGATACCAATTGACGCTGTAAACCAACATGCCTAAACGAGCCCGCAAATCGCGGGCCACCACGTCCATGGCCCCAACATGGCCACCATGTGAATTGAACAGCACCAGTTTGTGAATGCCTGCGGCTTTGACCGATTCTGCAATGTCGGTCCACAAGCGAATGAGTGTTTCTGGCTTCAAGGTGAGTGTGCCCGGAAATGCAGCATGCTCTGGGCTCAATCCCACACTTTGGGTGGGCAGCACCAAGATCGACAAATCAATTTGGTTCAGTGTGGCTGCCCCTGCCTTTGCACTGGCATTCAATTGGGCTATGGCCGAATTGACGACTGCCTCCACAATGTCCACATCCACCGAAAGGGGTAAGTGCGGGCCGTGCTGCTCGGTAGCGGCCAAAGGCAATACTGCAATGGCCCTTGAAGTATCGATGCGGCCAAAGTCTTGGGTGGTCAATTGAGACCAGTGGTGAATGTGATGTGACATGTGAAGCAGTCTTTTGAATAAGCGCAGTTTAATAGATGCTCCTTCTTTAGGGGCATGATTTTGCAGTGTAGAGTTGGGCTTTTGAATTTGGCCGTTTTTCGGCCACACTTGGCCTTCGCTTGGTATCGGCTTGGTATTGGCTTGGTATTGGCTTGTCATAGACTTGACATTGGCAAGTTTTTTCATTTTTTTATGTTTTTGCTTTTGGACTTCCTCCCTGTGCGTCACCTGCCTAGGTATCTTCTACAACACCTTCGAAATGCGTGGGTCGGGTTGATTCTGGGTATTTTGGCGGTGCTGTCTGTCCAAGCACAAACTCAAATACTCAGCGCACGACCTGCTGGCCAAGTCGTCAAAACACCGCAAGTTCAAGCAACCCTGTTGGCTCAAGCGCCACAAGGCATTGCCCCAGGAAAAACCCTTTGGCTGGGATTAGAGCTGGCGCACCAAGCCCATTGGCATACCTATTGGCGCAACCCTGGCGATTCTGGCTTGCCCACAGATTTGCAGTGGAAGTTGCCCCCTGGCATGGTGGCTGGCCCGCTCATTTGGCCTGCGCCGCGCCAAATTCCCATTGGCAGTTTGGCCAATTATGGGTACGAAGACACCACCTTGTTGGTGACACCCATTCAAATCAGTCCGTCATTCAAGCCCCTGAGCAATGAAAGTTCAGTCCAAATTGACTTGCGCGCCAATTGGCTGGTTTGCAAACAAGAGTGCATTCCGCAAGAGGGCGACTTCAGTCTCAAGCTGCCCATTCAGGACGCCACCACCATGGCGCGCGATGCCTTTGACAAAGCCCTTGAGCTGCAAGCAAAGCCCCTGACAGGCCCACACCAAGCGCGCATTGCTGCAGATGGCAGAACACTGCAACTGAGCTTGACACAACTGCCGCCAGAGCTACAAAAGGGTGATTGGACCGTCTTTCCCCAAACTGCCAACGTTGTCAAAAACAGTGCCGTCCCTGTCGTTCAAACCATTGCCCAAGACGCGTCTAATCCAGCCACCGCACGGGCCGAAGTGACTGTCCAAATTTCGAGTGAGCGCATGGACAGCCCCTCTCGAATGACATGGCTTTTGATACAAGGCAAGGCCAATGCGCCTACCGGCCGGCAGTGGACAGTGGAAACACCCGTTCAAGGCCAATGGCAAGAGTTTTCGGATCCCGTCGCGCAAAGCCCCATCAGCTTTCAAGGTTTGCAAAACAAGCCAAGCGCTGCGTCAGCACCTTTTGCCACTTGGGCGATTGCCATGCTGGGAGCCTTGCTGGGTGGCTTGCTCTTGAATTTAATGCCTTGCGTCTTTCCCGTTTTGGCCATCAAGTTACTCAGCATCACGCAGCATGCCAGTCACCCCAGAGAAATGAAGCTTTCGGCTTGGGCCTTCACCGCCGGTGTCTTAATTTCGTTCTTGGTTTTGGGCGCACTCATGCTGGGGCTGCGCGAAGCAGGGTCTCAATTGGGCTGGGGCTTTCAGTTGCAATCGCCTTGGGTGGTGGGCGGATTGGCGCTGTTGTTTGCCGTTTTGGGCCTGAACTTGTCGGGCCTGTTTGAATTTCGATCGTTTGTACCCAGCAATTTGGCGGGCCTTCAATGGGCCAGCCCCATCACCAACTCTTTGTGGTCTGGCGTGTTTGCTGTGGTCATTGCATCACCCTGCTCAGCCCCCTTCATGGGCGCCTCTTTGGGTTTGGCCATCGGCTTGCCCTGGTGGCAGGCTTTGCCCGTGTTTCTAGCCATGGGCGTCGGCATGGCTCTGCCCTTCATTGCCATCTCATTGAATACAGGCTGGGTCAAACGCTTGCCAAGGCCTGGGGCATGGATGCAGACTTTCAGGCAATTCATGGCATTTCCCATGTACGCCACTGTGGTTTGGCTGTTGTGGGTCTTGGGGCAGCAAGTCGGCTTAGAGGGCGTCATTGGATTGTTAGCCTGCTTGCTCAGCTTGAGCTTGTTGATTTGGGCTGTGGCTCTTCAAGGGGCCTTTGCCCGCTCCATGACTGCGCTGGCCTTGCTGGTTTTTGCCCTGTCCATTTGGCAGTGGGGGTCTACATGGGCGCTGCTTGAGTCGCCGCCCTTGAAGGATGCATCTGCACCAACCTCTCAAACTCAAAAGTTGATTTGGGAAGAATGGTCAGCCGATAAAGTGGCAGCAGCCCAAAAAGTAGGTCGGCCTGTGTTTGTAGACTTCACGGCAGCTTGGTGCGTGACCTGCCAGTTCAATAAGAAAACGACTTTTTCCGATGCCAGCTTGTTGGCTGAATTCTCGAGCCGCAATGTTTTGCTTTTGCGCGCCGATTGGACCCGTTACGATCCCCGCATCACTGCAGCCCTCAATGAGTTGGGCCGCAATGGTTTGCCTGTCTATGCGTGGTATCCGCCTGGACAACCCGTCAGCCTTCTTTCAGAGTTGATCACTGTGAAAGAAATTCAATCCTATTTGAGTCAACTCAAGAGCTCACCGATCAAACAATGAAGCTCCACAACAACTTGAATCCTATGACCTCAGCCAGTTTTGCCCCTTTGTCCAATGACACTTTTTTGCGTGCCTGTCTGCGGCAAGCCACTGATCACACGCCTGTATGGCTGATGCGCCAAGCGGGCCGGTATTTGCCCGAGTATTGCGCCACCCGTGCCAAGGCTGGCAGCTTCATGGGCCTGGCCACCAACGTTGACTTTGCCACCGAGGTCACCCTGCAACCCCTAGAGCGTTACCCCTTGGACGCGGCCATTTTGTTCAGCGACATCTTGACCGTGCCAGATGCCATGGGCCTGGGCTTAAGCTTTGCGCTGGGCGAAGGCCCTCGCTTTGCCAAATCGGTGCGCGATGAAGCTGCCGTGGCCGAGCTGCAAGTGCCTGACATGGCCAAGCTGCGCTATGTCTTTGATGCCGTCACATCGATCCGCAAAGCTTTGAATGGCCGCGTACCGCTTATTGGCTTTTCAGGCAGCCCCTGGACCTTGGCTTGCTACATGGTGGAAGGCAAAGGCTCAGACGATTACAGATTGGTGAAGTCGATGCTCTACAGCCGGCCCGATTTGATGCATCGCATTTTGGACATCAATGCACAGGCTGTGGCGCTTTATTTGAATGCTCAAATTGAAGCCGGCGCCCAGGCCGTGATGATTTTTGACAGCTGGGGCGGCGTTTTGGCCGATGCGGCCTTCCAAGAATTTAGCTTGGCCTACACCGCCAAAGTTTTGGCACTGGTGAAAAAAGAACACCAGGGCGTCACCATTCCTCGCCTTGTGTTTACCAAGGGCGGCGGTTTGTGGCTCGAAGAAATGGGCCAACTCGACTGCGAGGTCTTGGGCCTTGACTGGACCATGAACTTGGGCCGGGCCCGTCAGATGGTGGGCGGTGCGGTGAATGGTCCGGGCAAAGCGCTGCAGGGCAATATCGACCCCAATATTTTGTTTGCGCCACCCGCGCAAATTCAAAAAGAAGTGGTGCGCGTGTTAGACAGTTTTGGCAAGCCACACACCGACAAAACCAGCACGGGGCCGACACACATCTTCAACTTAGGGCATGGCATTAGCCAATTCACGCCACCCGAGCATGTGTCTGCCTTGGTGGAGGCGGTTCATGCACACTCCAAATTGCTGAGGCGCTGAGTTCGTGTCGCACTTTGGCTAGTGCTTTGTTTAGCGCATTTCATACCGGAAAAAACCCAAAAATATTTAAATTTTTGGGTTTTTTCTATTGACTTATGCACAAAAGTTCTTTTCGTAGAATTTAAAATTTTAATCTGTATCAGCAACTGAGGTACGTCACTCAAAATTATATAAGTTGTTGTTTTTAAAGGAATATCTCAATCTGCTCAGTTCGCGAGCAATCCAAGCAAAGCCTTATTTTTCAAGGCTTTGCGGGCCATCCGACAGTGTTTTCAACAAAGTTATCCACAGTTTATTGGGACTGCCTTTAAAGATCATGAAAAACAACAACTTACCCGATGTTTCAAGAATATTTATGAGCAAGAAAATGACAGAATGCAGAACGGCCCTCGTGTTGAGGGTTGCGCACAGGGTTTTGAATGCAAAAGTGGCTTGACATTGCAGTTTCAGCACCCGCACACAGTCAAGTGGGCGGCTTGCTAAGCTATGTCACTGAATTGCCCGCAGCGGTGGGGCAATTGGTCAGAGTGCCATTTGGCAGCAGAGAGGTGTTGGGCGTCGTGTGGGGCGTTCACACCACCGCCCCCGACAGCCTGAGCACACACACTTTGCGTCAAGTGACGGCGGTCTTGGAAGGCATTGAACCTTTGAGCGCGCACTGGCGGCAGTTGGTTCAGTTCACCGCGCAGTATTACCAACGCGCAGTGGGGGAAGTGGCCATGGCGGCATTGCCGCCGCAACTCAGAGACCTGACGCCTTTGCAAATGGCGCGGCGCTTGAAAAAAAATCCGGCTTCCAATGAAGTCTTGGATGCCGCAATGCAGTCACCTTGGCCTTTGTCCGCGCAGCAAACGGAGGTGTTAGCCCAAATGGAAGAGGCCCCTGGCCCCTTCCTGCTGCATGGTGCCACAGGCAGCGGAAAAACAGAGGTCTACCTCCAAGCCGTGGCCATGTGTTTGGCAGACAACCCCCACGCACAAGCCTTGATGATGGTGCCTGAGATCAACCTCACGCCACAACTTGAGGCGCGTGTGAAAGCCAGGTTTGGCGATGTGGGCGTGGTCTCTATGCACAGCGGCATGACGGGCCCTCAAAGATTGAAGAGCTGGTTGGCAGCCCACCAAGGCAGCGCGCGCATTGTGCTGGGCACTCGGATGGCCATCTTTGCCTCTATGCCTCACTTGAAATGGATTGTGGTGGACGAAGAACACGATGCCAGCTACAAGCAACAAGAAGGTGCGCGCTACTCAGCCCGCGATTTGGCTATTTACAGAGCGCGCCTTGAAAACGCCAAAGTGATTTTGGGGTCTGCCACGCCCTCTTTCGAAAGCTGGCATCACAGCAGGCCCGCTGCAGAAGGTGGCCGCTATTTGCGCTTGCCCATGCCGGCGCGCATTGGTGCTGGCCAACTGCCTTTTGTGCGGTGCGTTGACATGAACCATCAGCCGCGCAAAACCGTTTTGTCTGCTCCCTTGATGACCGCCATTCAGGAGCGTGTGGCCAAGGGCGAGCAAAGCATGCTGCTGCTCAACCGGCGCGGCTATGCCCCAGTGTTGCACTGTGCCGATTGCGGCTGGAAAAGTGAATGCTCGCACTGCAGTGCGTTTCGGGTGTTTCACAAAATTGATCGAACCTTGCGCTGCCACCACTGCGGCTTCACGGAGCGTGTGCCCCGCGCTTGCCCCGCTTGCGGCAATGCCGACATTGCGCCCATGGGGCGAGGCACAGAACAACTCGAAGAACACTTGGCCGAGCTTTTGGTAAACGTCAAACGGCCCGATGGTCAGCCGGTGAAGGTGATGCGCATTGATGCAGACAGCACCAAACTCAAGGGCTCGCTAGAAGCCCAACTGGCGGGGGTGCACAGTGGTGAAGTCGATGTGCTGGTTGGCACGCAAATGATTGCCAAAGGACATGACTTTCGCCGCATCACTTTGGTGGCAGCCATCAATCCGGATGGCGCTTTGTTTTCCAGTGATTTCAGGGCGCCAGAGCGATTGTTTGCTTTGCTGATGCAAGCGGGTGGCAGAGCTGGCCGCGATGCCGCACAAAGTGCCAGCAGTGAAATGTGGGTCCAAACTTTTCACCCCTCTCACCCTTTGTTTGAAGCCCTTAAAAAACACGACTACCCTGCCTTTGCAGAGCAACAATTGAAAGAACGTTTGGAAGCCGGCTTGCCGCCCAGTACTTACCAAGCCTTGATTCGCAGCGACGCTCGCATGCAGTCGGTAGCGCAGGCGTTTCTAAACCATGCCAATGCGCAGCTTCAATCACTCGATGGCTTCAGCGCCAACGATGCATCGGCGTTGGCCGAGGTGAGTGTGTATCCGGCAGTGCCCATGAGCATTCAGCGGGTGGCCAATGTTGAACGCGCACAAATGCTGATTGAAAGCGCTTCCCGAAAAGCACTTCACAGAGTGCTTGAGTTGTTGCAAGAGCAACTGCATGCATCGCGCTCTTTGCCAGAGCACAAGGGCTTGATTCGCTGGCTGGTGGATGTCGATCCACTGGCCATTTAATGCATCTATTGAAGCAAAGCCACCGCACCCGAAAAGGTGAGAAATGCCGCCGCTGTTGAGACCAAAATAATTCTGGCAATGCGGCCATTGTCGGCACCAAATCTTTCGGCCAACATGGCCACATTGCTGGCGCTTGGCAAAGCCGCCACCAGCACCATGACTTTGAGGGCAAACGCATCGATGGGCACGCCCATTGAAATAAATGCCAAGCCCACGACCAAAACCAATAGCGGGTGCAAAAACAATTTGATCAGTGCAACAGGCACATAGTCTTTCCATGTCAGGGGGCCGTGTTGTTCGTGGTGTGCAATTTTTTGCGATCGCGCCAACACCGCACCAATGGTGAACAGCGCCACCGGCGAGGCTGCATCGCCCAACAAGGCCACTGTTTTTTCAACGGGCCCTGGCAATTCAATTTGAAACGCCGAGAACAATGTGCCCAACAAGATGGCCCAAGGCAGGGGGTTTTTAGCCATGCCCAGCAATGCATTTTTGGCAGCTTGACTCACGCCCTGTTCGCTCGCACTGTCCAAACGTGAAAGTGCAATGCAAAGCGATGTGGTGATGACCATGTCGATGACGATGGTGACAATGGCAGGGCCAGCAGCCGCAGACCCCAGCAAGGCCACCAACAAAGGCACGCCCATGAAGCCGGTGTTGGGAAAGGCGCCGACCAAGGCGCCAAATGCGGCATCGTTCCAACCAAAACGCTTGTTCAATGAGATGGCCACCAAGAAGGCCACCATGACCAAGGCGCAAAACAAGTACATGAAGAAAGCGCCAGCATCGAGCAGTTGAGCAATGGGCGTGTTGGCACCAAAACGGAACAGCATGCAAGGCAAGGCAAAAAACAACACAAAGCCGTTGAGGCCTGGGATGGCTTCAAACGGTAGCATTTGGCGACGCGCCGCCCAATAGCCGCAAAGTACCAATGCAAAAAAGGGAAAGGTGACGCGCAAGACATCTAGCATGGTTCACATTGTGCCTTGGAATCTGAGCCCAAATTGCCCGCTATGATTCGTCGGCTGATTGAATGAGTATTTGAATTCAGCCATTCCAACTTATACGCATGTCCACCCCCACCTCCGGTTTGAATCCGGCTCAACTAGAAGCCGTCAATTACGTCAAAGGTCCCTGCCTTGTGTTGGCGGGAGCAGGCTCGGGCAAGACGCGCGTGATCACGCAAAAAATTGCACGGCTGATTGAGGTGGGCTTAGAACCGAAGCGCATCGCAGCCATCACATTTACCAACAAAGCCGCCAGTGAGATGCGCGAACGTGCACGCAAGCTCATCGGCAAAGGTGCGCAAGAGGTCATGATTTGCACCTTTCATGCCTTGGGTGTGCGCATCATGCGACAAGACGGGCATGTGCTGGGCTTGAAGCCACAGTTTAGTATTTTGGATGCCGACGATGTGCTGAGCATCTTGAAAGACTGCGGAGGCAGCACCGATGCCAACACAGGGCGCCAATGGCAATGGGCCATCAGCGCTTGGAAAAATGCGGGTCTGACGGGTGCGCAGGCTGAACTCGTAGCCAAAAATGAAAACGAGCGGGTGGCAGCGCGCATCATGGGCCGCTATGAAGAGCGTCTGGCTGCTTATCAAAGCGTCGACTTTGACGACTTGATTGGTTTGCCATTGAAGCTGCTGGGGCAATTTCCTGAAGTGCGTGAGCGCTGGCAAGCAGCGATGGGCCATGTGCTGGTCGATGAATACCAAGACACCAACGCCACGCAATACGAGGTGCTGAAACACTTGGTGGGTGAGCGTGCCCGCTTTACTGCCGTGGGCGATGATGACCAATCGATTTATGGTTGGCGCGGCGCAACCTTAGACAATTTGAAACGTTTGCCACAAGATTATCCGCAATTGAAGCTTGTGAAGTTAGAGCAAAACTACCGCTCTACCAGCGCCATTTTGCGTGCGGCCAACAATGTGATTGAGCCCAACCCCAAGCTTTACCCCAAGACGCTCTTTTCGGAATTGGGCGAAGGCGAACCCGTGCGGGTGCTCGATGCAGACAACGAAGAACACGAGGCCGACCGCATGATTGCGCGCATTCAATCATTGCGGGCTGGCACAGCCACCACCGCAGGTGGCATTCAATACCGAGACTACAAAGAGTTTGCCATTTTGTACCGCGCCAATCACATGGCCAAACCGTTTGAAAAAGCTTTGCGGCGCGCACAAATTCCTTATAAGGTGTCGGGCGGACAAAGTTTTTTTGACCGCGCAGAAATCAAAGACTTGTGTGCTTGGTTTCGCTTGTGGGTCAACAACAACGACGATCCAGCCTTCTTGCGCGCCGTGACCAGTCCCAAGCGCGGTATTGGTCATCAAACTTTGGCAGGCCTTGGCACTTTGGCAAGCCAGTACAAACTCAGTTTGTTTGAAGCCTTGTTTTCAAACAGCTTGGGCGCCAAGTTGTCTGCGCGCGCTGTCGGTAGCTTGCATGAATTTGGCCGCTACATGAACGATCTGGAATACCGCGCCAAGCGCACACATGGTGCCGAAGATGCCAAAGCGTTTTTGTTGCAGTGGCTGAAAGAAATTGGCTACGAAAAACATTTGTACGATGGGGAAGACAACGAGAAAGTGGCGACCGCACGTTGGACCAATGTGCTGGAATTTATTGATTGGATGTCGGGGCGCTGCGGCGGCACCATTGACGATGCGGCAGGCGTGAGCATCGCTTCCGAAACCAAGTCATTGCTGGAAGTCGCTCAAACCATTTCTTTGTTGTCTACTTTGAATGAACGCGAGCAAGACCCCAATGTGGTGACCTTGTCGACGCTGCATGCAGCCAAAGGCTTGGAGTGGCCGCATGTGATGCTGGTGGGTGTGAACGAAGGTTTGCTACCCTTCAAAATGGACGAAGACAACAAAGAGTCCATCGACGCCCAAGTGCATGCAGAAGGTCAGCTCTCAAGGCTTCAAGAAGAGCGACGCTTGATGTATGTGGGCATTACACGTGCGCAAAGAACATTGGCGGTGAGTTGGACCAAGCGCCGCAAAAAAGGGCGCGAGACCATCGCTGCATTGCCCAGTCGGTTTATTCAAGAGATGGCTTTAGATAAAAATACCATCAAAGAAGATCCGCGTGAAAAGTTGCGCGCATTGCGTGCTGAATTTGCACTCAAAGCGGCCGCCTCTGCGGCCCTTCAGAAAGACTGAGTGGGCTCTTTACCAAGCACTTGATGGCCCAGTGTCAATTTTGTCCCTGCCAAGTTTTCCAGAGCTGCGCAAATTGAACGGCAGTGGCTTCGCCCTGAATGCTGTCCCACATTTTGGTGGCCTCCACTTTTTGACCTAGTTTGTGAAGCACGATGCCCGCGTGCAGGCGCGTTTCAGCTTCACGCCTTAAGCCGCCCATGGCCAATGCTTTGCTAAAGAGCGCCTGTGCTTGACTCCAATTTTGCTTCGCGGCATACACCTCAGCCAAACTGGCCAAAGTATTGGCATCTTTGGCGGACCTCTCTAGTGCTGGAAATGCTTTGTCATCTTCGGCCAATTGCTGTTGAATTTGTTGGCGCAACTTTTGATGATTGGCGACGTCACTTCCTTTGCCCATCTTGCCTGCTGCAAAGGCAAGCTCGACCACTCGCGCTGCTTCGGCAGGCAAACCGGCCTTGAGCGCCAAATTAGCCATGTCGACGTAATCAACGGCATCTTGCATATTGCCCGTGATTTCTAAAATACGATACAGATCTAAATCAAAGCGTGCATTGAAGTTGGCTTGGCGCCCCAAACGCGCAATCGATTCTGCCCAGTAGGCTTTGGTGGGGTAATTTTGAAGCAGCATCTTGAGCGTGCTGTTGTAGCCAGCATCGTCCTTGACCTGCCGCTGACTGACCGCCAAGGTGCGCAAGTCACTTTCTGGCGTTTTGACTTTGCCCGCTTCATCCAAACGGATTTTTTCTTTGACTTCTTGAATCACTTCTTCATGTCTGTTCAAGGAGAACAAGGTTTGAATGAGCACGGGTCGCACAGAAGGGTTGCCGCCTTCGAGCTTTAAATAAATACGCGCCCAATTGACAACCCGTGGTAAATCTTTGACCTGCTCGCTGGCGCTTAACAGGGCTTCCATGAGAGGAAGTTTTTGAACCGCAAGCGTATCCTCGGGCATTTCTTGAATCATGGCCTCCAAGGTCTGAATCGCCAAAGGAAAGTTTTTGGCCTGCAATGCCGCAATGGCCAAGGTTCTTTGAATGACAGGCTTTTCAACAGAAGTAATCCCAGGCAGAGACAAGGTTTGCTGAGCCAGGGTGATGGCATTTTCGGCTTGACCCGCATTCAGGGCATCCTGCGCTGCCTTGAACGAGTTGGTCACCTCAGGCCGAACAAACTCTTGGGCATTGGCACTGAGCGCACAACTGAGTGCACAAGCCAGTGCAAGCAAGGTGCTAACCCAAACAGAGCGCAGCGGGCTCCGACCCTTGAGGGACGACTTGAAAAAAGAACAATTTAGAAGGCTAGAGGGCATGGCATCGATTAAAAATGTATTCAGAAAACGATCTTTGAAGGATTGAGCAACGAAAAGGCTGTAATTTTGGTACATGGATGCCAAATTAATTCTGTTTTTCGGGGATTACCCTTATGTTTTTTCTGGGTGGAAAATTCTTTTCGGCTTGTAACTTAATTACAACTTCTAGCCATTTAGAATCTCGCCCTAAGTATTGTAAATCCGTGACACGTCATGGATGGATCTAGCCGAGAAGGAGCACTTGTTACATGATTGATTACGCCAGTCGGCAGCGAACCCCCCGCAAACATTTGATCGGGTTGACTGCAGTGGTGGTGTTGCACGGGCTGCTTTTTTGGGCCATCAATTCCGGACTTGCGCACAAGTTTGTGAAAGTCATCAAAGGCCCGGTCGAAGCCGTTCTTTTGGAAGAGACCAAGCCCGAGATTCCGCCGCCCCCGCCACCACCTCCTCCCAAGAATTTGCCGCCCCCACCACCAGCCTATGTGCCGCCCGTAGACATTCAGGTGGCTTCGCCACCTCCGGTGAACGCCATTGCCGCTGTGTCCAACACACCGCAACCTGTGGCACCACCATCACCTTTGCCGGTGCAGATGAATGCGCCGCCAGCACTGCCAGCGCCGCCAGCGCCGCCCGCACCGCCTGTTCAAACAGCCGCTGTGATCAACGCTTCGGGTTGCGAAAAGCCCGAATACCCCAACGCCTCCAAGCGCTTGGAGGAAGAGGGCACTGTGCAATTGAAGTTTTTGGTGGGCGTTGATGGCAGGGTCTTAGAGTCGGCCGTTGAGAAGTCCTCGGGCTTTAGGCGTTTAGACGAAGCGGCCAGGGCTGGTTTGTCCAAATGCCAGTTCAAGCCTGGCACGATCGATGGCAGGCCCCAGCAAAGCTGGGCTAGCATGAAATACACCTGGCGCTTGGAATGAGTTGTTCAAAGCAAACATCCCAACACGACAGATCAAAACCACAAAAACCCAACACTTTTTGTTGAACATTTTTTAAATTTAATTGAATCCGTTTCAGAGGAGTCCTCCCATGATCAAGCAACTCAAAACCCTCATTCTGGCAGTCGGCCTGGTAGCCGGCCTTGGTTTAGCCAGCACCAGCTTTGCGGCCAAGCCCAAGGAAGCTGCGCCAGCGGCGGCGGCGCCTGCACCCGCGGCTGAAGCGGCACCTGCTGCACCGGCTGCAGCGCCTGTTGCGGCAGAAGCCGCACCCGCACCCGGTGCTCACGACGAGAACCCCTACGGCTTAAGCGCCTTGTGGGCCCAAGGCGACATCGTGGCCAAGGGCACTTTGTTCATCTTGGTGCTGATGTCGATGGGCTCTTGGTACGTGATCGTCACCAAGTTCTTTGAGCAATCGAAGGCTGCTAAATTTGCAGCATCCGCCAAAGAAAGCTTCTGGGGTGCTTCTTCTTTGCGTCAGGGTGCAGATGGCTTGGCAGAGGACAGTCCTTTCCGCTTCATTGCAGAAAAAGGCCTTGAAAGCGCCAACAAGCACACTGGTTTGTTGGGTGGTGTGGACTTTGACACCTGGACTGCAAGAAGCATTCAGCGCGCCATTGGCAACGTGCAAAACCGCATGCAAGATGGCTTGGCGGTGTTGGCCACGGTGGGCTCCACCTCACCTTTCGTGGGTTTGTTCGGCACCGTTTGGGGCATCTACAACGCGCTGGTGAAAATTGGCATGTCTGGCCAAGCGTCGATTGACAAGGTGGCGGGCCCAGTGGGCGAGTCTTTGATCATGACGGCCATTGGTTTGGCTGTGGCTGTGCCTGCGGTGCTGGGTTACAACTGGCTCGTTCGCCGCAACAAGGCGGTGATGGAAGACGTGAACGCTTTTGGTTCTGACTTGCACTCTGTGTTGCTGGCTTCAAGCAACAAGTGATTCAAGCTTGCTCAATAGACAAAGCCCAAGAAACCCCAAGCTCAAAATACTGAGAGGCCCATCATGTCAATGAACATTGGTTCAGAAAAAGACGATGAGATCATGAGCGAGATCAACACCACGCCCTTGGTGGACGTGATGTTGGTGCTCTTGATCATCTTCTTGATCACGATTCCTGTGGTGACCACTTCTATCAAGGTGGACTTGCCCAAAGAGAAAA
>CANKOT010000053.1 GCA_947484245.1 Comamonadaceae bacterium
CTGTAACCGGTGACACCGTGGGCGACCCCTACAAAGACACCGCTGGCCCTGCCATCAACCCGTTGATCAAGATCATCAACATTGTGGCCCTGCTCATTGTGCCTTTGATGATGCAATTCCACGGCTAAACCAGGCCTTGGTTAACACAAAGCCCGATCATGGCAACATGATCGGGCTTTTTTACGCGCAAAATACAGGCATGCATATCAACTTGATTCACAACCATTCGGTGGCCGGAGCTCCTTGTGTCTGAACGCGTCATTCCCATCATCAGCCAGCCCCTTGGGAATTTACCGATCCCAGATCCTTTGCTGGGCGCAGCATGGCAAGCGGGACAAGCACTTCTCGATCAAAAAAAGCGCCCACTGCGTGATTTGCGCATCAGCGTCACAGATCGATGCAATTTTCGGTGCAGTTATTGCATGCCCAAGGAAATTTTCAACAATGACTATGTGTATTTGCCACACAGCGCATTGCTCAGCTTTGAGGAAATCACGCGCACTGCGCAGAGCTTCATCGAACTAGGCGTTGAAAAGCTACGACTCACGGGCGGCGAACCTCTGCTGCGAAAAAATTTGGAGATATTGATTGCGCAGTTAGCCGCCTTGAAAACAGCAGAGGGCAAGCCCCTAGATATCACGCTGACCACCAATGGATCTTTGCTGGCACGCAAGGCTGAAGCACTTAAAAATGCGGGCTTGAAACGCGTCACGGTGAGCTTGGATGGCCTCGACGATGCCGTCTTCAAACGCATGAACGACGTTGACTTTCCAGTCAGTGATGTTCTTGAAGGGATTGAAGCCGCCAAAGCAGCAGGGCTCGGGCCCATCAAGGTCAACATGGTGGTTAAACGAGGCACCAACGAACAAGAAATATTGCCGATGGCACGGTATTTCAAAGGCAAAGGCATTGCGCTTCGCTTCATTGAGTACATGGATGTAGGCGCAACCAATGGCTGGCGCATGAATGAGGTCATGCCCAGCGCCGAAGTTTTGAAAATGCTACAAAGTGAGATGTCATTGACACCACTTGAAGCCAGCCAGCCAGGCGAGACGGCCGAGCGCTGGGGCTATGTCAATGAGCATGGCAAGCACGAAGAAGCTTTGGGCGAAATTGGTTTCATCAGCAGTGTCACCAAGGCCTTTTGCAGCGATTGCAATCGCGCACGCTTAACCACGGAAGGCCAGCTTTATCTGTGTTTATTTGCCACGCAAGGCTATGACCTCAAACCCCTGGTGCGAAGTACCACCGACCCCCAAGCTTTGACACAAGCCATTGCAGCCATTTGGTCTCAAAGAGATGACAGGTACTCTGAGCTTCGAGTCTCTGAGCCTGTTTCAGGCATCGACCCATCCCCAAGCGGCACCAAGCGCAAGGTGGAGATGAGCTATATCGGCGGCTAAGCCTCACTTTAGAAACAAACTTCTCCATGAACGAACTGAGTATCACAGGCTTGATTTTGGCCGGCGGGCGCGGCGCTCGCATGGGCGGCGTCGACAAAGGTTTACAAAACTTCAACGGGACACCGCTCACCCTTCACACCCTCATGCGATTGCAAATGCAAGACGCCGTGAGTTTGTCCAACATCATGGTTGTAGCCAACCGCAATTTGTCTGCCTACGAATCATTTGGCGTGCAAGTCTGGCCTGACAGCACCGATGGTTTTGCGGGGCCTCTAGCTGGCTTTTTAACGGGGCTTGAGCGCTGTGAAACAGACTTGCTGCTAACCGTTCCATGCGACAGCCCGTTATTTCCTCTGGACTTAACCGAGCGTTTGCTTGACAACCTGCTGGCGGAAGATGCAGACATCACGGTAGCCTCTGCCAAAGAAGAAGACGGCAGTTTTCGGCCACAACCTGTCTTTTCCTTGATGCGTGTGAGCTTGTTGGAAAGTCTGGTGAAGTTCATGCAATCTGGAGGCCGAAAGATCGATGCGTGGACAGCACAGCATAAAACAGTGAGCGTGCCCTTTGATACAGCCGATGTTGATCCGCGAGCCTTTTTCAATGCCAACACCTTAGAAGAATTGCATCGCCTAGAACAATCCACATGACACACTCACCGTCACTGGCTGACATTGCGGCCAAATTAGAAGCTTATGACCCTCAAGCACTTCCTGCCAACGAAGTTTTGAATTTCCTAGACCACTTGGTTGCGCCCGTTCAAGAGCAAGAAATTGTCGACATCTTTTCAGCACTGGGCAGAGTGACGGCGCAAGATGTGATCAGCCCCATCAATGTCCCTGCGCATGACAACTCTGCCATGGACGGCTATGCCTTTGATGGCATGGGTCTTCACAAGGCGCAAGCCTTGTCGCTCAAAGTGATGGGCACGGCATTGGCCGGTAAAGCTTGGCAAGCTTGCATCCAAGAAGGCGAATGCGTGAAGATCATGACAGGCGCCATCATGCCCCAAGGCTTGAACACCGTCGTGCCACAAGAACTTTGCAAGCAAACCAGTGCGGATGCCATTGAAATTCCAGCAGGCCTGCTTCAGATGGGCGACAACCGACGCTTGTGCGGCGAAGACATCATGCAGGGCAAAGCAGCCCTGAGCCAAGGCGCCTTGATCACACCTGCCGCTGCCGGACTATTGGCAAGCTTGGGTGTTCCCCATGTCTCGGTGGTCAGGCGCTTGCGTGTGGCCTATTTCTCTACTGGCGATGAAATCTTAAGCCTGGGTGAGCCCCCCCGAGAAGGAGCTGTTTACGACAGCAACCGGTACACCGTGCATGGCATGTTGCAAACGCTGGGCTGCGAGATGATAGACATGGGCGTGGTCAAAGACGACCCCCTCATGCTTGAGCAAGCATTCCAGCAAGCGGCCGAACAAGCCGACGCCATCATCACCAGCGGCGGGGTGAGTGTGGGTGAGGCCGACTTCACCAAGGCCATGATGAAAAAATTGGGCGACGTGGTGTTTTGGAAAATTGCCATGCGCCCGGGTCGTCCCATGGCGGTAGGTCGAATTTCAAAAGGCAATCGATCTGCCGTTTTGTTTGGCCTGCCAGGCAACCCTGTCGCCGTGATGGTGACTTTTTTAGCTTTCGTCAAACCAGCGCTGCTGAAAATGATGGGCAGCACAGCCGCCTCGGCGCCACTGGCCAGGGCTAAAACGCAAGAAATATTGCGCAAAAAACCTGGCCGAACAGAGTACCAACGGGGCGTCGTGTCGCGCAATTCAAATGGCGAACTCCAAGTCATCACCACTGGCAATCAAGGTTCTGGTGTCTTGAGTTCCATGGTGCAAGCCAATGCTCTGATTGTTTTGTCCCACCAACAAGGCACAGCGCAAGTGGGAGACTGGGTTGATGTGCTGATGCTTTAAAAGCAAACCAAAAAAATAGCACCTGAGGTGCTATTTTTTTGAAGGGCCAGGCAGATCAATGTGCATGGGCTGATTTTTCAGGATCGTCCGCCACATCTGATTTATTGGGGCCGGGTACCTTTTTGCGAGCAAACAGTGAGTACATGGTGGGCACCACAAAGACTGTCAACAGAGTTCCAAAACTCATCCCACCCACAATGACCCAACCAATTTGAATGCGACTTTCTGCACCTGCCCCCGTGGCCAAAGCCAATGGAAGAGCACCCAGAACCATGGCGCCCGTGGTCATCAAAATAGGACGCAAACGCTGACTCGAGGCCTTCACAATGGCGTCGTAAGTATCCAAGCCTTGCTCACGCAATTGGTTGGTGAATTCCACAATCAGAATACCGTGCTTGGTAATCAAACCGACCAAGGTAATCAAGCCAATTTGAGAGTAGACGTTGAGTGTCCCGCCCGTCAACTTCAAGGTGATGAGGGCACCAAACATGGACAAAGGCACCGACAACATGATCACAAATGGGTCAATGAAACTTTCAAATTGAGCCGCCAATACCAAAAAGATAAAGAACAAAGCCAACACAAACACAATGACCAATGCGCCCTGAGAATTTCTAAATTCACGCGAAGTGCCATTGAGTTCTGTGGTGTAGCCGGTCTTGAGAATTCCTGCAGCAGTTTTGTCTAAAAAATTCAAGGCTTCGCCCAAGGCATAGTCAGGCGCCAAATTGGCAGTGATCGTCACTGAGCGACGTTGTCCAAAGTGGTTCAACTCACGGGGGGAAACGCTCTCGCGTACTTTGACCAAAGCACTGAGAGGAATGACGGTGTCATTGCGGCCTCGAACGTAAATATGGTCAATGTCCTCGGGGGTGTTGCGTCCTGTTGCCTGCGTTTGAACAATGACATCGTATTGCTCTGCATCGCGCTTGTAGCGCGTTACATTGCGTCCACCCAGCATGGTTTCAATGGCCCTGGCCAAGACATCCACACTGACACCCAACTCGCTCGCTTTGATTCGATCCACATCAATCCGCAACTCAGGTTTGTTCAGGCGCAAATCCACGTCAGGTGCAATGAATCCAGGATTTTTAGCAATCTCATCCAGCATTTGACGCGTGACAGCATTCAAATTTTGATAGCTGTCAGAAGTTTGAATCACAAAATTGACTGGGCGCTCCCTAAATCCTTGCCCCAGCGATGGCGGTGTGATGGGAAAGGCATTGACGCCAGCGATGCCATTGAATTTACCCTGCAGCTCACGCGCAATTTCCAAGGTGGTGCGTTTGCGATCGTCCCAATCGACAGCTCGGTAAATGACGCTGCCTTGGGCAACTGTAGGGTTGCCTAAATTGGCAAAAATTCGGTCGAACTCTGGATAAGCACTGCCAATTTTCTCGAGCATTTTGGCGTACTTATCGGTGTAGTCTAGGGTTGAGCCATCAGGTGCCGTGACAGTGGCCAAAACAGTGCCACGATCCTCTAAGGGTGAGAGTTCTTGCTTCATGGTGGGATACACCAAAGCAATACCAACACCACAAGACACCATGATCAGCACCACCACCCAACGGGCTTTTTGAAGCACAAATCGCAACAGATTTTCGTACCCGTTGGACAAGCCTGTTAACAAGGCTTCCATGAAACGATCGAAACGATTCGGATTGGGATTGTGTTTGAGCAGCAGCGAACTCATCATTGGCGACAAGGTCAGGGCCACAAAGCCCGATACCAACACTGCGCCTGCAAGGGCCAACGCAAATTCGCTAAATAACTTGCCAGTTCTTCCCGGCGTGAAGGCCAAAGGGGCAAAAACCGCAACCAAGGTCAAGGACATGGCCACAATGGCAAAACCAATTTCTTTGGCACCCTTGATAGATGCCGTAAACGGATCCATGCCTTCCTCGATGTGGCGATAGATGTTTTCCAACATCACAATGGCATCGTCCACGACCAAGCCAATGGCCAATACCAAAGCCAACAAGGTCAGTGTGTTGATCGTGAAACCCGCCAAAGCCATCATGGCGAATGTGCCAATCAAGCTCACCGGAATGGTGATGATTGGAATGATGGAGGCGCGGAAAGTCCGCAAGAAAACAAAGATTACCAAGGCCACCAAAATCACTGCTTCGGCAATGGTTTTAAACACACTCTTGATGGACTTATCGATAAAAACAGAATTGTCGTTGGCCACATTGATGGTCAAATCGGCTGGCAAATCTTTTTGCAGTTGGGGGATCATCTCCCGAACACCTTTGGACAATTCCAAGGGGTTGGCAGTGGCTTGGCGAATGACACCCGCAGAAATGGAAGGCATGCCATTGAGTCGCACACGACTTCGGTCATCGGCTGTGCCCTCTTCAACTTTGGCAACATCGCGAATTTTGATGGGGAACCCGTTCACATTGCGAATGGTGATGTCACCAAACTGTCCAGGCCTGATCAAATCAGTTTGCGAGGTCACGCTGAACTCACGCAGCTGCGACTCAATGCGGCCGGCCGGCAACTCTAGATTGCTGCGACGAATAGCGTCTTCCACATCTTGCGATGTGAGCCTGTAGGCTGCCATGCGCTCGGCATCGAGCCATACACGCATGGCATATTTGCGTTCGCCAAAAATTCGAACATCTGCCACACCTGTGACTGTTTGAAGACGTGGTTTCACAACCCGATTGATCAAGTCATTGATTTGAACTGGCGACATCGTTTCGCTTGCAAAGGCCAACCAAATGACTGGAAAGGCATCGGCCTCTACCTTGGCAATGACGGGTTCTTCAATCGCCTGAGGCAAGCGTCCCCGAATTCGAGATGTTCTGTCGCGCACTTCGGCCGCCGCAGTGTCCGCATCTTTCTCCAAACGAAAGCGCACTGTGATTTGGGACTGATCGGCACGGCTGATCGATGTGATGACATCGACGGCATCAATTCCCGCAATGGAGTCTTCCAGTGGCTTGGTCACTTGAGACTCAATCACCTCGGCAGAAGCACCGGGGTATTTGACACTGACGGTCACAGTGGGTTCATCAATTTTCGGGTATTCGCGTAGAGACAGACGGTTGAAACTGACCGAGCCGATCAAAAGAATCAGCAAGGACAGAACGGTGGCAAAGACCGGCCGACGTATGGATGTTTCAGCGAGCAGCATTCAAACCTCGCGTGCATGGATTCTCACCTGCGGGTGCTGGCGCCTGACCGCCCTTGGCTTGTGAAGGCTTAGGGGCGTTGTTGGCTGCACCTTCGGGTCTGCCACTTTGAGCGCTACCTGGAGCGCCGCCAGCAGGACCCGCCTGAGCTTTGGGTGTGTCAATGACACGGACGATGGTGCCATCTTTTTGCAAGCGCTGCTGCCCGGCGACAACAACAGAATCACCCATTGACAAACCTTCCAGAATTTCAACCCTGCCAAGCTGGCGAATACCGATTTTGACGGTCACTCTTTCAGATATGAGTTCATCTTTGTTGGCGCCAGGAACGACGCGAAGAACCGTAGAGCGTCCACCTTGCGGCACGATGGCTTCCTCAGGAATCACCATCGCATCTGCGCGCTCGCCAAATACAGCGTTCACTCGGGCGAACATGCCAGGGCGCAGTTGCATTTGACGGTTGTCAATACAACCACGCACACCCACCGAGCGGCCATTGGCATCAATCAAAGGGTCAATGGCTTGGATGATGGCTGTGAATTTGCGCCCTGGTACGGCATCCATGCTGACCTGAGCTTTTTGGCCTGTTTTGATTTTGTTTTGAAAACGCTCGGGCAAACGAAAATCCAACAATACAGCTTCAATGTCTTCGACGTTGACCATGTCGGTGCCGTCTTTCAAATAATCGCCCACGTTAATTTGACGCAAACCTGCTGTGCCATCAAAGGGGGCCAACACTTTCAGACGTTGCAAAGTGGCTTGGGCCAGGGCCAATTTGGCCTGTCCGACTTGAAGTGCAGCATCGGACTCGTCGAGTGAACGCTTGCTGATGAAATTTTGTGCGACCAGTTCTTGGTTGCGAGTATGGTTGGCTTGAGCAATGGACAACTCAGCTTTGGCCTGAGCCATTTGTGCGGCTGGCAATTGATCGTCAAACTGCACCAACACCTGCCCTTTTTTCACCTTTTGACCATCCTTGAACAAGACCTGGCTGACGCGCCCGCCCACTTCAGGACGCAACATCACACCTTGAAATGAACGCAAGCTGCCAACAGATTGGGTTTCGTCAACCAACAAAGCTGCTTCAACTTTGGCAACCTCTACGGCAGGCGGCCTTTGAGGGCCACCTGGCCCTGGCGCTGCGCCACCAGAACCGCCAGCTTGGGCACCTTGTGCAGGACTATTGGGTGAATTTCCAGCTTTTGCAGAAACATCCGCTTTTGGCGCTGAGGGTTTATTTTGAAGCCACCATGCAACGCCTGAAGCTGCGGCCACACCAAGGATTGCAATTGCAAGGTAAGGTTTTATAAATGACATCAATAATTCCGAAAAGTACCCAAAACAGTTTTGAAATGTAACAGTTTGTTGCGGTACGCCTGTATTGGCAAAAACATCAGGACCTATGACAAAAACTCTTACCTAACAGTGACTTCATAAAAAACATTCGCAGTTTGATGCATTTTTTCATTGGTCTCTGCCAAGGGCTTGATCAACCCCTCTGTTAGCCAGTGCATCGGCTCGCTCATTGCCAGGGTCGCCCGAATGCCCTTTGACCCATCGCCATTCAATTTGATGGCCCGAATTTGAAACCAAATGGTCTAATTTTTGCCATAAGTCGGCGTTTTTAACGGCTTGCTTCGAGGCAGTGCGCCAACCCTTGGCTTTCCAGCCATGGATCCACTCAGTGATGCCCTTTCGAACATACTCACTGTCCAAAAATAGGGTGACTTTGCAGGGGCGCTTCAAAGCGACTAAGGCCTCGATCACCGCTGTCAGCTCCATTCGGTTGTTGGTGGTGTCTAACTCGCCCCCAAATATTTCTCTGACATGCTCAGCAGAGCGCATCAATGCCCCCCAACCTCCCGGCCCCGGATTGCCTTTGCAGGCGCCGTCAGTATGAATTTCAACGTGATTCACTTTGTTGCTTTCGATGGGCCACAGAGTCCCCTTTGCTTTGGTTTTGGCGTCGGGCGAGTGTCGCTGCAGCCTTACCTTGAGGCACTCGATGCTTCCAGGACGCCCCCAAAATACGCCCCCCTTGGACCTTTTTAACAGCCACAATGACGTAGGCGCCACCCAAGATGGGCCACCATTGGGATCCCAGTTTGTCCATGAATGACCACCGTTCAAACCATTTGGGCTTCTCAAGTGCAGGCCGCCAACAGCCAAATCTACTGACTTTGACTTCAAAACCCAACAAACGAAGCCAATCCCGAAGTCGCCAATAACCAATCAACTCTTCACAGGGTGGCGCAGACAAACCCTCAAAGCCCCAACGCTGATACCACTGGGAACGCTTGTGGCGCCAACCCCACAAGCTTGCGGGGTTCAATCCCGTCATGACCAAATGCCCCTCGGGCATCAAGACCCGTTCGGCTTCCCTCAAACTGGCATGGGCATCCAAGCTCAATTCAAGACTGTGCGGCATGACCAACAAGTCCATGCTGTCGGCTTGAAATGGCAGTGCAATGCTGTGTGCGGCAAATTGATAATTGAGTGTTTCTGGCACGCCGTCTGTGTCTGAAAGAGCCAGCCATTGATGCGGCATTCGATTGGTTCTAAGACCTTTGAGCTCAGGCATTCCCAACTGAAGTGCATGGTAGCCAAAGATATCAGACACCAAATCGTCCATCTGGGACTGCTCCCAGTTCAATAAATGAGAACCCGCAGGCGTAGTAAGCCACTGACGCCAATTTTGCGTCATGGAGATGGTTTCTATAATAGGCAGATTCATGAACCTTTTACCAATACCCGCATTCTCCGATAATTACATTTGGTTATTGCAACATCAAGGTATTGCCTTGGTTGTCGATCCAGGTGAATCGGCTCCGGTCAACCACTGGTTGGCCAAGAACAATCACCGACTCGACTGCATTTTAGTCACGCATCACCATGGTGACCACACCGGTGGCGTCAGCGAACTCCAGAGTCAATGGGGCGCCAAGGTCTATGGACCCGCAAATGAAAAACTAGGCTTTAAACATCAGGCAATGGCGCAGGGCAGCCAATTGAGCTGGCAGGGCTTGAACTTTCAGACAATCGACGTTCCCGGCCATACTTCTGGGCACATTGCCTATTATGCGGAGCCTGCGCAGCAAACACCTTTGCTATTTTGTGGCGACACCCTTTTCTCAGGTGGTTGCGGCCGCTTGTTTGAGGGCACGGCCGAACAAATGTTGCAGTCGATGGACAAGCTGGCCGCATTGCCTAGCTCAACACGTGTCTGCTGTGCACATGAATACACTTTGAGCAATTTGAAATTTGCGAATGCCGTAGAGCCTGACAACTTGACATTGAAAGACTACATCAGCAAGTGCCAAAAACTCAGGTCACAAAACATACCCACCTTGCCAGCAGAACTTGGCAATGAATTACAAATCAACCCATTCCTGCGAACGCGCCAGCCCTCGGTGATCAATGCCGTCAAACAAATAGCCCCCCAAGTCACTGAGAACGAAGCTGAAGTTTTTGCACAACTGCGAATCTGGAAAAACAATTACAAATGAACCGTTCCGCACTGGCCAACGCCCTTCAATTTTCCCTCAGTCTGTTCCTTGCCTTGTTTGTGACGGGATGCGCCAACTTTGGGTCGATGAATCCGTCGATTGAAAAAACTGCGGAGCTTCCGGCAGAGCCCGTTGTGCTTGCTTCAACTTCAACTTCCAACCCAAATTCAACCAGCCAAGCAGCAACAAGCAGCGACACAAAACCCAGCACCACAAAGGCCAATGCAGCAACAAACCCAGTTGCATCTCAATCCAAAATGGAGGTGAGCCCAGAGCCACCAGCCGACATCTGGGTTCGCATCCGTCAAGGCTTTGCCATGCCTGATTTGGAACATGATTTGGTGAAAGATCGCGAAGATTGGTATGCCGCAAGACCTGACTACATGGTGCGCATGACGGAGCGCTCGCGAAGGTATTTGTTTCACATCGTTGAAGAGCTCGAGCGCAGAAATATGCCCACCGAGTTAGCCCTGTTGCCATTCATTGAATCAGCATTCAACCCTGAAGCTGTCTCCTCCGCTAAGGCGGCGGGCATGTGGCAGTTCATGCCCGCTACAGGCAAATACTTCGATTTGAAACAAAATATTTTTAGAGATGAACGTCGCGGCGTGATTGAGTCAACGCGAGCCGCCCTTGATTACCTGCAAAAGCTCTATGGCATGTTTGGCGATTGGCACTTGGCTTTGGCCGCTTACAACTGGGGTGAAGGCAGCGTAGGTAGAGCCATTGCAAAGAACAAAGCCGCTGGGTTAGGCGTGACTTACACCGATCTCAAAATGCCTAACGAGACACGCTATTACGTGCCCAAATTGCAGGCCATCAAAAACATCATTGCCCAGCCGCAAAATTTCAACGCTCGCTTGCCACTCATTCAGAATCACCCCTTCTTTAAATCAGTGAACATCACGCGCGACATCGATGTCAAACTGGCCGCCAATTTTGCGGGTGTGAGCATGAATGACTTCAAAGCATTGAACCCCTCCATGAGCCGGCCTGTCATCTTGGCAGCAGGCACACCTGAAATTTTGCTCCCTTGGGACAATGCAGACCAGTTTCAACGTAAATTGGAAGAGCACGCCCAAAAGCCTCTGGCCAGTTGGACTGCTTGGTCTGTGCCCAAAACCATGAAAGTTTCGGAAGCCAGCAAGCTGGTCAACATGTCAGAGAATGACTTGCGATCAGTCAATCAAATCCCCAAAGGGATGCAGGTCAAGCAAGGCTCTACATTGTTGGTTGCCAGACAAGGCGCACTTGATGCAGATGTCACTGAGCATTTGGCTGACAACGCACAAATCGCTTTTGCCCCCGAAATTGTGTTGCGCCGAATTCTGGTGAAAGTTCAAAAGGGAGACACGCTGGCTACCCTGGCCAGCCGACACGACGTGACGCCCGCTAGCATTGCTGCATGGAACAAACTCAAAATGCCCGTGGCGCTCAAACCTGGACAGTCCATCGCTATTTTGGTGCCAACCACAGCAAGCTCGCGTGGCAGCAAAAATACAGGCAAAAAAGCAAGCGTCAAACAAGGCCCCAAGGCCCAAGCTACTTCAAAGAGTGCTTCAAAGTCTAAAGAAAAATCAAAACAACAATCCAATCCCAGTGGCAAGACCAGTTCTAAAAATGAGGCTGTTAAGCGCTGAATTTGCGTTTGGCAATCAACGTAAATTCGTTGGTAAATGATTGACTCAAGGTGGTCCAATTTGCACGGTCGGTGGTCACCCTGCTGGCTCTAACTCGCCACGTATTTTGCAAGGCATCGGCTGCAAACACACCATCCAAACTGTAGCTGTCGCGCACCCTTTCCAATGCGCCCAAATAAATGGCCCGATCGCCCATCCAATTGGCAGAAGGTACCACTTTAAGAATGTCCGATGGCCCCGCAGTTTTGAGCCACTGCAAAGCTCGAACCACACCCTTTGTCAACGCAAGCCCCACATTGGCGCGTTTTTGCAAAAACTCTGCCTTGCCAATTAAGCATGCCGAAAGCATAGGTCCCCCAAACATTCTTTGCGCACTCAGCAGTGTTCGACTATCGGCTAAAAGCCGAACTTCATTTTTTTGCTCAAGGTAATGCATGATGGGATCGACAAAGCACAAAGCGTCTATCGATCCTGTTTTGACGGCTTCCATCACGCTGGACGTGCTGGCTCCCAGCTCCACAAATTGAAAATTCTCAGCAGACAAATTGGCTTTGATCATCCAATGCTGTGCCAGCCAATGCGTTGCAGATCCCAAGGAAGAAATGCCCAAGCGGACAGATTTCAAATCGGCCAATGACTTCATGCCGTTGGCCTTGCGTATGGCCAAACCCAGACTCATTTGAGGCGCGCGACCTTGAACCACAAATGCTCGGTAATTCAAGCCACGAGCCTGCAAGTCAAGTGCATGTTCAAAGGCCCCCGAGATGACATCGGCTTGTCCACTGACAGCCATCTGCACAGCTTGTTGGCCAGAATCACATTCAAGCCAATCAATGTGCAAATTTTCATTTTTGAACATGCCCAACTGATCAGCCAAAACGAGCGGCAAGTGATAGAGGCTGCTCTTGGCAGCCAATGCAATGGTGACCTTTTGGGGGGATGAGGCGGCTTGAGACACAGAAGGCGACAGCCAAACGCTGGCGATGGCCATGCCCAATGCTGAAAACTCACGGCGACTCACCCGGTGTAACACGCTAAGACCCTTAATTTGCACCCATGAAAGATGGATTCAGCATACAAAGGTACTGATAGCAGCGCATCGGGAAACATCCCAAGCGGGTAATTACGTAATGATGAACACTAGTAAAAAAAACGCTAAGCACGCTTGGTGCTTAGCGGCGATCAACCAGTGCATGGGCGATGGTGCCCAAATCGACGTATTCCAATTCACTGCCAGCTGGCACGCCCCTGGCTAAGCGTGTGACGCGCAAACCACGTTTTTTCAACATTTCGGCGATGACATGGGCCGTAGCCTCACCTTCGCCCGTGAAATTGGTCGCAAGAATGACTTCTTGCACCTGACCGTCATTGCAACGCTCTGACAACTTGGCAAAGCCCAGATCATGAGGGCCTAAACCATCCAAGGGGCTGAGCTTTCCCATGAGCACGAAGTACAAGCCCTTGAAAGTCGAAGTGCGCTCGATGGCGGCTTGATCTGCTGGGGTTTCAACCACGCACAACTGCGTTCGATCACGCTCAGGGTCGGCGCACATGTTGCACACCTCTAAATCCGTCAATGTGTGACACGTGGCGCAATGATGGACGTTGGCACAAGCATGCTCAAGTGCTTTGGCCAGATGGATCGCCGCAGAACGCTCATGCTGCATGAGGTGAAAAGCCATGCGGGATGCAGACTTCGCGCCCACGCCCGGCAAAACCCGCAGCGCTTGTATCAACGCATCTAAAGCGTGGGCATTGGATTTTTGCATGGCGTTTGAATGCTTTAAAAGGGTAACTTCATGCCCGGGGGCAAACCCGCAGTGAGCTTGCCCATTTTCTGTTGAGATACTTCCTCAGCTTGACGCACAGCGTCATTGAAAGCGGCAGCCACCAAATCTTCGAGCATGTCCTTGTCATCCGCCAACAAAAAGGGATCGATGGTGACGCGTTTCACGGCATGCTTACATGTCATCAAAACTTTGACCATGCCACTGCCAGACGAGCCTTCCACTTCGACAAAAGCCAATTCGTCTTGGGCTTTCTTCAAATTGTCTTGCATGGCTTGAGCTTGCTTCATCAAGCCAGCGAGTTGACCTTTGTTAAACATAATTTTCCTTCGGTAGAATTTAGGAGATGAGCTTAATTGTGCCTGGCACTATTTTGGCGCCAAAATTTTGAATCATGTCTTGAACCAATGGATCTGATTGAATCAATTTTTCTGCTGCATTTTGCTTTTCAGCCAGCGCAACCGCATTTCGCTGAGCGGGTGAATCTGTCACCTTGCCAATTTCGATCACCAGCTTGACTGCAAAACCTGCTGCATGCAGCGCAGCTTGAAGCCGCTCACGGGCTGCACCTTGATTCAAAGATTCGCTTTCAATTCTCAAATGCCATTGATCGGTGTCACGGGCAATCAATTGAGATTGCAAAGCCAACTCACGCACCAAGGCCGTCGCAGCCTCAGAGGCAACCAACTGGCGAACCGTCTGAGTCCAAAAATGGCCCTCCTCTGTAGCGACCAACACTTTGGGTGCTGTTCTTTCCGAGGGCTCACTGGCTTCGCGAATGGGCAAATTCCGAACTTGGATGGGTGCTTTGACAGACTTCGTCTGGTGCTCAGCCTCAGCCTCGGCACTGACCTCAGCATCTGCCTTGGGCTTTGAATCTGGCAATACCGCGGCAAGCGTCTCAGGTGCAGCCTGAGTTTGAGAGGCGCTGCTAGGGGCTGTCGTTAAAGTTTTTTTTTGAGCCGTGGGTGCTGCGACCTGTTGATTTTTTTGCGCTTGAGGTTTGAACGCCAACAACCTAAGCAAGACCATGGTGAGCGCAGCGTATTCATCAGGGGCCAGTCCCAATTCTGTACGGCCATGCAAACACAAGCTATAGAGCAACTGTGTTTCATCGGCAGGCATGGCCTGCGACAAGCGCAACATTTCCTGATGGTCTGGATAGTTAGATTCAGAAGCTGAGGCGGGCACAGCCTGCAATACAGCCATGCGCTGTAAAACCATCGACATATCTTCTAAGGCCGATGCTGCTGACAAGCCATTCAGCCGCAAGCCCTCCGAAATTGCGACCACGGCCGCGCCATCCCCCTTGGCAAGCGCATCAATGAGGCCCATCACATGGCTTCTATCAACGCTGCCCAGCATTAAGCGAACAGCAGCCTCTTGCAACTGCCCACTGCCAAAGGCAATGGCTTGATCTGCCAGACTCAGCGCGTCACGCATAGAGCCCCGCGCTGCTCGCGCCAGCAACTTAAGAGCCATAGGCTCAGCAGGCAGATGCTCTTGTGCCAAGACCTTTGTCAAATGCTCAAACACTGTTTCTGGCGCCATCGGCCGCAAGTTGAATTGCAAACAACGCGATAAAACAGTGACAGGTACTTTTTGCGGATCGGTGGTGGCCAATACAAACTTGAGATACTCTGGCGGCTCTTCTAAGGTCTTCAACATGGCATTGAATGCCGTGTTGGTCAGCATGTGAACCTCGTCAATCATGAAGACCTTGAATCGCCCCTGAACCGGCTTGTAGACAGCCTGCTCTAACAAACTTTGCACCTCATCAACGCCGCGGTTGGAGGCTGCGTCAAGCTCTGTGTAATCGACAAACCTGCCTGAATCAATGTCTTGGCAGGCCTGGCAGACCCCGCAGGGCTCAGCCGTGATGCCGCCTTGACCATCCAGCCCTTGGCAATTGAGTGATTTTGCCAAAATGCGAGAGACAGTGGTTTTACCGACGCCTCGGGTGCCCGTGAACAAATAGGCATGGTGCAACCTTTGTTGCACAAGGGCATTGGTCAGGGCTTGCACAACGTGCTCCTGCCCCACCATTTCAGTGAAGTTACGAGGACGGTATTTGCGTGCCAGAACGAGATAAGACATGTGTGGATTCTATCGGTGTCTTACAATAGCCCTCGACGGGCCTTCCCGCATGGTAAAGCGGCCAACCGAGTCAGGTGGGGAACCAAGCAGCTCTAACTGCAGAGTCAGTGCCGGGGTCAAGGCTCGTCA
>CANKOT010000054.1 GCA_947484245.1 Comamonadaceae bacterium
ACTGAGCTCAGTGAATTATTTCAAGGCTTTGAAACGCACACGCTTAGGCTTGGCGCCCTCTTCGCCCAAACGCTTCTTCTTGTCGGCTTCATACTCTTGGTAGTTGCCATCAAAGAACACCCACTGGCTATCGCCTTCTGCGGCCAAGATGTGCGTCGCAATACGGTCAAGGAACCATCGATCGTGGCTAATGACCATGACCGAGCCTGCAAACTCGAGCAAGGCATCTTCCAAGGCGCGCAATGTTTCCACGTCCAAGTCATTGGAGGGTTCGTCTAGCAGCAATACGTTGCCGCCTTCGATGAGGGTTTTGGCCAAGTGCAAACGACCGCGCTCACCACCCGACAACATGCCCACTTTCTTTTGCTGATCGCCGCCGTTGAAGTTGAAGCGGCCGCAATAGGCACGGCTGGGCATTTGGAATTTGCCCACGGTCATGATGTCTAGACCACCGGACACATCTTCCCAAACGGTTTTTTCGTTGGACAAGTCATCGCGGTTTTGATCGACGAAGGCCATCTTCACGGTTTGACCCACTTTGATGGTTCCGCTGTCGGGTTGCTCTTTACCAGCAATCAGTTTGAACAGCGTTGACTTACCGGCACCGTTAGGGCCGATGATGCCAACAATGGCGCCAGCAGGCACTTTGAAGCTCAGGTCGTCGATGAGCAAACGATCGCCGAAGGATTTGCTGACATTGGTGAACTCAAACACCTCATTGCCCAAACGTTCGGCCACAGGAATAAAAATTTCCTGTGTTTCATTGCGTTTTTGGTAGTCGTAGTCGCTCAGCTCTTCAAAGCGTGCCAAACGCGCCTTGCTCTTGGCTTGACGACCTTTGGGGTTAGAACGCGCCCATTCCAATTCCTTTTTCATGGCCTTGGTGCGGGCGTCTTCCGTGCGCTGCTCTTGACCTAAGCGTGCCTCTTTTTGCTCCAACCAATTGGAGTAGTTGCCTTTGTAGGGAATGCCGTGTCCGCGATCGAGTTCCAAAATCCATTCAGCCGCATTGTCTAGGAAATAACGATCGTGGGTAATGGCCACCACGGTGCCTGGGAAGCGTTGCAAAAACAATTCGAGCCAATCGACACTCTCTGCATCCAAGTGGTTGGTGGGTTCGTCAAGCAGCAACATGTCGGGGCGACTGAGCAACAAGCGGCACAAAGCCACTCGGCGTTTTTCCCCGCCCGACAGTTTGCCAATGACGGCATCCCATGGGGGCAAGCGCAAAGCGTCTGCTGCAATTTCGAGTTGGTGATCTGAAGCATCGCCCGCTGTGGAGATGATGGCTTCCAATTTGGCTTGCTCGGCTGCAAGTGCGTCGAAATCGGCATCTTCTTCAGCGTAAGCGGCATAAACTTCTTCAAGGCGAGCTTGTGCGGCCTTCACTTCGCCCATGCCACCCTCCACCGCTTCGCGCACGGTTTCGTCGGGGTTCATTTGAGGCTCTTGAGGCAGATAACCAATTTTGAGACCTGCCATGGGAATGGCTTCGCCTTCAATCTCTTTGTCGATGCCCGCCATGATTTTGAGCAAAGTGGATTTGCCAGAACCATTCAAACCAAGGACGCCAATTTTGGCGCCCGGGAAAAAACTGAGTGAAATGTCTTTGAGAATGTGACGCTTCGGCGGCACGATCTTGCCGACGCGGTTCATAGAAAAAACGTATTGGGCCATGGCTGGAATGCTCTTCAAAAAGGGCGGGAAAGACATTTTTCCCGAACCCGTGATTATCCCTGTCTTTGAGGGCGCCCCTTCCCTTTCAGGCCCTTTCAGGCCCTCTCATGTCCTGAATTGTTTCAATTTACAAGACTCGATCTCCCGATTTACCACTTCGGCTTGAAAATTGGACCAAGGCGTCTTGAATTTCCATGCCAATTCGGGCAGAACGCCCCCCGTAGACCTGAGCTTTGAGCCATTCGGCTTCTGCGTCCAAAGCTTCTGCCGACTTCACGGCAGTGCACCAAACGCGAGCTTCCGCGTCCCATCTGTAACCCCGGGCCTTTAGTTTGTCCTTGGTTTCGAAGGGAGAACCGAAAGCCTTCACGATGGTTCGGGCGTTTTCTGCAGATTTAAAAAGTTGTTGCAAGCCGGTCAAGGGCTTGCTTTCGGCTGATGTCTTTAAGGGGGAGGACAACACTCTGAGCAGCGCATGGCAGTCAACTTGCGCTCGGTGTGCGCCGTAGAACCAGCCGAGCTCGCTACACAGAAACTCCAACTTTGCCGACCCCAAACCCTGGGCTTTCCAGTCAATGCCAGCAAAGGAGCAGGCCCATGCCTTGTGCTCAAAAATCTCTAATCGGTGTTCTGCGAAGGGGCGATCAAAAGCCGCGTTGTGCGCCACGATCAAGTCGGCGCGTTGCACCATGTCTTTGATTTTGGCTTCGTCGAGCGTCTGACCTTTCACATCTTGGCTGGTGATGCCAGTGAGTTTGGTAATTTCAGCGGGTATGGGACGGCCAGGGTCTTCGAAGTCTTCATAAACCTCGACTGCACCCACCGGCTGCCCCGTTTGCACATCGACATCGACAGCCAACATGGCCAATTCAATGATGCTTTCAGCACGCCAATCTAGCCCCGTGGTTTCTGTATCCAACACCAAAATCCGCTTGGTCGGACCGCCTGTACCCGCACCAAAATCGAAAATAGGGACCAAGCGTCGCTTGATTTTATAGTCAGGGTGGGCCGAGAGTTGATCGGCCATTTCTTCAAAATTCATCTGTATCTCGCTTGGTCTTGCAAATGCACTTATTTTCACCGATGAAACAGGGTTTGCGCCAAACCACCACTTCGGGTGACGCGCTGACCCACCGCTCTGATCAGCACGGCGGGCTTGGGCACCCACCACGTTAAATGATGTTTGGCTCGGGTCACCCCTGTGTAGAGCAACTCGCGCGTGAGCACGGGCGCATCGCGATCTGGTAGCACCATCAGAACATGCTCGTACTCTGATCCTTGCGCTTTGTGAACGGTCATGGCCCAAACAGTTTCTACCGCATCGAGGCGCGAGGGCAAAACCCACCTAACGCCGCCTTGGCCGTCGGGAAACGCAACGCGCAATCCATTGGCAGTCGGCAAGCATTGCCCAACGTCGCCATTCATGAGATTCAGGTGATAGTCGTTGCGTGTCACCATAATGGGGCGACCTGCAAACCATGTATTTTGTACTTGAGCGGGCTGGGGAATTCTTTCATTGCCCTTAGACAATTCGAGGGCCAGTGCAATGCGTTCGTTCATTGCTAGTACACCCCAAGGTCCCTGCCGAAGAGCACAAAGCACTTGAAACTTGCTAAAGCAATGGAGCAACTCAAGTGCTTTTGTGCTGTCACAAATGGCACCGGCTTGGAGCAGCGGTTTCAATGCGTTCAGCCAAGCAGACCATCCAACACGCAATGCATTCACTGCTTCTGGATGGAGTTGACCTTGGGGTCTTTCGCGCCACTCATCTGGCCAGCGTTGAACCTCTGGCTTATCAAGATGATCCTCGAAGCTCGCCGGGGTTAAGGCATGCCATTGCGTTTGAAGTTGCTCTAGATCACCGGCATTGATCAGTTTGGCCCATTGACCGATGCCACTGTCGGCACCAAAGCGTCGGCTCACATGCAGCACAACCGTTTGCTCGGCCAAGGCATAGGGGGTTTGAGCACGAGCTTGTGTGTGTTCGTCTGCCTCGGCTGCACCTTCACACAACTGAGACCAAACAGCGCCAGCCTCCACCGAGGCCAGCTGGTCTTTATCGCCCAACAAAACCAATCTGGCGTGTGCAGGGACGCATTTCATCAAGCGTGCCATGAGCTCTAAATCAATCATGGAGGCTTCGTCCACCACCACCAAATCGCTTGCCAACTGAGGTGCTGGTCTAGCAGCTGCATCGGGGTTGTACTGCAACAGCTGATGCAGGGTGACGGCTTGTGTGGGAATTCCTTCCGCCCAAGCTGCAGGCAAGCTGGTCAATGCAGACTGAATTGAAGCACTCAAGCGACTGGCTGCCTTGCCCGTGGGTGCTGCCAAATGAATGCGCAATGGTTTTCGCTGATCATGTGAGGCGCGTTGAAGCAATGCCAATAAGCGAACCACTGTGGTGGTTTTGCCTGTGCCTGGACCACCGGTAATGAGCGTGAGTCCTGCACGCAATGCCTTGGCGCAGGCGATTCGTTGCCAATCTGTTTCAGCGCCTGGTTGACCAAATAGCTTGTTCAAATTTTCGTGGGTGTCATGTGGCACTTCAAAATTTGTTGCCAAACGCATTTGCACTGAGGCCTGAATGCTTTGCTCTGCTTGCCATGCACGACGAAGATAAAGACGCTGCGCTTGTCCCTCGTTCTGAAAAGACACCACCATGGGTGAATGTTCACCCATCGCCCATGGCATTGTCTTCGCAGCCTCAGACCAGGGGTTGACTTTCAGAGCAAGCAAATCAGCACTGCCCGCGTGCCGATTGATGGGTGTCAATGAATTGAGCAAGGCTTTGGTTTGAGCTTCGTTCCAGTCTAGCAAGAGGAAAGGGTTGCTCCACAAAGCATCGAGGTCTAAGCAAGCGTGGCCTTTTCCCATTTGGTGGCTGACCAACAACGCCAGCAATTCGTGCAAGGGCTCAGGCGTTGCTTGATGAGACTTTAAAAACTGCAGCCACGCCAGATCCAAAGCTGTCCAAGGGCAAGCTTGCACCTGAAACACAGATTGCATCACTGTGCCCTTGTTGTTCGATGACATCTGGTTCATCATGCCATCACCGCAGCCAACAAGGGATGGTGATTCGATTGAAAGGCTTCGTCTAATTGGCGAATTAGTTCGTAGGGCGGCTTATTGACATAGACGCCCTGCCCCGCTTGGTCAATTCCGCGCAAGTAAAGATAGATGGCACCGCCCATGTGCTGGTCGTAGTTGTAATTTTGGAGGCGAGACTTTAAGAGCCGATGGAGCGCCAAAATATACAAGGTGTATTGCACTTCATAGCGATGGCTGAGCATGCTGTTGATGATGCTGTCTTGCGAGTAGTCGGGCAATTTGTTGGACTTGTAATCCAGCACAAAATAGCGCCCCTGATGTTCAAACACGATATCGATAAAGCCTGTGAGCAATCCGTTCAATTGCTGTGCTTTTAAAGCCGGGCGTGGCCGGCTTGTGTGAAGAGAAGCGCTGATCAGTTGGTCAACACGCGCCGATGAAACACCATGCGTCTTGAACGTGAAGCCCATTTCTGGCCAAGCATTTTGGACATTGAGTTGCGAAAGGCTAAAACAATGTTGATCTGACCCCAATTTAGAGGGCAAGGAAGTGGCTGCGCATTGGGCAATAAGTTGAAGGCAGAGGGCTTGGTGTTCAGGCTTCAGCTGCAGGCTGTCGGCTTGGGATTGCCACCAACGCTGCCAGCGAATTTTGACTTCGGGAAAGACGTCAGATTGATTTTGCAACAATGGCCAAGCTTCTTTCAGTTGCCATTCAAAGATGTCGTGCAGTAATGTGCCGTAGGCGCTACCTGCTGGGAGTTCGTTGTAAAGAGGGGTTTCAGTTTTGGCGGATGCGTCAGAGCCATCTGCTGTGAAAAGGTCATTGGAGGGGGTCACAGGGTTGTCAATTTGCGAATCAAGCCAACGCTCTTCCCGCGCCAGACCTGAGTCTGTGGTTTGCGATTTGGCTTCGCTCATGTTCCGGGTGAGCGCACTGAAACTGGCAGTCCAACCGACGCTTGGCAAAACGCGTGATGGCGATCTTGCCGCCGTCGAAGCTTCTGACCGGGCGTTCGTCAAAGGCACATAACTCTGAGCATCCGCGAGCGGCGCGCTGATCACAGAGATGTCATCACACATCGACCATGACTTTAATTTGTCAGACAAATCGTCTGGCGTCTGGCGTTGCAACAACACGCTGATGGCACTTTGCGGCTTAGAGGCTTGAGCTTTGAAGTCTTTTTGGCGACTGGCAAGCCCCATCCACATGGCTTGCTGCGCGCGCGTCAGGGCGACGTACAACAGCCGGATGTCTTCTTGCAGCCGCTCCTCAGGCGTGCGCAGCGAGTCGTCTTTGTCCTCTCTGAAGTTAGAGGCAAATGGCAAAAAAACCAAAGGATATTGCAATCCTTTGGCCTTGTGAAAAGTAATGACCTGCACCAGTTCTGCATCGGTCTCTAAACGCATCTGCGCAGCCTCGCCTTGTGCCTGCGGGTTTGCCAATTGATCCGACAGATACCTTAACAAGGCGGTCTCGCCTTGCAAGCTGAGGCTGGCCGATTGCAGCAATTCACCAAGGTGCAAGAGGTTGGTCAAGCGTCTTTCTGCGGTGTCGCCCTGTTCTTGCATGCGACGGCCAATGTCTTGCTCATGCAGCAATTTGTAGAGCATGGGCAAAAATCCTTGACGTTGCCAAGTGTGGTGCCACGCATTGAATCGCTCGACCCAGATGTCCCAAGCCTCTTCTGCGTGAATGACTTGTTCAATTTCATTCAAGCTGAGGCACAAGGTGCGGGTCGTGAGGGCGGCGCGCAGTAGCTTGGCGTTGCGAGCCTGCAATACAGCTTCCAAAATACATGCCAAGTCAAGCGCTTCGCGTGTGGCATAGACGCTCTCTCGGTCAGACAAATAGACGCTTCGTACACCTCGTGCCGCCAAAGCCTGGCGTATTTTCTTGGCTTCCTGCCCATCTCTCACCAACACCGCCATTTGGCCTGCCTGAGCAACTTGCTGATTCAGCAATGCGACCATTTGAGTGGCACAAATTTGCGCCATCGCGTCTGAGTAGGATGCGCCACTGAGGGGCTTGTGCGAGTCCAAGTGCCAAACTGTTAGCGCGGAGTGGGCTTGGCCATCGGCCCTTCGAAGACTTTCTGCTTTGGCTGGCACGGGGGTTTGTACACGCTCAAAAGGCACTTCACCAAAAGGGTTTGATGCTTGCTCAAAAATATGATTCACAGCATTCACCAACTCTTGACTAGAGCGATGGTTTTCGGTGAGTGTCCAAATTGAGTCTACAGAATGTCTTGCGTTCAAGTAGGTTGGTAAGTCGGCACCCCGAAAACTGTAAATGGCCTGCTTGGGATCGCCAATGATCATGAAGGCATTGGCTTGTTGGGGAACTTCTAAATTTTGATCCTGGCCCGCGGTTGCGCCATAAATTGTCGAGAGTGATTCATATTGCCAGGGATCCGTATCCTGAAATTCATCCACCATGGCTACTGGAAATTGCGTGCGAATGATGTGAGGGAGGCGACTTTCTGGCGAATGCAACGCTGCATGCAGTCTTTGCAACAAATCAGAAAAATCAAAGCACGCCAGGCTTCTTTTTTGCAGGGCATAAGCTCGCCCCACCTTCAGTGCAGCATGTTGCAACAAATGAACTCCGACTTCAGGCTCGCGTTGGCGCTCAGCCAGCCAATTGCTCATGGCACTCCAAGCACCGTGCGAATTGTCGACGGGCTTGGCACCCCCCTTTAAGCTGGCTTTGAGTTTTTCAGCCGTGAATTTTGAAAGTGCGTCCACATCGGCCTCAGCGCCAGATGCCCATTCTGAAAGGTGGCGAAGGAAGTAGGCGTGTTTGTTCGCTCGATAATGGTTGCGATTCAAGTCATTTTCAAGCGCATGGGCCAATTGGTCCAAAGCGCTTGGCATGTTGCTCAACAAGCACTGCCTGGCTTGAGTCTCCAAATTCAGGACACGCTCTTGCCACTGTGTCCAAGCGAGCACCAAAGCCTTTGGCTCGGGATCTTGAGCAGGATCAGGAAAACCACCAGGTGATTTTTCAAATTTTTGCCAAAGGGTTTGCGTGTTTTTTAGCAACGCTTCTGGCGATCCACCTAAATCTTTGAGAGCACCGAGTTGTTTGGCTTCTAAGGGGTAAATGAATTCCCGCCAATAGTCCTTGACCAACTTCAACTTCAGAGCAGATGAATCGTCTAAGCGTTTTTGATCAAATAAGCTTTGACTGTCGAAGGCATGTTGACGCAACATGCGACTTGACCAGCTGTGAATGGTGTAGATGGCCGCCTCGTCCATCCACTGAGCTGCCTGTTCTAAGCGTTCAGCGTGCTGCGCATTGGCGTCGAATCCTAGCGTCTGTTGCAAGTGTCTTAGAAAATCGTCAGCGACTTGCGGATGTCCTCTGAAGAATTGCGCAGCCTGAGACAATCGTTCTCGAATGCGATCTCTCAATTCGGCTGTGGCAGCCTCGGTAAAGGTCATGACCAAAATTTGGGGTGGCATCAAGCCTTCGCCAGCCCAGCCATGCCCCAAAATGAAACGCACGTAGAGGGCTGCCAATGTCCACGTTTTGCCAGTGCCAGCGCTGGCCTCAATGAGTTGAATGCCTTGCAATGGGAGGGTCAGCACATTGAGTTTGTGTGTTTTCGTTTGACTCATGCCTCACCACCTTCCATGGATGCCGCATGGATCAGATCTTCGTACAAAAGGGGGGCCCAAATTGGCAAGCCATTGACAAGTGCATCGAAATGATCAAACGAACGCTGCACATACATGGACCGCGCAAAATCAGTGTTGTCAGAAAAGTCATCCGAAAATTCTTTGCGCGCCTTGTCCAAAGCCATTTCTTTGATCCATTCATTCGCAACTTCACTGCCTGATCTCTTGATGCTAATTTGTTCAGATGCGAAGGCCAAGCCTGCTTTGAAAGTGACTGGCAAAGGCTGAGCCCAGGCCTGCGCGTAAACCTTTAACCATTGAACCAACAAACTCTTTGCGGAATTAGCACTCAAGGCAGGCAAAACCGCTACCCCATCTAGGCCGACGGCCACTGATTGCAGATTCCAGCCAGCAGCACAAAGCAGAACATGGTTGGGCCAGAGATGGATCAAGACATCGGCACGCGGAGTTTGCTGATCTTTTTGCCCAGTGGCAACGGCACCAGGTCTGGTGATGATTTGCAAAGTAGGCACACTTTCAAGTGCTTGTAGCGATTGACCCAAGTGATCGATTGGCTGCCTCAAAGCCGTGATCTCAGCACTCACACGAACCTCACCCCAAGGCATGGCAAGCACAACACCAACCGATTGTGTCGGCAATTCACAAGCGTATTGATGCCAATAGGTCGACGCACGATCTTTCACTTTTTGCGCAGCATCATATTGCTGTGAGAGCACCATTTGGCCTGTTGCACCCATTGGCAAATGACCTAACAGTTTCTGAACCTCTAACTGCCCATCGATGTCGGAGGCTTCTAACAATGAACGGCCCATCAAATACCTGTCTAGCCCGTCCAACACAAAATTTTCATCGTCTAACAGCGCTTCTTCTGGCGCCTTTAGCGACACACCCAAGCGACTGCGCCAGTAAACCTCAACTGGCTGTTTGAGCAATCTCAAACACTCTTTCAAGGGCCATTCTGAAATGGCAAACAAATCAAGCTCAGAGGACTGTGAAGCAGGAGATGCAGCTTTTGTAACAATCAAAGGCGGCTGGGCTTTTTCCCAATCGTCGGCATAAGTCAAAAATTTTGACCCTGCTTGAAAGTATTTGGCTGAAAAAGCCTGCAAGGGCTGCAAGGCGGCGGGGGACTCTGGCGAGAAACGAGACCGCAAGGTATCAAGCAACTGAGAGACCAAAACAGAAGGTGGTATTTTTTGATTGTCAGTGGATCTTCTGCCTTGCCAGCTGATGTAGAGTTTGTCGCGCGCAGATAAAAATGCTTCCAAGAACAGATACCGATCGTCTTCGCGGCGCGAGCGATCTCCAGCGCGCCAATTTGCTGACATCAAATCAAAATCACGGGGAGTGCTTTGACGAGGATAAGCGCCATCGTTCATGCCCAGCAAACACAAAGCTTTGAAGGGAATGGCACGCATGGGCATGAGGGTTGAGAATTGAACACCCCCACCAAAGAATCGTTGCTGCAAGCCCGCAGATTCAAGACCCGCCAGCCAATGTTCGCGCACAACCGTCAAAGGCAATGGCTCGGTCAAACCCGACTGATCACACAATGCTTGCCACTGTGCCAGCTCTTGCTTTAAACGCAGGAGCATCCGTTCATCGGCTTCGTTGTCAACTTCAAAAAAACGGTCAAGCAAATCGTTCATCACTGAACACCATTGGGCAGGAGAATGTTCTGCATTCAGTTGAGTCAGGCTAAGTGACACGGCGTCAATCCACTGAGCCAGATGCCCTACCTTCAACGCACTCAAACCAGAGACCTGTGGCAAAGGCAATACGCCATGCCAAGCCGAAAGTTCTTCAGTTTGGCCTGCGGCATATCCCAATATCAATCTTTGCAAACCATAGGACCACGTGTTTTGTTGCGCATGGGGCATGCTGCTAGGAACACCCCACTTTTGCCTGTGCGCAGGATTCAAGCCCCAACGCACAGCAGCGTCTTGCAACCAATTTTTCATGGTTTGCAAATCAAGCTCAGTCATTTGAAATTTAGTGCGAACGGCAGACACTTCAAACAGGCTAAGCCACTGCGTCAGGGTAATCCTAGCCTCTGGCAGATTCAATAAAAATTCCAAGGCTTGTACCAATGGCACTTGGCGAGGGGTGGTGTCTGCCAAGGAGAATGGAATGTACCTAGGATGCTGAGAAGAAAAGCGCCCAAACACCGCTTGAATGTGAGAAGCAAAGGTGGCCATATCGGGCACCATCACCATCACATCGTTGGGTTTCCAACTTGGATTTTCATCAAACCAGGCCCAAAGCTGATCATGCAAAATTTCTACTTCACGCTGCGCCGAATGCGCCTGTACCATTTGAATGCTAGCGTCATCCTCACAAGATTCAGGCCGATCGGGCATGGTGTTCAAATTCAAAATATCAGATTGAATTTTTTGCAGACGTGTGGGCGAAGGATGATGGCCTGGATCCACAAAAAAAGTTTGTTTGCTCATGACGCTCAAGGCGTTCTGGGCTTGATCGAATCGCTCTAAGGCGTGCAAGTAATCTCGACCCTGCTGACCCCACGAAGACAAAAGCGAATGCTTGTGGGCGACCAAGTCCATGTCATGACCCCAGTATTCTTGGCAGGGATTTTGAACCATGAGGATGACCTGGCTCCAACGACCCAAAGCAGCCAAGGCCTCTACCACCTGCATGGGCAAATTGGAGATGCCAAAGACCACAATGCGAGGCGGCAAACCTTCGGGCTTTGAAGCGCCAGCTTGTTGAACCTTGCGCATGAATTGCGAATGCACCTCAGCTCTTGAATGGTACTGAGATGCAAGCTCTGGCGCTTGTGTTTGCATTAGATCTTGCTGTAACAACTGCCACAACTGAGCTTGCCATAGTTGATCAGAAGGCATTGATTTGGACTGGCCTTGGTGCTGCAACACACATTGACCTTGGGCCCAATCGCTTAGCCAATCGGCGCGGTAGCTTTGGTAGCCGTCAAAGACGTCGGCCACTTGTTGAGCCAACTGATAACGTTGCCAGCCCATAGGATCGTCTTGGACATAAGCCAGCAGCGGCTTAACCTGGTGGTTTTTGGCAAACTCGGGTAACAAGCGCCACAGACGCCAGGTCAGCGCTTGCTTGTCCAATGGCATGGCCACTGGAACCCATGCTTGTCCCAAAACCAAACGGTACATGCGCCAAATAAAACTAGAAGGCAGCTCCATTTGCGTGGCAGCGCATATCCCCATGGCAGCGTCGTCGGCCAACGCCATTTCTAACCAATGCTTCATCCCATTGCTTTGCACCAGCAGGGTCTCGGGTACCAAGGGTGGCAGGGGATTGTTTCGAAACAGGCCAACCGTGAGATCACGCAGGTCTTCTAGGCGGTTGCCATGGAACACCATGAATCCTGATTGAAATGCGTTAGCCATAAAAGACGAGCTTGCTTCTGAGCGTGAATCTTGTGTGAATTATCGACTCAGGGCTGGCTCAGGAACTGAGCCCCGCTATAAAAATTTAGTCAAAACTCTTTGAAACTCATCGGCCGAAACAGGTTTAATGAGAAAGTCTTGCATACCCGCTTTTTGGGCCAGGACACGATCTTCATCTAAGACGTGCGCAGTCATGGCCACGATGGGGGTCATTTTCAATGCCTCGGTCACTTCAATGCGCCTAATTTCATGGGCAGCCGAGAGGCCGTCCATGCCTGGCATTTGCAAATCCATCAAGATCAAATCATAGACATCGCTTCGAATTTTTTTCAAAGCCATTTCACCATTCTCTGCAATGTCGACAGAACACCCCAATTTTTCCAAAGTCCAAATGGCCAACTGCTGGTTCATCGGGGTATCTTCAACCACCAGAATCTTGCCGACGTGCTGGTTTTTAAGAACTATTTCTTTTTCAATTTCCTCACCCATCACGTCCATTTTGGTCAAAGCCGTCAAAGCATTTTGAAGCTCAAGCATGGTCACGGGTTTGTACAAGTTAGTGACTCGAACGCCCAAAGTTCTCGCCAAGGCACACAAATTTTGAACGTCATGATTCAAACCAAAATCAGACAGCACCAGCCAAGATAAGTTCCGCCATTTTGTACCTTGCTGAGCCAGCAAATAAGCTGGTTCTAAGTAAGCCAGCATGCTGTGATCGATCACCCAGAGAGTTTGACGTCTGACACCCTGCTTCAGCCAATCCTCCAGATACGACTGCAAGTCAGTTGGGGTGACAATTTCTTTTGCATTGATTTGTTGAGCGGCCAAATTATTGCGAAGAATTTCTCGTGCAAATGGATTAGATTCAACCAGCGTCACGTCCGCCCGATGCGACAAAGCGCTGAAGCTCATCGCATTGACTCGCACCAAAGTGGCTTTCTTTTCAAGCAGCTCTGCCGAAGGGGTTTGAAATTGAGCTGCAAAAGTAAAGTGACTACCACCCCCTTCTCGGGATTGAACGCTGATGTGACCATGCATCAATTTGACCAAGTTTTTAGCGATCGAAAGGCCTAGGCCACTGCCGCCATACTTGCGATTCACAGAGGCATCTGCCTGACTGAATGGCGAAAAAATCATGTCCATTTTTTCCGGCGAAATACCAATGCCTGTGTCAATCACATCGAATGTGCATGTCACCTCTTGCGCACTGGCCACTGATTTTCGAACACTCAACTTGACCCAGCCCTCATCGCTGAATTTCAACGCATTTCCCAACAAATTTTGCAGGACCTGACCAAGCCTCAATGGGTCTCCTAAAAGCCACTGCGGCACATCGGGCTCAATGTTCAAATACAAATCTATTTTTTTCTGTTCAGCCTGAAATGCAAAGCCTTTCATGGCCTGCTGACAAGCAGTGTGAAGATCAAACAAGGTTTGATCGAGTGTGAGTCGATTGGCACCTAACCGCGTAAAGTCCAAAATATCATCAATGAGCCGAAGCAAACTTTGGGAAGCTGTGCGCGACAATTCCAAATAGTCCTTCTGCTCAGATGTCAGGGGGGTACTCAATGCTAACTCAGTCATGCCCACCATGCTGTTGATGGGCGTCCTAATTTCATGACTCATCTGAGCCAAGAAAGCTGATTTGGCTTGAGTGGCTGCTTCCGCAGCTGCGAGCGCTTTTGACATTGCAAGACGATCTTCCTCGCGCCGCACCCAAATGGCTGCCACATGCCGGGTTAACAAAAACGTGGCCAAGAGCATGAGCGCAGACAATCCAATGATGCCCTTTGAAGCCAGCAACCACTGCCACTCAACGCGACTGCGTGAAATGGCAACAGCAACCGTCAATGGCAGCTGAGCTGTGGTTCGGTAGTGAACTTCCAACTTTTCTGTAAATTGAGTGCGATCTGTTTGAATCTCAAAATAGCTTCCGAAATCTTGATTGCTTGCTACTCTTTTGACAGCTGGCATCTCGGCAAAAACTTTGTCATGTGGAAACCATCTTTCAGAGCTGCTTGACAATATTCGACCTGCGTAATCGAATACAAAAACAGCATCACACTTTTCGTCAACAGAATCAGCAAAGCCCGCAATCAAATCTTGGGGGTTGATGAGAACCAGCCATCTAACAACTTGCCCGTTTGCGCGTTTCATGCGCATTGAAAGAGGCAAGATGGCGATGTCATTTAATTGGATATCTTGTCGATTCAGGTCATACAAATTTCGAACAGCTTGCCACCGCCCTGCAGCTAAATCTTCGCCAACATCTCTCTCCAACCCCAGTTGCGACCAGCTCACAGACTGATTGACCAAGCCTTCTTCCGAGCTGGCCAGGACCCATCCGTCTTCATTCAGCATGGACAAGGATCGAATGAAACTGGACTTTTCTATCGCTGAATTCAGTTTGAATTGGGTGGGTAAAGTCGAATCTGACCATTGGTTGGCGACCGTCATGAGTGCGGTAGTTGACTCCAATGTTCGGCTCACATGATTGAACAAGATACGCGTCAACAGATCGCCCCGAGCTTCTTCGCGATCTAATGTGTCCTGCCTGTCTTTCCAAAGATAGACGCTCGAGACCAAGATGATGAAAACAGCCACTGCTGCTCCGAATCGGTAAACACCCAGCGGCGCTGCATGTATCAAATGCGGCAATTTGTGATTTGGTGTTTTTTTCACAGCATCTTGCCTATTATTTCAACAACACAATGGGCTCAAGTTTGTTGAGTTTGGCATACCGCAATAGACGACCGTCTTTCTTGGTCAGACTCAAGAAAGAATTGACCCTGATTAACAAACTGTCATCGCCCTTGGCAAAGGCGTAAGCGTAGTCGGTGGTGGGCATGGTGTTGGGTGCTGGAATGACCGCCGCCCAGTCGGTTAGCTCTCGCATGCGCAAGCTGTAGGGGTAGTCGGTCATGAAGGCATCTGCTCTACCCGATAAAACTTCTTGCTCGCGCGTACCAGGCGGCTGAACTTTGAGCAGCTTGGCTTTTTTCAATGACTTGGTCATGACGCCCTCCATGATCGTGCCTGCAGCCACAGCGATGACCCGCCCCGATTGATCCAAACTGTTCCAGTTTTGAAGGCCCTCTTTGTTTTTTAACGTCACGGCAAACAATCCACTTTTAAGATAAGGCTGCGAAAATTGCAAGCGCGCTTGACGTTCGGGCGTGATGCCAATCGCATGGGTTGCGATGTCACAGCGATCCTGCTCGAGAGACTCGTACAGTTGCGCAAAATTGCTCTCCACATACTTGATTTTTACATCCATTTCCCGAGCCAGCTCTCGGGTCATGGCAATGTCGATGCCACTGAGCTCTCGTGTCTTGGGATTGCGATAGCTGATGCTGTAGTACTCTGTCCAGATGCATGCTCGCAATTCCTTGCTGGCCAACACACGTTCTAAGCGTGAGGTTTGAGCCGATGCTTGGAAAGACGTTGAAACTCCAAGTACCAACAACAAGCTAAGAAAGACGACTTTAAGAGGAACAAGCAGCCCCCAAGGATGTCTGAGCAAGCAGAAGTACAAAAGTAGAAAATATTTCATGTATAAGAACTCAATAGTTTTTGTATTAACTTTAAATTAAACACCAAAAAGTTCTATATTTTAAAAAAATTCAATCTTTAGAATTAATTTGTGAGTTTACAGATTCGTGCGACAATCTGCACGTTGCCGCCTCCAGTTGCCGCAACATCAGCACTTCTGCTGGGGTTTGACCCAGGCACCCGCCTGTGGTTTCCATACCCACCTGTGAATCCCATCGGTCTTTGACTGGCGGCTGTTTCCAAACAGCCTGACAAACCGATGCCATGCGCCG
>CANKOT010000055.1 GCA_947484245.1 Comamonadaceae bacterium
TGTCGACCACTTTTTCGTGTTCGGCAAATGTGCCGGACTGACGCAGCAGTTGATCAACCATGGTAGTTTTACCGTGGTCAACGTGGGCGATGATCGCGATGTTACGAATTTGTCTAGTCATGCTAAGGCCTTCTCCAAAATTGATTGAATCTCTAGGGGGCTTAACAAGCGCCCCGGAATAAGTTCACCAGCTTTCACATGCGCAGAGCCCAAAAGCGCGCGCGGTGAATCGCCGTACACAGCAACATGCAAGTTGTCAGGCCAATCGCCCCGACGGCGCACGCCGCTTAAGAATCTGCCAGCATCATCTGCGGGCAAGGTGACAGGGGTATGACCGTCGAGCAAAGCGTCGACGGGCATCAATTTCATTTCTCGCTCTGATTCAGGCAAAGCTTCTAAGTCTTGAATGCTGAGGCATTCGGCTTGTGTAAAGGGGCCAGTTTGAATGCGGCGCAGTTCGCTAAGGTGCGCACAGGTGCCTAGCAAAAAGGCAATGTCCTCGCCCAAGGTGCGAATGTAGGTGCCCTTGCTGCAAGTGACCCTGATTTTCAAACGGCGCTGATTGTTTTGCGGTTCGATTTCTTCAAGCGCCAATTTGTGAATCACGATGTGACGTGCTTCACGCGCCACTTCAATGCCGGCACGCGCGTAGTCGTACAAGGCTTTGCCGTCCTTTTTCAAGGCGCTGTACATTGGTGGAATTTGATCAATGGGGCCAGTGAACTTAAGCTGCGCCTGCTGAAGCTGCTCGGGCGTGAAGTTCACAGGCTTTTCCGCAACAACTTCACCCTCTAAATCGCCTGTGCTGGTTTGAATTCCCAAAACGGCAATGGCTTCATAAGATTTGTCTGCATCTAGGTGCAACTGACTGAACTTGGTGGCGGCTCCAAAACACAATGGCAATACGCCAGTGGCCAATGGATCCAAGGTGCCTGTGTGGCCTGCTTTTTCGGCGCGCAGAAGCCACTTGACCTTTTGCAAAGCATCGTTACTGGACAGACCGTATGGTTTGTCTAACAACAGCACCCCATGCACAGGGCGCCGTTGCACCCTGGTGCGTGGCGCGTTCATGTCAGACCTCGTCTTTAGAACGTGAAGCCACTGCCTTGGAGATCAAGGCATTCATGTCGGATGCGCGCTCGGTGGTGCGATCAAAGATGAAATGAAGCCTGGGAACGGTGTGAATTTGCAAGCGTTTGAACAAGCCGTTTCGAAGGAAGCCAGCCGCGGCATTTAAACCAATGGTGGCCTCTTCTGGTTTGCCAGAAATCAAACTAAAGAAAACCTTGGCGTGGGCGTAGTCTGGGGTGACTTCAACCGAGTTCAAGGTGACCATGCCCACGCGAGGATCTTTAAGCTCGCGCGCAATCAGCTCCGACAGATCGCGTTGGATCTGATCGGCAACGCGGAAACCGCGGTGGGCTGAGCTGGTGGGTTTGCGGGCCATGTGGATGTGTGTGGCAGTTCTTTAGAAAATTAGAGCGAACGTGCAATCTCTTTAACTTCAAAGAATTCCAGTTGGTCGCCCACTGCAATGTCGTTGTAGTTTTTGAGTTTGATACCGCACTCGAAACCTTCTTTGACTTCGCGAACGTCGTCTTTGAGGCGTTTGAGTGAGTCGATGTCGCCGGTGTAAATGACCACGTTGTCGCGCAGCAAACGGAACTTGGAGGAGCGTGTAACCTGGCCATTGGTAACCATACAACCTGCAACCGTACCAATCTTGGACGCCACGAACACAGTTCGGATTTCGGCCATACCAATGACTTCTTCCTTCTGCTCGGGTGCCAACATGCCTGACATGGCGGCTTTCAATTCATCGACAGCGTCATAAATGATGTTGTAGTAATTGATGCTGACGCCATTGCCTTCGGCTTGTTTGCGCGCACCGGCATCGGCACGCACGTTAAAGCCAATGACCACCGCTTTGGACGCAATGGCCAAGTTGATGTCGGACTCGCTGATCCCGCCCACTGCAGCGTAGACCAATTGAACCTTGATCTCGTCTGTAGACAGTTTGAGCAATGAGGCGGCCAAGGCTTCTTGCGAACCTTGTACGTCTGCTTTGACAATGATGGGCAAAGTTTTGACTTCGCCAGCGCTCATGTCTGTGAACATGTTTTCCAACTTAGCGGCTTGCTGCTTGGCCAGTTTGGTGTTACGGAACTTACCAGCACGGTAAGTGGCAATTTCACGGGCACGGCGTTCGTCGCTGAGGACCATGAATTCGTCACCCGCTTGCGGTACTTCTGTGAGACCTTGAATTTCAACAGGAATGGAAGGGCCAGCCGATTTGATGGCCTTACCGTTTTCATCCAGCATGGCGCGAACACGACCAAATGTTTGGCCTGCCAACACCACATCGCCCGTTGACAAAGTGCCTGACTGAACCAAAATAGTGGCCACAGGACCACGCCCTTTGTCCAAACGCGCTTCAATGACCAAGCCCTTGGCCGCTGCTGTAACAGGTGCCCTGAGTTCGAGCACCTCTGCTTGCAACAACACTTGCTCAAGCAATTCGTCAATGCCAGCACCGGTTTTGGCGGACACACCCACGAATGGGGATTCGCCACCAAATTCTTCAGGCACGACCTCTTCGGCCACCAATTCGCCCTTGACGCGATCAAGGTTGGCATCGGGTTTGTCGATTTTATTGATGGCAACAACAATGGGCACACCGGCTGCCTTGGCGTGCTTGATGGCTTCTTTGGTTTGCGGCATCACGCCATCATCGGCGGCAACCACCAAGATCACAATGTCGGTAGCTTGTGCACCACGAGCACGCATGGCCGTAAAGGCCTCGTGACCTGGGGTATCCAAGAAGGACACCATGCCACGCGCTGTTTCAACGTGATATGCGCCAATGTGCTGTGTAATGCCGCCAGCCTCGCCAGAGGCTACTTTGGCCCGGCGAATGTAGTCAAGCAATGAAGTTTTACCATGGTCAACGTGGCCCATCACCGTGACCACAGGCGCACGTGGCAACAATGGCGCATCACTTTGTGAGACTTCGTCGTCGGTAAAGGCCTCTGGATCGTCAAGCGCTGCAATGACGGCTTTGTGACCCAGTTCTTCCACCAGAATCATGGCGGTGTCTTGGTCCAAAGGCTGGTTGATGGTGACCATTTGGCCCAATTTCATCAACTGCTTAATGACCTCAGATGCCTTGATGGCCATCTTGTGAGCCAACTCGGCCACAGTGATGGTTTCAGGAACGTGAACTTCAATCACACGCGCTTCAGCGGGCGCAGATTGGACTTGTTCTTCGCGATCGCGATCATTGCCACGACGGTTTTTGGGCCCGCCGCGCCAGTTGTTGCGGCCAACACCACCACTCGTGTCACCACGCGTTGGAATGGCTTTCTTTTTAGTCGCTGGATCGCCGGCCCAACTGGAGGACAACTTGGCAGACTTAACTTCCTTGTTTGCGCCTGGGGTGGAATCTTTTGGCTCCGACACGGCTGGCGCTTTTTTGGGAGCGGCACCAGGCACTTGGGCTGGTTTGTGCAAGGTCCCTTTGGCCGCCTTGGGGTCAGCCTTGGGCAGCTCTTTGGGAGGCGCTTTTTTGGCAGGGCCACTCATCATGGCCCGAATGGCTTCAGCTTCTGCCAAAGCTTTGTTTCGACGCTTGTTTAAGTCGAGCTCACGCGCAGCTTCATCTTCGACAATGGCTTGCGCTTCTTGTTCGGCTTGAACTTCTGCGGCTCTTTTTTGAGCAACTTTCTCGGCTTTGACTGCGTTTTCAGCTTTGACTCGTTCAGTTTCTGCAGACTGCGCAATAGAAGGATCCACAGGTTTTGAAGCGGCATTGATGCTATCGGCTTCTTGCTGAGCAGCGGCCGCTTTGGCCGAGCGAACAGCGGCAACTTGACTCGCAATTTCTTCAGCAGATTTTGCAGGTGCTTGTTCAGTTTGCACCAAATCGGCAGCTTCTGAAGCTTTAGCTTCTTCACGCTTGACCAACTCTTTGGCTTCACGTTCGCGGCGTTTTTCCGCCAATGCCTCTTCCTGACGGCGCAAAAGCTCGGCTTGGCTTCTTGCTTCTTCCTCGCGGCGTGCCAATTCAGCAAGGTCAATGAGAGGTGCTGCGGGCTCTTCTGCAGCAGGCGCGGAAGTGGCTTCTAATTCGTCATCGCGTTTGATGAAGGTGCGTTTTTTGCGAACCTCTACCTGGATGGTTCGAGCTTTGCCAGTGGCATCCGCTTGTTTAATTTCACTGGTGGATTTTTTCACCAAAGTAATTTTTTTGCGTTCAGCTGTGACTGTGCCGTGACTATTTTGCAAAAAGCTTAAAAGCTTTTGCTTGTCAGATTCAGTCAGCGGATCTGACGCTGCTGATTTTTCGACACCCGCTGAGCGCAATTGCTCAATCAGGGTGTCTGGTGATTTTTTGAGTTCGCTTGCAAACTCTGCGACAGTGTTACTGGACATATGGGGTTCTAGCCTCCTTTGAGATTAGGCCTGACCAGTGAACCAATGTTCACGGGCTTTCATGATCAGGGCGGTGGCTTCAGCATCGGCTTGTCCGGTGATGTCGGTGAGTTCGTCGGTGGCCAAATCGGCCAAGTCATCGCGCGTATGAATACCCGCTTCAACCAGCTTGGCAATTAAGTCTGGCGTTAAACCTTCAAGGTCACGAAGGTCTTGTGACACATCTTCAACGCTCTCTTCCCGAACAATTTCCATTGTGAGCAGTGCGTCTTTTGCACGTGTGCGCAATTCGTTCACGGTGTCTTCGTCGAAGCTTTCAATTTCAAGCATTTCTTGGATGGGCACATAAGCCACTTCTTCCAAGCTGGTGAAACCTTCTTCAATCAGGATGTCGGCAATTTCTTGATCGACATCGAGCTTGTCCATGAACAAGGCACGAATGCCTGTGGTTTCTTCTGCCTGCTTTTGGGCTGACTCGGCGGCATCCATGATGTTGATCTTCCAGCCCGTGAGGTCGGAAGCCAAGCGCACGTTTTGACCGCCACGGCCAATGGCAATAGCCAAGTTCTCTTCATCAACCACCACATCCATGGCGTGTTTTTCTTCGTCAACCACAATCGATTGAACGTTGGCGGGAGCCAAAGCGCCAATGACGAACTGAGCGGGATCTTCGCTCCAAAGCACGATATCAACACGTTCACCAGCCAACTCGGTGGTCACACCATTGACGCGAGTACCGCGAACACCCACACAGGTGCCAATCGGGTCTACGCGTTTGTCGTGCGACAACACAGCAATCTTGGCACGTGAACCAGGGTCGCGTGCGCAAGATTTAATTTCCAACAAGCCTTGTTCAATTTCGGGCACTTCTTGGCGGAAAAGCTCAATCATGAACTCGGGAGCAGAACGCGACAAAATGATGGGCGCACCGCGCAATGTGAGATCGACTTCCATGATCATGGCGCGAACACGGTCGCCATTGCGCAGGTTCTCTTTGGGAATCATTTCATTGCGGCGCAGTCGACCTTCAACGCGGCCAGACTCAACAATAATGTCGCCCTTGTCCATGCGCTTGACGGTGCCCACCAAGATTCTTTCGCCGCGTGCCATGAATTCGTTGAGCAACATTTCGCGCTCGGCATCCCGAATTTTTTGCAAAATAACTTGCTTCGCGGCCATGGCGCCAATTCGGCCAATGGGCAAAGACTCCACACCTTCTTCGATGTACTCATCGACTTCAATGTCAGAAATTTGCTCGATTGCTTCAAACAACAAAATTTCTTGATCGGGCAACTGCAAACCTGCTTCATCTGGCACCACGTGCCAACGACGGAAAGTTTCGTAGTTGCCGCTATCGCGATCGATGGCAACACGAATGTCCACATCACCTTCGTAAAGCTTTTTAGTGGCTTGGGCCAATGCAGATTCAACGGCTCCAAACACGATGTCACGTTCAACATTCTTTTCACGTGAGATGGCTTCGACCAACATCAACAGTTCGCGGTTCATGTGATTACTCTCCTAAGTCTGTTTTGGGCTTTCGGCCCTTAAAATCAACCACAGGCGCAAGTCGCGCCTCTCTTAATTCGTCTAACGCAAAGCCAAGTGCCTGAAGTGGCACAGGCGGACGCTTTTTGCTTACCCGTGCACCCGGTTTTGGCTCTGGCGCGTCGGACCAAACAATTTGCCAGCCTTCACCGGTCTCTGCTTTTTCCAACGTACCTCGAAACTTCTTGCGAGTGGCATTGACCAAACCTGCTGCAGCCTCTCCCATGGGGGCTTTGAGCGTGATGTCAATGAGCTCACCTTCAAAACGCGCTAAGTCGCGTTCGTTTTTTAACGGACGATCAATGCCAGGGGATGACACTTCAAGGCGGCGGTATTCAACACCGTCGACTTCCAAAGCAAACATCAACTGACGATTGACCTTTTCACAGTCTTCCACTGTGACAAAAGGAATTTCAAACCGATCAATGCCTTCTAGCCAGGGGTTATCGATGGTGATGCGCAAGAGGCCCCCGGCAGAGCGTTCAATCTCTACCAGTTCATAGCCCAAACCGGCCACGGTTTCTTCAACAATCTGCTGCAATGCCACCCTTAAATACCCACCATAACGACTTAGTACGAACCCTGCTCATTAATCGATCGACCAAAAAAAACGGGCGGTGAAAACCCGCCCGTTTGGTCGTGAAGCTCACATTCTAATCCATAAATCCTTGATTTGGAACGGATTTGTAGGGAAAAAGCGCCAATTAAGCCAGTGCCTGATTCAGTTTGGGCACCGCTGAAAGCAGCGTTTTTGTATATGAATCTTGCGGATCGTTCAAAATTTGAGAAGCATCGCCCATTTCAACGATTTTTCCAGCATGCATAACCGCAACCCTGTCGGCCAAATAAGCCACCACACCAATGTTGTGCGTTACAAAAAGGTAGCTGACTCCCAAGGAATCCTGTAATTCTCGCAATAGATTCAAAATTTGAGCCTGCACAGACACATCCAGTGCTGAGGTTGGCTCATCACAAACAATCAAATTGGGCTTGACTGCCAGGGCACGGGCAATGGCAATTCTTTGTCTTTGACCACCTGAGAACTCATGCGGGTAGCGATCTAACGCATCAGACCTCAGACCCACTTGATCCATCAGAGTGCTCAGGTCAATGCGCCTTTGATCTGCCGACCATTCAGGGTGAAGGCTTTTCATACCCTCCTCCAAGATCTCAAGCACTCGCATACGGGGGTTCAAGGAGCCAAAAGGATTTTGAAAAATAATCTGAAGTTGACGTCGAGATTCTTGTAACTCTTGGCCTTTTAAAGTGAACAAGTCTTTGCCATTGAGAAAAGCTTGGCCGCCAATTTGAGTCTGCGGTGTGAGAAGTTGAAGCAAAGCTTTACCAATGGTCGTTTTGCCGCAGCCGGACTCGCCGACCAAGGCCAATGTTTGGCCTTTTTGAATATCAAAACTCACTTTGTCAACCGCTTGGAAGGTTTTTTTACTTCCAAAGATACCCCCGCCAATGGCATAAGCAACGGACAAATCTTTCACTGAAAGCAAAACTGAGTGATCGCTTGACAAGGCTTGAGGCCGATCAAGCAAGGGCGGCAAACTCAACAACTGAAGACTGGCATCGTGAAGGCGCACACAACGCACATGGTGCGCATCGGTCAAGGGCATCATGGCGACCGTTTTTTCTGTACATGCTGGCGTCTCATAAGGACATCGCGGCGCAAAACGACAGCCCTTAAAGGCCTGAGTCAGGGGCGGCACAGTGCCTTGAATGGCGGCCAACTGCCTGCCGCGCAAATCTTCACCTGGCAAAGCTTGCAACAACAATTTGGCATAAGGGTGTGAGGGCCTCACAAAGAAGTCTGCCGCCGAAGCCACTTCCACAATCTGCCCCGCATACATCAAGGCCACATGATCTGCCATGCCACTCACGACAGCCAAATCGTGGGTGATCAACAGCATGGCCATGCCACGTTCTTGTTGCAGGCTTTTAAGCAAGTCAAGAATCTGGGCTTGAATGGTCACGTCCAAGGCTGTGGTGGGTTCATCGGCAATGAGCAAGTCAGGCTCAGCCGCCAAGGCAATGGCAATCATGACCCTTTGCAACTGACCGCCAGACATTTCAAATGGGTAGCTACCCATGCGGCGTTCAGGCTCTGGCAAGCCCACCTTGGTGAACCATTCAATGGCACGCTGACGTGCCGCTTGACCTTGCAAAGACGTGTGCTGAAAGATCACTTCCAAAATTTGATCGCCTACGGTCATGACAGGATTCAAACTGGTGGAAGGCTCCTGAAAAATAATGGAAATACGGCGGCCACGGATGGTGCGCATTTGGCTTTCACTGAGCTTGAACACATCCATGTCGGCAAGCTCGACTGTGCCACTTTGAATGACCGCATTGTCTGGCAGCAATCGAAGCAAGGAGAGCGCCGTCATGGACTTGCCACAACCCGATTCACCCACCAATGCAAAGGTTTGGCCTTTGTTCAAGCTGATGTGGAGTGCATCAACTGCGCGAGCCATGCCTGCTTCGGTCTGCAGATCGACCACCAAATTTTTGACGTTCAATTGCGGGCTCATGCGGCAACCTCTTTGTCTGTTGCGGCGGAAGGGTTTGCCGGAGAATTTGAACTGCGAAGTCGAGTGCGGGGGTCAAAAGCATCCCGAATAGCGTCGGCCAATAAATTGGCACTGAGCACAATGAGGAACATGAAAACAAAGGCTGTGGCCAAGGTCCACCAGACCAAAGGCGTGGCGGCCAACTCGGACCGTGCTGTGTTAATCATGACGCCAAAGCTGGCCGTTTTGGGATCGACGCCCACCCCCACATAAGACAACACCGCCTCGGCCAACACAAACCCAGAAAACTGCATCACGGTATTGATGAGGACCAAGTGCATGAGGTTGGGCACGATATGCCGCCACAACACCCTGGGCGTAGACACTCCAAACGCTTGGGCCGATTGAATGTATTCAAGTTCGCGCAGCTTGAGTGTCTCGCCGCGAACCAATCGACACAAACCTGTGAATGAGGTGATGCCCAAAATGAGGCACAAGAAAAACAATCGGGCATCTGCCCTTTCCAAAGCAGTTTCAAAGACACCTTGGTTTTTGTCGATGAACACCTGCAGCAGTAACACCGAAGCGGCAATCAAAAGCACATCGGGAATGGATGCCAACAAGGTATACAAGTATTGAATGGCTTCGTCCACCCAGCCACGCAGATAGCCGGCAGTCACGCCAAAAAACAAAGCCAAGGGCAACACCACCAAGGTGGTCAAGCCACCAATAACCAAGGCCGTGCGAACACTTTTTAAAGCAAAAACCAAGACCGAGTTGCCTGTCCGATCGGTGCCAAAAACATGGTAATACCCTGACAACATGACCACCCAGGTCATGGCCAACACCATCACCGTGAAGGTGATGGCCATGGAGCGCCAGGGCCACTCGGTATGACCTGATTTGAATTTGGAGAACACCACCCCCATCGGTTGTTGGGTGAGCACACTAGCAAGTAAACAGGCAGTGAGCAAGGTACCCAAAACAATCAATGCACCTAGGCCCAGAGCAAACCAAGATTTGGCAGCAACATCGGCCGCAAGGTCTTGAGCAGGATCAGTCAGGTGCTTGCCACCAAAGCGAAGTCTGGGGTAATCGCGCACTGTCACGCCGTCTTTTTCAAAGGTTTCTTTTTTGAAACCCAATGCGGCCAAGGGCTCGGAGTAACTGCGCTCTGCGGCCGAAGCGATTGGATGTAAAAGTTTGTCTAAAACCGAGTTGGCTTCTGAAGAAAATTGTTTGGCTTGACCTGCTGCTGCGGGCAATGCTTCCCTAAAGTGAATGGAATCGGCCAGTCCCACCAGTAAAAAGAAACCCAATAGCATGCTGCTCACCATGGCGACAGGCCTGCACATTGCCAGGCGCCAATTGGCGCGCAAATTGCGATCGGAACGCACATGCCAAACATACCAAATGACAAACAGCAAGATGGCAAAGACGAATAAATCGGTGAGAAGAAAAACAGGCTGCATGATGTACTTACTGCAAACGAATGCGAGGATCGGCCAAGGTGTAGCTGATGTCGGTCAAGATCAGGCCAATGATGTACAAGAAGGAGCCCACGAAAACCATGGCTCGCACAATGGCAAAGTCTTGCCCAGCAATGGCCTCAATCAAATAACTGCCCAAACCAGGGATGGCAAAAAACGATTCTGTGATCAGACTGCCCATGAACAACAAAGGAATGACGGCCACCGACGCACTCAAGATGGGAATCAGTGCATTGCGAAGTACATGGCTAAAGAGCACGCGAGCTTCTGACAAGCCCTTAGAACGTGCCGTGCGGACGTAGTCCTTGCCAATTTCTTCCATGAACAAGGTGCGGTTGAATCGAATCTCACTACCCAAACGAGCCAAAATGCCCACTGCAACGGGCAAGACCAAAAAGCGCCACGCATCAAGGCCAGGTGCAAAGCCAGAAACGGGAATGAGTTGGAGCACTCTAGAAAACAAGAACTGCCCCATCACAATGAAAAACAGCGATGAGATGGACATGAACACCACACACAACACGGTGCCCCAAAAGTCTAAGTAAGTGCCTCTGAAAAACGCCAAACCAAGGGCCAGCACCACAGAAATTCCCAAGCCCACGACAAAGGTGGGCAAGGCCAACGCAATGGAGGGGCCGGCGCGCCGAACAATTTCAGACGCAATGTCGCGGCCGCTATCAGCACGTCCAAAATCAAACGCAAACATGCGCAGCGAGCTGTCTAAAAAGATGGTGTTGGTTAGCTGCGCAAGACCCTCTTCTTGTGGATTGAAAAACGATGGACGGTCATAGCCTCGTTCGGCTTTCCACTTTTCAATGGCATCGGGCGTGACGCGCTTGCCACCCAACTGCATGCGCGCCATGTCATCGGGGGTGTTCACTTTAAAAAACAGCACAAAGGTGAGCAAGTTGATACCCACCAAAATGGCCAAGCCGTAAGCCAATTTACGTGTTAAAAATTGAAACATCACAAACCTTTTTGAGATGAAGAAGCACCGGACGCAGAGGCCACGGCTTGCTGTGATTGGCGCCTGCGCCAAGCATTCCAAGCCGGCCAAGCCAACGCCAACAACAACAAAGGCAAGACTGCCAAGGGCCACCAAACTGCTTGATTCCATTCTTTGATTTTGGCCATTCGCAGTTCGGGATCAATTCGCAAATAAGACAAGTTGTCTGGAATGATGTTGGAAGGTTTGCCATTGAACACCCATTGGTGATAGGCCCCAGCAAACTCATCAGACCAGCCATACATCATGGGCAAATCGTCTTGCATGATTTTGATCATTTGCCCAATCTTGGCCTCACGTTCAGGCGTGTCTTCCAAGTCTTTCATCTGTTCAAATAACTGATCAAATTCGGGGTTGAGGTAATTGGTGGCGTTTTCGCCATTGAATTTGACTTTTGAGTTGGGACCGTACAGCAAGAACAAAAAGTTTTCAGGATCGGGATAGTCTGCAAACCAGCCCCAGAAAAAGAATTGCGAAGAGCCCTTGAGCATCTTGTCTTGAAAGCGGTTGTAGTCGGTATTGCGAATTTCAACTTGAATGTTGAGCTTGGCAAACTGCTTGGCCACCCAATCAAGTTTGGGTTTGTAGCTTGGACCCACCCCTTGCGTGTCGTAGTTCAACACCAAAGCCTGACCTGTTTTGGCGTCTCGCCCATCCGGATAACCCGCTTCAACCATTAACTGCTTGGCCACCTCAATCGACTTGCGCTTGAATTTGCCGTCTGGCAAGGTGTCGTAAATAACGGGGTTGGGCTTGGACAAATTGTTCCCAAACAAACCAGGCACCACCACACTGTGGTTCACTTGAGCCCTGTCTTCTTCAAAGATGGACACGTACTCTTCAAAGTCAAAAGCAATGGCCAAGGCTTGGCGCAATTTTTTATTGCGAACACGGTCTTCTGGTGTTTTGCCCAATCCCACCACGGGATCTAACCAATTGAAACCATAATGAAAAAAGGCCACCTGAACGGTGCTAGGCAATTGAATTTTCCGCTCGAGCAGATCCTTGGCTCGGCCGGTACCATCTTGAATAGACACCTGATACCGAACGCCTGCATCACCGCTACCCAATTGGGGAATGTCGTAGTAGCCTTGAATGAATTTGGTGGTCACCGAGGTGGCCTCTTTTTCAATGACAGACACCACTTTGTCGACAAAAGGTGTTTTCTTGCCGCAGTCCTTGAGCAAGCCTTTTGTCTCATCGCTAGGCTCACCTTCACAGGGGTAAGGTACGCTGCGGTAATTGGGATTTCGAACCAATTCAATGCTCGCATTGGGAATGTATTCGGTCAGCATGTAAGGGCCGCTGCCCACTGGCCATGTGTCTGGGTTGAGGTTGCGACGCGACATGCCGTCTTGGGCATAAAAGGCATCCACCTCCCAAGGGATGGGCGCAAAAAAGGTCATGGCCAACCAATATTTGAATTGGGGGTACTTGCCCACCACTCTGAGTCTCAAGGTGTGTGAATCAACCACCACCACGCCAGGCAGGGCATGCTCTCTAAAGTCCAGCCAAGGCAAATGACCCAAAGGACCTACCTCGCGCGCAGATTTGCCTTTTTTCAACTCTTCGTTGAATGCCTTGATCTGCAAGCCGTAATCAGTCAGGCCCACAATTTTTTCAGACAAAAAACCAAAGGAAGGTGACTTGATGCGAGGCGTGGCCAATCGCTTGATGGCATAAGCATAGTCTTCTGCCAACAGCTCGCGAGTGCCCATTTTCTCAAAGTCATAAGGGCGGCGCTTGCCCTCAATATCAGCTTCTTTGAGGTTCAAATAAAGGGGTGCACCCTCTGCAGATTTGGCAAAGGCAGGATGTGGCTGGTACAAAATGCCGGGCTGAATTTTGAGCTCAAACACGCTTTCTGCAATCTGCTCTGCAGGTGCTTGAGCTGAAAGCTCTGCGCCATCCTTGCTCAAATACTTGACGCTGGGCATTTCAAGTAAGGTGCGCGGTACCAATTCGAAGGGACGTTTTAAATAGTGGTACTTAAGAGGCGGCTCGTAAACGGCATAAGTCCATGGCGTCTCGTTGAGACTGTAAGAAGACGTGGAGTCTAGGTACTTTGGCGATTCTTGGTAAGAACTGAACAAGACGTTTTCGGCCAGCAGGGACTTGGCCACGGGTTCATTGGAAACACCGTTGCAGCCCAAAAATACAGTTGCAATCGATGCCAAAACAATCAACTGAGCTGTTCTTTGAAGACCAGGAATAGAAATATACATGTGTGTTTGCTGGATCAATAAGTTGGGCAACTTTATCCGAAGCTTCGAATTGATTGCTTGTTAAGACCCCAACTTTACTCCTGTTGTTTGAAGATCAGGCAAATAAACGCATTTTCAGAAATACCCGCCCTTCACTTAGAGTGACTGGCTAAATCCACCCATCACTTGGCTAAAACCACCATCCACATAAACAATCTCTGCAGAGATGCCAGATGCTAAGGGGCTCATGAGAAACGCGGCTGCATTGCCCACGTCGTCAATGGTCACATTGCGGCGAATGGGCGCAGTAGATTCCACGACGCTCAAAATTTTGGCAAATCCCTTGATACCACTGGCAGCCAAAGTTTTGATTGGGCCAGCACTGATGCCATTCACCCGGATGCCCTTTGCGCCCAATGAATCTGCCAAATAACGGACGGAGGCTTCTAAAGAAGCCTTGGCCAATCCCATGGTGTTGTAACTTGGCACCACGCGCATTGAGCCCAAATAAGTCAAGGTTAGCAAAGCAGCATCTTGGTTCAAAAAAGGCAAAGAAGCTTTTGCCATTGCGGGAAAGCTGTATGCACTGATGTCGTGAGCAATTTTGAATGACTCACGGCTTAAACCGTCTAGAAAATCGCCCGCAATAGCTTCTCGGGGTGCAAAGCCAATGCTGTGAACAAATCCGTCGAACTTGGCCCAATGTACCGCTAAGTCTTGGAACATTTTTTCAATTTGCGCATCATCCCCTACATCGCAATCAAAAATCAAATTCGAATTAAATTCGGCAGCAAACTCGGTAATCCGATCTTTAAATCGATCGCCTACATAGCTGAACGCAAGTTCAGCACCTTGAGCATGGCAGGCCTTTGCAATGCCGTAAGCAATAGAGCGGTTTGACAGCAAGCCAGTCAGTAGAATTTTTTTACCTTTTAGGAAGCTCATAGAAATTCTTTAAAAAATTAAAAGTCAAAGTCGCGCTTACTTGACGGCAACACAATCTGCGAAATACCTGGTCACGCCATCAGCGCCCTTCTCTTCGACCAAACCATGTATGTCCGTCTCAAAGCCAGGACACTGCATATTGAATTCCCGTGAGAACTTCAAGTAGTCCACGATTTTCTTATTGAACACCTCGCCAGGCACCAGCAAAGGAATGCCAGGCGGATATGGTGTGACCAAGCCTACCGTAACACGACCTTCCAAGGCATCGATCGAAACGCGTTCAGTTTTGCGGCGGGCAATTTGGGCGTAAGCATCGGCGGGGGTCATGGCAGGCGTCAAATCTGACAAATACATTTCAGTGGTCAAACGCGCGATGTCATATTTGGCATACAAGGTGTGAATGTGCTGGCACAAATCACGCAGGCCCATGCGCTCATACTTGGGCTGCTTTTGACAGAACTCCGGCATGATGCGCCACATGGGTTGGTTGCGGTCATAGTCGTCTTTGAACTGCTGCAAGGCCGTTAGCAAGGAATTCCATCGGCCTTTGGTAATGCCAATGGTGAACATAATGAAGAAGCTATAAAGGCCAGTTTTTTCAACTACCACACCGTGTTCAGTAAGGAACTTGGTGAGCACCGAAGCAGGAATGCCTGTTTTGTCAAACTTGCCATCCAAGTTCAGGCCTGGCGTGACAATGGTGGCCTTGATGGGATCGAGCATGTTAAAGCCGTCAGCCATTTGGCCGAACCCGTGCCACTTGCCGCCCTTCTTTTTGGGGTCACTGCGCAGAATCCAATCTTCGGCGCGACCGATGCCTTCATCGACCAAATTCTCGGGTCCCCAAACCTTGAACCACCAGTCCTTGCCGTATTCGTCATCCACTTTTCGCATGGCACGGCGGAAGTCCAGGGCCTCGGCAATGCTTTCTTCCACCAAGGCTGTACCACCGGGCGGCTCCATCATGGCAGCCGCAACGTCACAGCTGGCAATGATGCTGTACTGAGGGCTGGTGCTGGTGTGCATCAAATACGCTTCGTTGAACAAGTGTCGGTCTAGCTTGGTGTTTTGCGAA
>CANKOT010000056.1 GCA_947484245.1 Comamonadaceae bacterium
GTGGTTTGGGCAAATGCGCGTGTACTGCATCCATGACTTCTTGGGTGGCATGCGGTCCGGTGACGGCCAGCACACTGGGGTGAATTTCACGGACCAAGTTGCCACCACCCTCGGCTTCTTTGGCACCCAAGCAGCCAGTGACAATGACTTTGCCGTTCACGTTCAAGGCTTCAGCGATGGTGTCCAGGCTTTCCTTCACGGCATCGTCAATGAAGCCGCAGGTGTTGACGATCACCAGATCGGCACCTTCAAAAGTTTTGGAAGTTTGATAACCCTCAGCGCTGAGCTGCGTGAGGATGAGTTCGGAGTCAGTGAGGGCTTTGGGACAGCCCAAGCTCACAAAACCCACTTTGGGGGCTGCCAATGAGGCGGTTTCAGAGGCGCTGGCTATTTCGTTCATGGCCCTATTGTCCCAGTATTTTGGTCAACCTGATCGATGCCCTTGAACGAGCTGGGTTCGGGGTCAAATTCAGGGCTTGAGACCAAACGCATTGAGGAATTGGGCCGTTTGCTTCTGCATTTGCTCCTTCATTTGCTCCTGCATTTGGCTCATCATGGTATGCGACTGATACCCCATTTTGGACTGCATTAGCATGAGTGACTGCAGGTTGCTCTCTAAATAAGCCCCCATGTGGCCTTGCATGGCATGGCCATAAAAACGAATGATATTGGCCAAAACCGCCTCGGTAAACATGGGTGCTCCAGACGATTCCTCCTCCAAAATGATTTGAAGGAGCAGACTGCGCGTGAGGTCTTCACCCGATTTGGCATCGCGCACCACAAAAGTTTCGCCCTGCATGACCAATTGCTTGATTTCACTCAAAGTGACATAACTGGAAGTGGCGGTGTCGTAAAGCCTGCGGTTAGGGTATTTTTTAATCACCCGCTGCGGCTTAGAAGCAGTAGATTCGGCATCGGCCGATGGAGCGGCAGGTTTTCTGGCCATGATTTAGACTCTTCGAAAGATGAACAAGGATCTGATTTGAATGCAGCAATGGACCACAGTATGCTGCACCGCAACAGATTCTAAAGTTTTCAATTCACCCTGGACTACGGGGAGTTACCCTCAAAACAGGATCGTTTCTTCAACCTGACGATGAAGATGGCTATGACTCAAATTGACACGCTCATTCAAAATGCACTGGTGTTTGATGGCTCAGGCGCGGCGCCTGAGCATCTCGACGTTGCGATTCACCAAGGCAACATTTTGGCCATTGGCAAAAACTTGGCATATACCGCCGAGCATGTGGTCAATGCGTCGGGGCTTGCACTCATGCCAGGCATCATTGATTCGCACACGCACTTTGATGCTCAAATTACTTGGGACTCTCAAGTTCGCCCCTCCCCAGCCCTGGGCGTGACCACGGCCGTCATTGGCAACTGCGGCTTCACCATTGCACCTTGCCGCCCCAAAGATCGCGAACTCACCATGCGCAACTTGACGCAGGTCGAGGGCATGTCACTGCAAGTTTTGCAACACGGCATCGACTGGGACTTTGAAACCTTCCCCGAATATTTGGCCATGCTCAAACGCAAGCAATGCGCCATCAATGTGGCGGCCTACATTGGGCACTCGTCTGTGCGCACTTGGGTCATGGGAGACGACGCCAACAAACGCGATGCCACGTCAGCTGAAATTGCTGAAATGGCCGTCTTGGTGCGCGATGCCATGGCCGCCGGTGCCATTGGCTTTGCCACCAGCACCAGCCCAGCGCACAATGGCGAAGGCGGTTTTCCAATGCCATCACGTTTGGCCTCAGATGAAGAAATGATGCAACTCACGCTGGCCATGAGCAGCCAAGGCGGCGGGGTTTACATGGTGACCAAAGGTGGCCAAATGCCTGTGGCATTTTTAGAGTCCTTGGCGGCGGCCAGCAATCGCCCCGTCATGGTGGCGGCCCTGCTCCACAATTCAACCAACCCGCAAGGGGTGTTCAATGATTTGAAAGCCATTAGCGAAGCCAACGAGCGCGGCCACAAGCTCAAAGGCCAAGTTTCATGCTGTCCCTTGAGCATGGACTTCACATTTGCATCGGCTTATCCAGTCGAGGGCCTGAGCAACTGGAAGCCTGCTTTGGGTTTGCAACACGACGCATTGAAAGCTTGTTTGGGCAGCACTGAATTTAGAGCCAAAGTCAAACACGAATTGTTGCAAACGGCGTCCTTTCGTTTGTTCAACAACGAATGGGAAAAGGTCCATGTGGTTGAAACATTCAAGCCTGAGAACCAGCCCTTTGAACAGCAAAGCGTGGCCAGCTTGGCCTTGCAAAAAGGCATAGACCCTCTCGACTTTGCGCTAGACCTGGCCCTTGATGAAGATTTGCGCACCGTGTTCACAGCCATGCTGCTCAACAGCGAAACCGAAGCGGTAGCCAAGTTGCTGAATCACCCGCACAGCTTGGTTTCCCTCAGTGACGCAGGCGCCCACCTCACATTTTTCAACGACGCAGGTTTCGGTTTGCATTTGTTGGGTTATTGGTCCAGAGAAATGGGCGCCATGAGCATGGCCCAAGCTGTGCACCAACTCACGGCGCAACCTGCCGAAATTTTGGGTTTGAAAAACAGAGGCCTTTTGCGCCAAGGCTATGCCGCCGACCTGCTCTTGTTCGACCCCCAAACCGTGGGCCGCGGCCCCAAAAAACGCGTCTTCGATTTGCCCTTGGGCGCCCCCCGCCTGCACACCGATGCCCTAGGCGTACATGGCGTCTGGGTGAACGGCCACCTCACGGCCGATCAAAATGGCATGCGCGAAAACACCCCCCTAGCAGGCCAACTCATCACAGAATTTAACTGAGATCAAACTCAACACAAATCCCCCTTTTAATTGGGGTCAGATCAACATTAATTTACAAGCAGTGTTAAGGTTCAATAATGAAAATACGTTTACTTTTAGCTTTGTTCTTCATCTTCTGGAATCAATCCGCCATGGCCATTGAAGAACCCCGATTTAAGCAGATTCTCAAAACTGGCTCGTTTGAAGTACGCCATTACGCACCCATGCTGGTGGCAGAAACTGTGGTGGACGGCGACATGGATGAGGCCTCTTCAAGGGGCTTCCGAAAAATTGCCGACTTTATTTTTGGCAACAACCAGTCGGCTCAAACGGGTGGCTCCGCCAAAATAGCCATGACAGCACCCGTTACGCAAGAACCGCAATCAGAAAAGATTGCCATGACGGCACCCGTTACCATGGGCGCTGCCAACAACACGGCAGACAGCAACATGGTAGGCAGCAACAAATGGCGCATACATTTTGTCATGCCCTCTCAGTACACCCTGTCCAACATTCCACAACCCAAGAATGCAGATGTCAAATTGAGAGAAATTCCGGGCAAATATTTTGCGGTTTACAACTACACGGGATTTAATACAAAGTCTCAAGTGCAAGCCAAAACAGATGAGCTTGTGGCATGGGTTCAAGAAAAAAAATTGAAGGCATTGAGCAGCCCTCAGCTTTCACGCTATGACCCGCCTTGGACCTTGCCCATGTTTCGCCGCAACGAAATCATGATTGAAATTGAAGAGGTCAAATCACTCAATTAAGTCAGCTCGCGCCAAAGCAAGTACAAGCCGCTGAGAACCACCACGCTGGCACCCACCACCACTGCAAGGTCGGGAATTTGACCAAACATCAGCCATCCCCCCATGCTCATGTAAATAATTTGCTGGTACAAAAAAGGACCTAGCACCGCTGCAGTGGCGTATCGATGTGCAAGGGCTGAAGCAGCATGCCCCAGGCCACCAGTCAATCCCGTTAAAACAATGACAGCCCAAACCACCCAACCGTCGGGGGCTTGCCATTGCCACAAAGCGAATGGCATCAGCAAAACTGTAGGGACCGCAGCTGACGCCAACTGCGTCGAAATAGGATGATCGCTGCTTGCCAATTTGCGCGTCATCAAATTGAAGGCGGTATACAAAAACGCATTGCCAATGCTGAGAAAAATTGCGGGATGAAAACTCTGACTCCCTGGTCGAATGATGATAAGCACACCGACAAAACCAACCCAAATGGCAACCCAGCGTTTGGTATCGAGTTTTTCGCCCAAAAACCCTGCAGAAATGAGTGCAATGAGGATGGGCACCGAAAACTGAACCGCAGCTGTTTCAGCCAGCTGCAAAAATTGCAAAGCAAAAAAGTTGAGTCCCGTCATGAGCGCGAGCATCACACCGCGCAGCAATTGCAATCTTGGATTTTGAATTTTGAACAAGTCAGACCCCATCGAGGGCATGAAAATAGCGGTGGTCAAAATGGTGTGAAACAAAAACCTCAACCAAACCACCTGCAACACTGGCACGGTTTGGACCAGCCACTTGGCGCTGGTATCAAGCACCGCAAACATAAGGGTAGTTGCCGTGACAAGGGCAATGCCTATTTGACGGTTGCGGGAGGTGTCGTTTAAATGTTGTGACATGAAGAGAAACTTATTTCACAACCTGCTGGAGGGTGTTTTCATTGATTTTTGTATGTCACTGAGGGTAAGAACCAATGTGATGGATTCTACGAATTTCACTATACTGCATCCGCAACGACAGATGACAAATCCATTTCAAAGCCGTCCATGACCCAACCCACCATCGCGCTTTTTACAGGCGACCCTGCCGGCATCGGCCCCGAGCTGGTTCAAAAGCTCTTGAACCACAGCTCTGCCCAACAAGCTGCCAAAATCATTTTGATTGGGCAAAAAGACAGTGTGCAAGCATCTCCCAACGTGGTCTGGCACGAATGGTCTGGCTTCAATGCCCCCGCCTTTCCCAGAGCTACCTATGACGCCAAAAACGGTGCTTACATGATTGCCGCATTGGCCGAAGGCGTATCTCTGGTTCGTGATGGCAAAGCCCACGCCTTTTGTTTTGCACCGCTCAACAAAAGCGCTTTGCGCTTAGGCGGCATGCACCAAGAAGACGAGCTGCGCTGGTTTGCAGAATTTCTGAATTACAAAGGGGTGTGCGGCGAACTCAATGTGTTGCAAGACCTCTGGACTTCCCGCGTCACATCGCACGTGGCACTGAAAGAAGTAAGTCAGTTGCTAAGCAGTCAAAAAGTGTTTGAGTCTATTGAAATGATTGCCAAGGCCCTGAAGGCTTCTGGCAAGTCCCAGCCGCGTCTGGCTGTTTGCGGCCTCAACCCCCACAACGGCGACAACGGCAACTATGGCGACGAAGAAATCAAAATCATCGCCCCAGGCGTACAGATGGCGCAAAAGGCAGGCATCCCTGCCGACGGCCCCTTCCCTGCCGACACAGCCTTTGTGCGCGCCATTCGCAAAGAAGGCGGTTACGACGGCGTGGTCACCATGTACCACGACCAAGGTCAAATTGCCATGAAGCTCATGGGCTTTGAAAAAGGTGTCACCGTGCATGGTGGCTTGCCCATTCCTGTAACCACGCCTGCGCATGGCACCGCCTACGATATTGCAGGCCAAAACGTGGCCAATCCCCAAGCCATGTTGAACGCCTTCGATTTGGCATGTCGAATGGGACAACACCACCAACAACAAAAAGATTAAACCAATCCAACATTGAAACTATCAAGGAGACCCTGTGAAAAAAGTTCTAGCCGTTTTAGCTTCTGCCATTTTGTTGGCAGTCAGTGCCCAAGCCCAAACTGCCTACCCTACCAAACCCGTCAAACTCATGGTGGGAGCCGGTGCAGGCGGCGGTACCGACATCATTGCGCGCATGTTGGCCGAAAAAATGACCGAGTCACTCAAGGGCAACTTCATTGTTGAAAACAAGCCCGGTGCGTCCAACACCATTGCAGCCGATCTGACCGCCAAAGCCGCACCCGATGGCCATACCCTGCTGGTAGCCACCAACACTGGCCAAGCCATTGCGCCGCACTTGATCAAATTGGCTTTTGATCCCATCAAAGATTTAACGCCTATTGGCTTGGTGGTCACTGTGCCCAATGTGTTGGTGGTGGGCAGCAACGTGCCTGCCAACAACGTCAAAGAGTTGGTTGCACTCATGAAAGCCAAGCCAGAAGATTTCAAATACGCGTCTTCTGGTGTGGGTAGCACTCAGCACATTGCGGGGGAAGGGTTTGACATTGCCGCAGGCGTTAAAAGCGTTCACGTGCCCTACAAAGGCAGCGCTCAAGCCCACTTAGATATCATTGCAGGCAATGTACAAATCATGTTTGACACCACGTCCTCTGCCATGGGACAAATCAAAGCTGGCAAGTTCAAACCACTGGCTGTGACCACACCGCAGCGTTCAGCCGAATTGCCCAACGTGCCAACCTTGGCCGAAGCGGGCGTCCCAGGGTTTGAGATGAGCACCTGGTATGGCGTATTTGTGACGGCAGGCACACCGCCCGATGTGGTGGCCAGGTTGCAAAACGAACTGACACGCATCATCAAGCTGTCCGATGTGCAAGCCAAGCTCAAAGGCCTTGGTGGCGAGCCAGGTAACATCAGTCCAGAAGAATTCAGCAAATTCAACCGCCAAGAGTTTGAGCGCTTTGGTAAGCTCATCAAGCAGGCCAACATCAAAATGAATTGACAGTGCAACCCACCATCCCGCTCTTCCCCCTCTCTCAGGGCATTTTTCCCGATGGAATGTTGTCACTTCAAATTTTTGAAGTGCGCTACCTCGACCTGATCAAGCGTTGCCACCAACAGCAACTGCCTTTTGGCATCGCTTGGATCCAACAAGGCAGTGAAGTTCAAGTGCCAGGGGAAGTACCAGCGCTCCATTCATTGGGTTGCTTGGCGCACATCAGAGAGATGGAACAAGTACAGCCTAATTTTTTTCGCATTGTGTGCCAAGGTGGTTTGCGCTTTCAGTTGCACGACGTGCAACCTGGCCCTTTTGGCGTGTGGCAAGGCAGCGTGAGCTACTTACCTCAAGATGAAGAAGTGGAAGTGCCGGCGTCCATGCAAAACTTGGCGGACCGGATTGGTAAAGTGATTGCACAAGCACAGCAACAGGGGGTGATCGACAGACTTCCCATCTTCCCCCCCTACCAATTAGACCAGTGCGGCTGGCTGGCCAACCGCTATGCAGAGGCCATGCCCCTAAGCGCGGAAATCAGGCTTCAACTCTTGGGTGAACTCGATCCGCTGAAGCGCCTGGAGGCTGTCACTCGCTTAAGCTGATTGGTGCCAACCTCGAGAAGCTTGGCTTATCTTCTGCCTGCCACGCAGAGGTGGCACTTGGAAAATGAATGTTGATCTGACCCCAATTGTTTACCCCAATTGTTATTTTTACTTGACGATGGGAGCGATGCTGCTGAACTGATCGGTCCAAAGGCGCAAGCCTGGTTGGTCCTTGGGGTCAGTGCCAACAAAACGTCCCTGCTCGTCAAGTATTTCGTGGCTCACTGAGGGGTAGGCTTTGAGGTACGCTTGGTCGTTGGTCATCACAAAGTGCAGATTTCTGCGAACATTGCGCACATCGTCTGCCGCTTGATATTTGTGGCGAAACGGTATGCCTAAACCCTCAGACTGTGCTTTCACAATAGGGTAGAGATTCAAATAAGCATTGGTGATGTTGATGGCAATATAGCCATTGGGTGTGAGGTGATCGCTGTAAATTCGAAAAGCCTCGCGCGTCAACAAATGGATGGGCACCGAACCGCCGTTGAAGGCATCCAGCACTATGACGTCATAGCGTTTGTCTTTCGGCAGCTGCGCCATGCGAAGTCGAGCATCACCCAACAAAATATTTTGTTCTGTCGCTTTGCAAGTAGCTAAGTTGTCAAACCATTGCTGCGCAAAACGCACCGCAGCCGGATTGATTTCATAAAAATCGTAGGCATCGCCTTCACGCGCATAGTTGGCCAAGGTTCCAGCGCCCAGCCCTATCAGTGCCACCGACAGCTTGGGCTTTTGCGCCATGGCCCAAAACAGAGTTTCTCCAATGCCACTGTCGCGCGCGTAGTAAGTGGTTGGAACATGCCGAAGCGATTCAGACAAAAACTGCTGGCCGTGGGTGACGTTGCCACTAAAGAAGACCCTGTCGTTCATTTCTGGCTCGGCCTTAAAACGCCGCTCCTTGACGGACACCGTGCCATAGAAATTTCGCTCCTGGTCTAACAAAATTTCAAAGCGGTCGTCTCTGTCAATTTCTCGCCAAGACCACGGATTCTGCATGACCACCAACAAAGCCACCATGCCTGTGGCCGTAGCCACACCGCCAAGGCGCATTGCGCGTCCACCCAAACCGGTAAGTGGCAAAGAAGAGCGAAACAAAACATGGCAGGCCAACAAAGCAACAAGCACCAGCGCCATCAACCACTCGTGGTAATCGTCAAAATATTGGGTGGCCACCAGCGTGACAAACAAGCCACCAAAAGCGCCCCCTATCGACATGCAAAGATAAAACTCTGTGAGCCAGCGAGTGTCAGTCGGTCGGCGGCGATACAACTCGCCATGGCACAGCATGCACACCACAAACAACAAGGCATAGTGAGACCAGCGTACATCGTTGACACCATAGTCCCATTCAAAGCCGAGCCAGCGCGGAATGTCACTCATGCCAGCCGTGACCAGCAGCAACACCAAAGCCAGCCCCCCAAACAACCTAGGGCGATACCAGCGTGGGTGATCAAAGGTCAGAATAAAAGTAAGCAAGTACAAGCCGAGTGTCGAAATCCAAAGTCTCGGCTCGGGTGCAACGTCATGGCTGATTTGATCGGTGGCCGCAATGAAGACCAAAGAAGCCAATGCCGGCAGCGCAATCCAAGACAGGCGCTGCGCAAAAGGAAGCTTGGTTTTTTGACCCAGCTTGACAGCAGAATTGGCATTGTCGCTTTCTGCTTTGTTTTGCCAAGCGCCCAAAGCAACAGGCAAACACAAGAGTGCAAACACCCAAAAACCAATGGTCCAGAGTTGTCCCATTTGCTGTTGCTCTAGCCAAGGCTCCAGCACATAAGGAAAAGACAGAAGGGCTAAAAATGAGCCCACATTGGACAATGCGTACAAACGAAAAACAGATTTCGCGTGGGCCGTGTTGGTAAACCAGTGCTGAACCAACGGACCTGTGGTGGCCAAACAAAAGTAAGGCAAGCCCACACTGAGCCCCAAAATTTGCAAGACCTGGAGCACTGGCGAATCGGATGACTCCGGCCGCAAATCGACCCCTGGCAACACCCTAGACGCCAAAACCGCCGCAACAATCAACACAAACACATGAATACGCGCCTGAGTTTTCCGAGACGACAAGTTGGCCAACGCGTGAGCGTAGAAATAACCCAAGCACAGCAGACTTTGGAAAAACAGCATCGCGGTGGTCCAGACCGCAGGACTGCCGCCAAACCAAGGCAGGATTTGTTTGCTCAGCAAGGGCTGAACTTGAAACAACAAAAAAGCACTGGTGAAGATGGTTAGCGCAAAGGGAAGAAAACTCCAAGGATTGGTGGAATTATTCGCAGTAGGAGAGTTCATTGTCCAAACTAAGGCTGGTAGAAGAATGGCTTGAATTCTATTAGCTTATTGTTTGAACAGGGGTCATGGGCTGAGTTGCGCCTAAAAATTGAAGCTTTATGGAGTAAATGGCTTGAATGGCTTGCATGGGGTGAATGCCGTGAAAGCAAAAGCAAGTGGCAATTCAATTGGCGCTGATAGCATCAATTTTCAGATCAGCAACTTGTAAGTCACCTTGAAAGAACCATATGACCACCCACAAAATTTCGCTCGCAAAGATATCGCTCGCATTGGTGTCGCTCTCATTGTTAGTGGCTTGTGGTGGACACGAAACGCCACCACAAGACAGAACCATTTCTGGAACCATCATCGGCCTTAGCTTTGGCAATGAGCTTACCTTACAAAATAATGTAAGCAGCGAAACAGTTGTATCGTCCAACGGCAACTTTAGCTTCACCACACCCGTTGAGTACAACGGAAGTTATTCAATCACTGTTGCACTCCAACTCACAGAGCAAATGTGCACCATCAGCAGAGCATCGGGCACCGGCATTGTGTCCAGTGTCGTGGATGTCCATGTCGATTGCATCAACACCACTTACATCGTCAACTGATCAACAATAATTGGGGTCAGATCAACATTAATTTCCAATCAGAGAGGGCAGAGGCTAAGGGGGCTTCCTCATACTGGAGTACCAGAAATCGTCAGCCCCCTTAGCCTCTGCCCTCTCTGATTGGAAATTAATGTTGATCTGACCCCAATTATTTGACCCCAGTTATTTTATTGAGCTTTAATGCCATTGGCCTTGATCAGGCTACCCCATTTTGTAATTTCAGAACTCAAATGATCTGAGAGGTCTTTGGGTGAACCGCCTAGAGGTGTGGCACCAATATCTGCCAAGCGCTTTGTAAAGGCAGGGTCTTTGAGAATCTTATTCACTTCGGCATTCATTCTGGCAATGATTTCTGGTGGTGTGCCGCGAGGTGCCAAAAGTGCAAACCAAGTGGTTGATTGCAACTTAGGAAAACCCAATTCTGTGGTGGTCGGAACGTCTGGCAAGGCTGGTGAACGTGTGGGCGACATGACGGCTAGGGCATTGACTTTGCCCCCCTTCACTTGTGATGCAATGCCTGGAATCAATTGAAACATCAATTGAATTTCGTTGGAGATCAGATTGGTGGTGGCGGTACCGGGGGCCGCGAAAGGCACATGGACCATTTTGGTACCCGTTTCACGCATGAACAATTCACCGGCCAAGTGCATCGAGCTACCAATACCCGTAGATCCGAAATTCAACTTACCTGGATTGGCTTGCGTGTAACTCACAAACTCTTTGACAGTTTTTGGCGGAAGAGATGAGTTAAGCACCAAGATATTGGGAACATCACAGATGAGTGCGATGGGGTCAAAATCTTTTTGGGGATCGTAGGCAATTTTTTCATACAGATTGATGTTAACAGCCAAAGTGCCGGCCCAAGAAAACAAAAAGCGATAACCGTCGGGTTGAAACTTTGCAGCCGCTGCAGCGCCAATATTGCCATTGGCACCTGGGCGGTTGTCGATCACAATGCTGGTCTTTAAATTAATTGCAAGTTGCTCAGTCAGCAATCTGGCAATGGTGTCGCCCGTGCCACCGCCGCCAGGTGAAGGCACCGTAATTTGTATGGGTCTGGCTGTGGGCCATTCGTTGGCTTGGGCCGTTCCAACCAGAGCAAAGCTCAAAAGCAGTGCCAAGGGTTTTAGTTTGCGCATGAATTTGTACATAGAAAAACTCTTCTAAAAGTTAAACAGAAGGAAAAATAGGCTCGCCCAAATTGAGCATCAGCCTGTTGGCCCAAGCAAAAATAGCGACGGAATGAATGAGGTCTAGTATTTCTGAATTCTGCAGGCCTACATCTTTTAATTGTTGAATGCTGCTGGCATTGACATGCTCGGGGTTCAGAGTCAATTCTATAGAAAATTCAACGATTGCTCGCTCACGCTGATTTGTGCCAGCGCTGTTGGGCTCTTCAAAAACTTGCTCAATCACATCTTGTCTTTTGGCCAATTGCTCAAACCGCTGCGCGTGAACGGATGCGCAATAAACGCATCCATTGATTCTAGAAACCACAGTAGAAGCAAGTTCACGCTCTGCACGCGACAAGCCGCCGGGCGCATACATGATGGCGTTGAAGGCGATTGATCTTTGGCGCAAAATTTCTGGCTGATGCACTAAAAATAAGTAGTAGTCAGACTCTTTGGCCTTGGGATGACTTTCTTCTAGAACTGACATTTGTGCAGGAGTTGCCTGAGCCAACTGCACCACATCGAGCCAAGCTTTCCAGCCCAAAGAGTCGTTGGTAAAACCTTGAATGTGAATAGGGGCGCTCATACCGACAACTCCAATTCCTTCATGGCACGCAGCCCTGCCGCCAAACGAACTTGGTACGACACAAAAGAAATGAGCTGCGCCAGTGTCACCACTTCAGGGGTACTCAGCCCAGCCTTTGGCAGCGCAGACAATGCATTTTTGTCTGCATTAATGGGCTTGGTAATGAGGGTGTGCGTGAAGCTCAGCATAGCCTCGAGTCGAGCATCGCCAATAGATTGAATATCGGACTGATGGATGCAGCGGATGGTTTGTAAATTGGCCTCTAACTTCGTCAATCTGCTTTCATACTCCGCAGCCAGCTCTGGGGCAGGTGTGAGCAGGCAGGCATAAAGCACCACGTAAAGTCGATCGACTTCAGACAGGCCAGGCAATGCAGGGGCTAACAAACCATCTTCACTGCCCTGCGTAGCAGCCACTACTTTTTCACGCTCATGCCGCACAGCATAAGTTGGGCTTTGAGGTGTCAAACCCACCAATCGATCAAGTGTGTCTGATGAATTCTGATTCAGCATTTGGGATCCTTTGCTTGAGGGAAAATTTCAGACTTGAGGCGGCGTGGCGGGCGTCCACTCATCACCCAACAACTCTGGTTCAGCATAAGATTTCATGCGCTCAAAATGAGCTGCAATGTCTTCCTTGTAAAAATGTGCCGCAATGCTTTTTGCCAGTCGTTTTGCACCGTCGCTGATAGCGGGTATGTCACCTGAAACAGTGCCATGGCTTAAAGCGGCCGGATAGCAGAAGCAGTGAATGCGAGACAAGCCAGGGCACTCACCTGGTGTTCTTTCTTGAAACTCAAATCCTGCACCCAAATCGGGGGAGTCAATCATTTCTTGGTTGCCGGGTTCAGCCGGTGTTTGCAGGCGATTTCCCCAAGACAAAACGTGCGGTGCAATGGCTGCGTATTCTGGGCGATGCCACCAGTCAATTTTGAAGCCTGTGGAGAAAATTAGAAAGTCCAAGGCAAATGTACCTCGCGACGTTTTAACCACCAGCTTTTCATTGTCGATATCTATTTTTTCAAGTGCACAACCCAGATTGAATTTGGCATTTGGAAATTGAGAAACTCGGAGCGTGCTACCCCTTGGAGATGGCACTTGTTGCGTACCCAAATAGTGCCTGATTCGCCATTTCCATTCAGGGCTTAGATGCGCAAAGCCTTGAACCATGCCGGCGTTTCCAGCCCCTTTGCCTTTGTTAATACGCGGCAAGTCATTGCGTCTCACAATGAGGTCGACTTGTGCAGCGCCCTCCTCTAAGGCTGTTGCGGCACTGTCCATGGCCGAGGCACCTGCACCCACCACACCCACGTGCTTGCCACGCAAAGTGCTGTAGTCAAAGGAATCGGATGAATGAGCCCAATATTTTTGAGGCACTGTGTTTGCAATTTCTGGCACATAAGCACCACCCAAGCCATCGCGCCCAGTCGCCATGACCAAGCGTCGTGCATAAATTGTTTCCAGTGCGGTAGGTGTTTGAATGTGCAACTCAACCAACTGGTCTGAACTCGGAATGACTTTTTTAACTTCATGCAAATTGCGTACTTGAAGATTCAAGGCTTTGCGATACCAACGCAAGTAGTCCATCCATTGGGTACGCGGAATTTTGTCGAGTTGATCCCAGGCTTCCAGACCAAACTGGCATTCGTACCATGCGCGAAATGTGAGCGACGAAATGCCAAGAGCCGGGCCAGTAAGCTGCTTGGGAGAACGCAAAGTTTCCATGCGAGCAGTGGTAACCCAGGGGCCCTCTAACCCTTCTGGCGATTTGTCAAATACAAGAGCTTGCACGCCCAACAACTGGAGAGCGCCGGCCGCAGACAAGCCAGCCATACCCCCGCCAATGATGGCAACCTCCAAAACAGGAGAACCGTTGTAGGTTCGCTCAACCACCCAGCGCTTGGCAGGCAACTCAAGCCAAGACAGGTCCTGAAGCAAACGAGCTTCTAGTTGACTCAATTTGTCTTCAAAAATACCCATGAAACCTCATAGAAAAAGCCCGACAGTTAACTTAAAAAATACCAGTGGCAAAAATCCAGCCACATGCAGTAAGAATACTATAGTGCCAGCCTATCGGAGTCACAAATTTATATGGGGCCATTAATTGGGGTCAGATCACAATTGTTTATCCAGGACTCACTCGCTTATCTCATTGATAAAAACGTCAATGCAGTGGTAATCTAGGACTAGCACGGCTTTCCCTTTGCATGTCAGTTTCTGAAGCTTTTTAATTGTGTTGATCAACAAGTTACTTGCCACTTTTTTTCTGCTGGTCAGTTGCGCCATCGAAGCAGCCACGCTGCAAGGCAAAGTGGTGGGCGTGGCAGATGGCGACAGCATTACTGTTTTGGACGACAACAAAACTCAACACAAAATTCGCCTACTAGGCATTGACGCGCCAGAAAAGGCCCAGGCATTTGGACAAAAGTCAAAACAGACCTTGCATCAACTTGTTCACAACAAACAAGTCACTATCGAGTTTCAGAAAAAAGACAAATATGGCAGAACGGTTGGCAAGGTGCTGTTCAATGGCAATGACATTTGTCTTGAGCAAATCAAGCTTGGCATGGCTTGGCACTACAAGCAGTACGAGTCTCAGCAGTCCAAAGAAGATCGTATTGTGTACAAGCAAGCAGAGCTAGCAGCAAGAAATCAAGCCTTAGGCATCTGGAAAGATAAAAATTCCACACCGCCGTGGGATTTTAGGAAACAAACAAGAAATTAATGTTGATCTGACCCCATTTATTCAACCCTTCTTGCCGCCTGGCTTAAGCAGACAAATCAACCCGAATCTGCCCCGAGTAGGTGTTTTGCGTTGGTAGGTTTTCGCCCATTTGTTTGACGCCATGGCCATCAAATGAAAGCGATTGAAGCTGACCGCCACGGCTCTGCAATTCCTGCGCAAAGTGCTTGGCAGCGTATAAGTTGCTGCTTTGCAAAGCAGCGCCAATCTTGGTGAGGTAGGGGTCAGTAGACACAGAAGGATCGAAATTGACAAGGGCAATGAAGGCTTGTCGCGCAGTGTCCAAATCACCGGCAATGATGGTGTGCAGCAATGCTTCCAGCTTTTGCTTACGGCGGTTTTGCCTTTCACCTTGAGGTGAATTGCTGCCTCCCCAATGCTGAGGATTGCCATTGATGCGCAGAGAAATTGAAGTATCCATGGTGCGGACGCCTTTCGATCTTAAATAACTGTGTGTCTAAACCTCTTCTGTTTGCAAGGATTTCAA
>CANKOT010000057.1 GCA_947484245.1 Comamonadaceae bacterium
CACGGCCGCAGTTGCCGATCAGAATGACTTTATTGACGGATGCCATGTTTGTTTCCTTGAAATCTCTTGCGATGAACAGGTGCAATTATGCTTGTTAGCGGGCCGGAGCTTCAATGGGTTCCATGAACCATGCAACCAAAAGCCAGACCAGCGTGGCCAGGCCACAAACTGCAAATAAAACCTGCGTACCGCCTGATTTCATGAGGGCGCCGCCTACCGCGCCCCCCACAAAAAAGCCCAGCGACTGCAAGGTATTGTAAAAACCCATGGCCATGCCGCGCGCATGCGGCGGGGCGCCGCGAGAGGCGATGCTGGGTTGACAGGCTTCCAAGATGTTGGAGGCGGAAAAGAAAACACACAAGATAGCGGCGATGCACCACAGATTGGGCGTACCGCCAGCCACCAAGCCCAAGCCGAACATGACCAGCGCAATGACCAGGGCGGAACCCAGGAAGACCGCACGCAAATAGCCCTTTCGCTCAAGTGGAAAGAGGGTCTTGCCCATGACCAAGAATCCAAATAACACAGCAGGGAGATAGATCCACCAATGGTGCTCTTTGGGCAACCCGGCATCCACCATCATTTGGGGCACCGCCACCCACATGGCCAACAGAACGCCATGCAACACAAACACGCCCAAGTTGTTGCGCAGGGAGGGAATGTGGGTCAGAACTTCCTTCAAACTGCCTTTGGGTACCACTGTTTTTTGAGCAGGTTCGGGTGGGACACCCCAAATGACCACAGCAATACCGCCAAAAGCCAGAATGCCCGTTAACACAAACAAGCCCGACAAACCCGCTACCGAGTTGAGGGCTGGCGCCAAAATCAAAGACACAGCGAACATCAGGCCAATGCTGGCGCCAACCAAGGCCATGGCCTTGGTTCTGACCATGTCGCGCGTTTGATCTGCCAACAGTGCCGTGACCACGGCAGAGACAGCGCCTGCCCCTTGCAAAGCTCGTCCCATGAGCAAGCCAAACAAGGTGTCAGCCGAAGCAGCCCAAAAGCTTCCTATCGCCAAAATCAGCAAGCCAAAAACAATGACTTTTTTGCGGCCCAGCTTGTCGGAGGCCGCCCCAAACGCCAACTGCAGGGCCCCTTGAGTGAGGCCATAAATGCCCATGGCCAAACCCACGAGGGCGGGGTCGTCGCCCCCAGGGTAATGGGCAGCCTCTAGGACAAATACGGGCAACACCAAGAACAAACCCAGCATGCGCAAGCCATAGATGGCCGCCAGTGAAATGCTAGAGCGCTTTTCCAAGGAGGTCATGAGCGAGGCATTCAAAGCCTCTGCAGGCTCGGATGGCGAGACGGGGGGAGTGTTGGGTGATACGTTCATGTGAATAAGCCAGAACTTAGATTGTCCCTGATTCAGGAAGGGATCTCAAATCGCAAAGTTAAGCCGCCAGGGCTTACGCTGAAAGGGGCTGAGCAGGCAGGGGGGAGGTGGCTTCCTCATACTGGGGTACCAGAAATCGTTCAGCCACCTCCCCCCTGCCTGCTCAGCCCCTTTCAGCGTAAGCCCTGGCTAAAAACCCTTCCGAAAGAAATCCATCCCTGTTCAGCTTAAGGCCGCCGACAAATGTGCATTTTTAACGTTAATATTCGTCCATTCAGATTTTTAGCAACCTCATTGGAGATTTTTATGAAACAAACTAACCGTCGCGTTTTCATGATGCAAGTGGCATTGGGTGGTACAGCCCTGGCAACTCAGCAAGCCATGGCTCAAGCCTTGGTCAATGAAAAAGACCCCCAAGCTGCTGCGCTGGGCTATGCGGCCGACACCACCAAGGTTGATGCCAAAAAATTCCCTAAGCACGCTGCCGCACAAAAATGCAACAACTGTGCTTTGTACCAAGGTAAGGCCACAGACGCAGCGGGCGGCTGCCCCTTGTTTGCTGGCAAACAAGTTCACGGCAATGGCTGGTGCTCTGCCTACGCCAAGAAAGCCTAAGTCTTCGCACTTCAACGGTCAAGACGCATTGGGTGGCCAAGCGTTTTTACCCAATCAAGCCAGCAATTGCTGGCTTTTTTCATTGCGGCCCGCCAAACAGGATGGCCAGCCAGGGGCTTAGCAGACAGACTGGCTTTCTTTAGCGATAATCGAGGGTTTTGTCTGACACCTCGATTTTGAACGCTCCCAACGCCCCTGCAAGTCTCACTGAACTGGAAACAGCCAGGGAAAAAGTTCGTCTTTTAGAAGCCGCTTTAAATGTCGCACGTTTAGAGGCAGGCATATCTGTGCAGCCTCATTCGAGCACACCCCACCTCGAAGGCGCCTATTTGGCCAGCGCCCTGCGCCAAACGCACATCAGCGTGCGCGGGGCCCGTACCCACAACCTGAAAAACATCGACCTCGATATTCCGCGCAACCAACTGGTGGTGATCACGGGTCTCAGCGGTTCGGGTAAATCGAGCTTGGCCTTTGACACCTTGTATGCCGAGGGTCAACGCCGTTATGTCGAAAGCTTGTCGGCGTATGCGCGTCAGTTTTTACAACTGATGGACAAGCCCGATGTGGATTTGATTGAGGGCCTGTCGCCCGCCATTTCCATCGAACAAAAAGCCACCAGCCACAACCCGCGCTCTACCGTGGGAACGGTTACAGAAATTCATGACTACTTGCGCTTGCTGTTTGCCCGCGCCGGCACACCGTATTGCCCCGACCACAATTTGGCATTGCAAGCTCAAACCGTCAGTCAAATGGTCGATGCCGTTTTAGAGCTGCCCGAAGACACGCGCCTCATGATCGTGGCGCCCATTGCGCGCGAACGCAAAGGCGAGTTTGAAAAAGTCTTTGAGCAAATGCAGGCGCTGGGCTATGTGCGTTTTCGCATCAACGGTGAAACTTTTGAAGTCGAAGATTTACCCACGCTGAAGAAAACTGAAAAGCACGATATTGATGTCGTGGTTGATCGACTCAAAATTCGCCACGAAGCAGAGGCCCCTGCGCGCGATGCGCTGCGCCAGCGCATCGCCGAAAGTTTTGAAGCCGTCTTGAGGCTGGCAGAACAGCGTGCCATCGCCGTTGAAATGGACACGGGCAAAGAACACATGTTCAATGCCAAGTTTGCTTGCCCTGTGTGTCATTACTCGATTGCCGAACTCGAACCCCGTTTGTTCTCGTTCAATTCGCCCATGGGCGCCTGCACAACCTGCGATGGCCTGGGCACCACCGAAGTGTTTCACATTGACCGCGTGGTTGCCTTCCCCAGTTTGAGCTTGGCCAGTGGCGCCATCAAGGGCTGGGACAGGCGCAATGGTTTTTACTTCAGCATGCTCGAGAGCTTGGCCAAGCATTACGCGTTTGATGTAGAAGCACCTTTTGAATCTCTGCCAGACGCAGTGCGCCACAGCATCTTGTGGGGCTCAGGCGAAGAAGACATCAAGTTCAGTTACATCATGGAATCGGGCGCGTCCAAGGGCAAGAAAGTTTCCAAAAAGCACCCCTTTGAGGGCATCATTCCCAACCTCACACGACGCTACAAAGAAACCGATTCCAGCGTGGTCCGCGAGGACTTGGCGCGCTTGCGCAGTCACCATGCTTGCACTGATTGCAAAGGGACGCGCTTGCGCCGCGAAGCGCGCCATGTGCGGGTGGGCGAGGGTGCGCAAGCGCGCGCTATTTATGAAGTGAACCATGTCACTTTAGGCGAGGCCCAAACCTACTTTCAAAGCCTGAAGCTACAAGGCGCCAAAGCCGAAATTGCCGACAAGGTGGTGCATGAAATTGGCTCTCGCTTGAAGTTTTTGAACGATGTGGGCCTGAACTATTTAAGCCTTGACCGCAGTGCCGACACCTTGTCGGGCGGCGAATCACAACGCATTCGATTGGCCAGCCAAATTGGCTCGGGCCTCACCGGCGTGATGTATGTGTTGGACGAGCCCAGCATTGGCCTGCACCAACGCGACAACGACCGCCTTATTGGCACCTTGAAACATTTGCGCGACATTGGCAACAGCGTGCTGGTGGTTGAGCACGACGAAGACATGATTCGCATTGCCGACCATGTGATTGACATGGGGCCGGGCGCGGGTGTGCACGGCGGGCGTGTGATGGCACAAGGCACCTGCGCCGATATTTTGTCAGCGCCTGATTCATTGACAGGTCAATATTTGTCAGGCCGAAAAGCAATTCAGATTCCCGCCAAACGCCATCCGCCTGGCAAAGACTTTATTGAAATTGTGGGTGCACAAGGCCACAATTTGAAAAGCGTGCGTGCGGCATTTCCTGTCGGGCTTTTAACCTGCGTCACAGGTGTCTCGGGCTCTGGTAAATCCACCTTGGTCAACGAAACTTTGTACACCGCCGCCGCGCGCAGCATTCACCGTGCCCATGATGAACCTGCAGCCCATGAAGATATTTTGGGCCTCTACCATTTCGACAAGGTCATCAACGTTGACCAGTCGCCCATTGGCCGCACACCCCGCAGTAACCCAGCGACTTACACCGGCATGTTCACGCACATTCGCGACCTCATGACCGAGGTGCCCGCAGCGCGCGAACGTGGTTATGGGCCTGGACGCTTTAGCTTTAACGTGAGCGCTTCGAATGGCGGTGGTCGTTGTGAGGCTTGCCAAGGTGACGGCATGGTCAAAGTAGAAATGCACTTCTTGCCGGACGTGTATGTGCCTTGCGATGTGTGTCACGGCCAGCGTTACAACCGCGAAACTTTGGAAATTTTGTACAAGGGCAAAAACATTGCCCAAATGCTCGACATGACAGTGGAGGCCGCATTTGAGTTTTTCAATGCGGTTCCGGCGATTGCGCGAAAACTGCAAACTTTGCTCGATGTGGGTTTGAGTTATATCCGTTTAGGTCAAGCCGCCACCACCTTGTCGGGTGGTGAAGCGCAGCGTGTGAAATTGGCGCTGGAATTGTCCAAGCGCGACACAGGCCGCACGCTTTACATTTTGGACGAGCCCACCACCGGTTTACACTTCGCCGACATTGCCTTGTTGCTCAAAGTCCTGCACCAATTGCGTGATGCGGGCAACACCATTGTGGTCATTGAACACAACCTCGATGTGATCAAAACCGCCGATTGGTTGATCGACATGGGCCCCGAAGGCGGCTCGGGTGGCGGCACTGTAGTGGGAGTCGGCACACCCGAAACACTGGCACAAAATCCTGCCAGCTTTACGGGTCGTTATTTGAAACGTCTGTTGGAAAAATAGGCGCTTGTTTTCAGCTGCCAACGAGCTCGCTGCTCACAACGCAAGCGTGAATCAAGTTTGCGCAGCCGCTCTCAAAACATCGCGCGTGCGCATGGCTTCTTTTCGTGCCGCTTGCGCAAAATCATCGCCTGATGACGCATACAAAATAGCGCGTGATGAACTGACAATGACGGCGCCAGTGGTCACGCCGTCGCTCTGCCGGTAACCGGCCTTGATGGTGGCCACAGCATCGCCACCTTGCGCGCCCACGCCCGGAATGAGCAAAGGCAAGGTCGGCGCCAAACTGCGCACACGTTCAATTTCAGCTGGGTAGGTGGCGCCCACCACCAGCCCCAATTGACCGTTCAAATTCCAAGGGCCTTGGGCCAACTTCGCAACGTGTTCGTACAACAACGGCTGCCCTTCTACAGAAGCCAAACGTTGGTTTTGTAAATCATCACCCCCAGGATTAGAGGTACGGCACAACAAGAATGCACCTTTGCCATGGTGTTTTAAGTAAGGCTGAACAGAGTCAAAGCCCATGAAGGGCGACAGCGTGACAGCATCGGCGCCATAGCGCTCAAAGGCTTCTATGGCATATTGCTCCGCGGTGGCGCCAATGTCGCCGCGCTTGGCATCCAATATGACGGGCACATGGGGCGCATTGAGGCGCATGTGTGCCATGAGTTTTTCCAATTGATGCTCTGCACGGTGCGCGGCAAAGTAAGCAATTTGGGGTTTGAAGGAAATGGCCAAGTCGGCCGTGGCATCGACAATCTGCGCGCAAAAATCAAAGATCTTGCCAGCGTCGCCCTTCATGCCTGCAGGAAACTTGCCGGGCTCAGGGTCAAGACCCACACACAGCATGGAGCCGTTTTGGCGCTCTGCGCCTTGCAATTGTTCTAAGAAGGTCATGGCCAGATTTTAAAGGGTCACGCCAGTCAAAGTCATGTGGTCACCCCATTTTGCTTTTTTAAGCCTAAGATCTCACCCCATGCATGCTCTCACAACACGTCAATGGGTTCTCCTTGCCCTGCTCACCATCGTCTGGGGCTTCAACTGGCCCATCATCAAACTGGGCGTGACCGGCTTTCCCCCAATCACCTACCGAATGCTTTCTCTGGTCATTGGCGCGCCCATCTTAGGTTTGGGTTTGCTGGCCATGAAAGTGCCTCTTCGAATTCCTCGTCAATATTGGCGCGAACTGTTCTTTCTTGCGCTCTTCAACATGTTCATTTGGAACATCACGATTGTCTTGGCAGTTCAATATTTGTCGAGCGGCAGATCGGCCATTTTGTGCTACACCATGCCCATTTTTTCTGCGGTCTTGGGCGCTTTTATATTTCACAATCGGCTGTCTCAACGCGCATGGGCTGGGGTGGCAGCCGCTGCGCTGGGGGTGCTCTTCTTGCTTTGGCATGAGTTGGCCAACTTTTCGGGTAAGCCCATCGGGGTGTTGCTGGCTTTAACGGCCGCTTGCTCATGGGCCTTGGGCACTCAACTTTTACGCAGAACCACCATCCCGCTGCCGACGCTAACCTTGACGTTTTGGATGACCGTCATGACAGGGCTTGTCATGGCCGTCTTGGCCGCCCTGTTTGAGTCAGACCAGTGGCAAGCGCCGCAACAAGTTCACTGGCTCTCCATTTTGTACAACGCCATTCTCGTGTTTGGCTTTGCGCATCCGACTTGGTTTTATTTGGCGCGCAACTTGCCACCCATCGCATCCACGGTCAGTGTGATGATGATTCCGATATTGGGTGTCTTCAGTGGTGCCGTGGCATTGAATGAGTTGTTGCATTGGCAAGATTGGGCCGCCACAGGGTTGGTGGTGCTCGCTATTGCCACCGTTTTATGGCCTCAAAGAATCGCCCCACAAAGCACCAGCACAGAGACGAAAATGACTTAAGTGTCTTCACTGAACCAAGCTGGCCGCCAAACACAAGTCTGCCCATGCCTTGGCTTTGTCAGCTTGGTTGCGTAGCAAATAAGCCGGCGGATAGGTCACCACCACCGGCACACCCTTGAAGCTTTGAATCTCTGATCGCAACTTGCCTAAGGGTTCCGTGCTTTGCAAGAGCCCCAAAGCGGCCGTTCTGCCCATGGCCAAAATAACTTTGGGCTGAACCAAAGCCACTTGCCTTGCCAAGTAAGCGGCACAGTGTGAAGTTTCCACCTGGCTGGCATTGCGACCCGAGGGGGTGCGGCACTTCAGGGCATGTGTTAAATAAACTTGATCGCGGGTTAAGCCCAGCGCCTTCAACATGTTGTCCAACAATTGGCCTGCTGGGCCCGCAAAGCTGATGCCTTCTTTGTCTTCATCTTCTCCCGGTGCATCTCCCACCACCATCCAATCGGCCGTGTGCAATCCTTCACCCAAGATGGCTTGCTGACGACTTTGACACAAGCCACAACCGGCACAAGTTGCCACTGCCGTTTGAAGGGCGGGCCAATCCATGGCGGCAATGCCTTCAGGCAAGTTTCCAATCTCGACCACCGGAACCGAAACCAGCTGAGGCGCTGGCGCCTGAAGCGCCGGTTTAGAAACCTGTGACGCAGGCGCTGCTTGCGAAGGCTGATTTGCAGCTTCAGCGGCCAGATGTGTCTGCGGTGTTACGGCGGCCTTCGGCATCCAAACGCGCACACCCATCTCCGCCAACATGGCGCGTTGGCGATCGTCCAATTCAAAACGGGTGTCAGCAGCGTTTTCTTCAGTCATAGACAAGAGTTTAACGAGGTGCAGGCGTCTGCATCTCTGGCCTTGAAATTGGCATGCTCATGACAACAGCGGCCTCTCTGTTTGTACGACTGGCGGGATAGTAGTCTTTTCGCAAGCCCACCTGCTTAAATCCAAAGGATTGATAAAGCTTGAGCGCACGCACATTGCTCTCCCGAACCTCCAGCCATAATTGCAAAGCGCCTTGTTGCTGAGACCACAAACTCAGCCATTGCAACAAACAGCGGGCCCAACCCTGCCGCTGAAAGGCGGGCGCAACCGTGAGGTTGAGAAGATGCACTTCATCAATCACCTGCATGGCCACAAAATAACCAACCAAGCGATCGCCTGCCATGAGCCTGTATCCTGCGTAGCCCGCTTTCAATGCGTCTTTGTAATTGCCGATGGTCCAAGGATGGCTGTAAGCCGCTTGTTCCACAGCCACCACATGGTCAAGGTCTGCTTCACACAAGGCAAACAACTGAACCTGAAGGTCGGGCTCAGCTTCTTGTTTTAAATCAGCAGGCCAAGTGATCATGTGCCTTCACTTTGCGAGTTGACGGCCTCATTCAAAAAGGCTTTGGCCACCTTGATGGCTTCGCGCTCGACGGTGGTTTGCGCCACCTTTTCGCGAATGTAAAGTGGCTGAACAAGCTCAGGCAAGACAGCCCCTCCATTTCTCCAAAGGACAGGCGCCAGTCGGAGCAGCGCATTTGCATGCGGCATGGCTGAAGTGCAAGCCACGTGTTGCTCCTCCCCTTGAAGCGTCTTCAAGTTCAATCGGTCTTTGTAAACTTCCAAGCCATTGCCGGCCAAAACAAAATGGCTGCCCATTAATTCACAGAGATTTTCGACGGCCGCTTCTGGTGGTCCAACCTGCAAAGGCAAAAGGGCTTGCCATTGATGCGCATTGGCCTGCCATTCATAGGCACCCACATAAACCTCACTCATGCGTGCATCCATCACCACACCCACGCGAAAGCCACGACGGCCCACTGCGGTTGAAGACTGAAGTTGAGCGCGCGCATCTTCAGCGACGAGCATCAAGGTGTCGACTGGAATGACTTTCAAATTAGCCCCTAGCGCCAAGCCTTGCGCGACTGAGCAGGCTGTGCGAAGGCCGGTGAAAGATCCTGGCCCCTGACCGATGACGAGCGCCGTTAACTCGTTCAGTGACATTTCGGCTTGGCTGAGCAAATTTTGAATGGCAGGAATCAATTGCGCTGAGGCATTGGCACCGCCCACACCCTGATGATGCCAAGTTTGCGCGCCTCGACTGAGCGCCACGGACATCATGTCGGTGCTGGTTTCAAAGGCTAAGAATTTCAAATCTTCGGTCATCATTTCACGCTTGCTTGACGAACGCCAAACAAAATACCGAAAGTCACCAAGACCACGCCTGCCGTTAATTGCCATGACATGGGTTCACCCAAAATAATCACTGCGCCGAAGGCAGAAAGTCCGGGCACCACGGCAGTCATCATGGTGGACTTAACGGGCCCATAAGAACGAATCATTTGCGTAAAACTGATGCCAGAGATGACGACCGACCCAATACCTTGGAAAGTGACTTGCAAGAAAATTTCAGTCCAAGTCGCTTGTGTAAAGTGACTGGGCAAAATATTCAAGAAGACGAGCACGGTAAACAATGGCACAAAGCTGACCAATGCAAAGGCTGTGATGGCCATGGTTGCCTTCACCGCATCGAGTCCAAAACGTCGGACCGTGACGCTGTAGGCAGACCAGCAGATGGCCGCCGATATAAAGAGCAAGTCGCCGATCCAAACATCACCGCCCTCAAAGGCTTTGAGCAAACTCAGGCCGCCGACCAAGATGTCGCCCATCAAGATCAGTCCCAGGCTGATCACTCGGTTCATGCCTATTTTCTCGCGCAGAAAAATCCACATCAGCAAGGTGGTCCACAGCAGCAAACTGCCTGGCATTAAAATAGCCGCATGGCCCGCTGGCGCAAAGAAGAAACCGATGTAAGCCAACAAGGCAAACATCAAGCCCCCCAAAAAACCTGCTTGCATGGTTTGCCTTAAGGGCAAAGGCGACAAACCAAATAAGGAGCCCACACGCTCTCCTTTTTGTCGCACCTCGCGCATCATCCACCACGCCCAAGGCAACAGCACCAAGCTGGCCCCTAGGATGCGTGCGCAGAAAATGTCAAAGGGCAGCAACACATGCGATGACGAAGCCCGGCCCACAATGATAAATGAGGTCCAAAGCAGGACGGTGATCAGGGCCGACAAACGGCCAACGTTCTGGGTTGATAAAGCCATGGGCCAATGATACGTCTTGTGCTGACCAAAGAGGCTTGGGGCGGCTAGACTTCAGCCATGCACGCGTTTTTAAAACAGCCCTCCAAAAGCTTCAGGTGCCAGGCGCCTCAAAAGCCCTTGATGACAGACCTGATCATGGGTGGTGTCGCCTGCCTGATGCTTTGTCACAGCCTGTCGGTGTTGGCAAAAGAACAAAGGGTCATCGAAAAAAACCAGCTTCCAGCGCCGGTCGCCGCTGCCTTTCAACAAGCGGAGGTGCCGCTCAGCGCCGTTAGCATTTTGATCACGCCCTTGGAATCTCTAACCCAAGGCAAGAACACATTGCAAAAACCGCGGCTATCCCATCGCGCCAACGCTGAAATGAACCCAGCTTCTGTCATAAAGCTCATCACAACCTCGGCCGGCCTGTCCATTTTGGGCCCCGACTTCACCTGGCGCAATCGAGTCTTGATGGATGGACCCGTGATCAACGGCGTACTTCAAGGCAATCTGTATTTGAAAGGCAGCGGCGATCCCAAGCTGGTGGTAGAGCGCTTGCAAAGCTTGCTGCAAGACGTCATGGCCAAAGGCCTTAAAGAGGTGAAGGGCGACATCATCTTGGATGCCAGTGTGTTTGATCTGCAAACCAAAAGCGCCGCCAGTTTTGACGACGAACCCCTGCGACCCTACAACGTGGCGCCGCAGGGCTTGCTGCTCAACTTCAATGCCATTCTGTTCAAGTTCTCACCAGACTTGGCACAAGGTGTGGCCAAGGTGGAAAGCGAGCCTCCATTGGCCAATGTGATGTGGCCTGCCACCGTGCCCTTGACCTCAGGCAAGTGCCAAGACTGGCGCAACCAACTTCGAGCTGATTTTTCTCAAGCTGACAGCATTCGCTTCAATGGCGCCTACACCCCAGCTTGCGGTGAGCAAAAATGGCCCGTGGCCTACGTACAACCCAGCAGCTTTGGACCCCGCATGGTACAGGCCATGTGGGCTCAGGCTGGCGGCAAACTCCAAGGCCAAGTTCGCGCAGGCCTCGCACCACCCAACGCCACCCTTTGGCTTGAAGGCCTTTCCTTGCCTCTGGCCGACATCGTGTCGGACATCAATAAATTTTCAAACAACGTGATGGCGCAGCAGTTGTTCCTGACCTTGTCGAGCCAGCAGGGGCGGGGCAATTTTGAAGCCTCTCGCCGACTCGTTTTGCAATGGTGGCAACAGCATTTGGGCGATCAAAGACCGCCTATTCTTGACAATGGCTCAGGCCTCTCGCGCGAGGAGCGCAGCGATGCGCAAGCGGTGGCGGCACTCCTTCACCTGGCCGCACGCAGTAACTATGCAGACGCATTGCAAAACTCATTGGCCATCGCTGGCGTGGACGGCACCGTAGCGCGCCTGAAAGATCGGCGGCCCAAGTCCGAGGCCATTGGCCGTGCGCGATTAAAGTCTGGCAGCCTCAGAGATGTGGCCTCTCTGGCCGGTTATGTAGAAGGCTTGAGCGGGCAGCGCTATGTCTTTGTCGTCATCGTGAACCACCCCAACGCCAATGCGGCGCGGCCAGCCTTGGACAAATTGCTGGAGTGGACCGTAAAGGATCGGAAAAAGTCTTAGTTCAATCTTTCATTGGATGGCTGAATTTTCCAAGCTGTCAGGCTGCGGCACGCTTCAACCTGTCGTGCACACCTTCCCACTCCGGCGTATCGGGTGGCGTTTCAATCCAAATGGTGCGCACACCTCGCGCATCAAAGTCGCGCAACACGCTGAACAAATCGTGTGCTGCTTGCGTTGCATGGGAGGGCATGGCGCGCCAGAACAAGCCAGCGCCCATCAGATCCTGCGAAGGTTTTTGAACAGACCACAAAGCCAAATTTTGCGTGTGAGGGCCCAACGTCGCCAATGCTTTTTGCCATTCCTTGGTACGCATCAATCGCAGCTTGGCTGTGGGCGCGTAATGCGATTCCAAGGTGCCCGAAGCACGCGGCGCTTCGGAGTTCAAGGCTTGCGGATTCACCAATTTCAAGTCACAGGCTTGTTCAATTTGTGCACGGCTAATTTGACCAGGCCGCAACAAAACGGGCACCCCGCGGGTGCAGTCGATGATGGTGGACTCAATGCCAACCTCGCATTCGCCACCATCCAAAATTAAAAGCGCTTGTCCAAATTCTGATTGCACATGTGCAGCCGTGGTTGGGCTCACACGCCCAAACTGATTGGCACTCGGTGCAGCCACACCCCAGACGCCTTTTGCGGCACAAGCCTTTAAAACTTCAAGTGCCATCGGATGTGATGGGCAGCGCAAGCCTACAGAGTTCTGTCCGCCCGCTGCCGCTGCCGCCATCTCAGCACGCCGCGGCAAGATGAGTGTGAGCGGGCCGGGCCAAAATTGCGTCATCAGTTTGTGTGCAAAGTCGGGGACTTCATTGGCAAATTTTGGAACGGAGTCCGATGCGGCCACATGAACAATCAGAGGGTGACTAGAAGGCCGGCCCTTGGCTTTGAAAATCTTGGCAACGGCTGATTCGTTGCTGGCATCGGCCGCCAATCCATAAACTGTTTCTGTAGGCAAGCCCACGAGTTCACCTGCGCACAAAGCATCAACGGCTTGTTGCACATTTGCGGGGTTGTTGCCAGAAATAATCATGAGGGGTCAGGTGGGGGTGCGGTAGAAGGATGGGCGGGTGCCTAAGCGGTGAGAAGAGCGCTGGCACCCAATTTAAAAAGCCTCAATGCCCAAAATAGCCGCGGCTTTCAAGGCCACATTGCGAACGTCTTTCGCAGAAGCACCCGTGACATTGAGGTGTCCCATCTTGCGCGATTTGCGCGCTTCTGTTTTGCCATACAAATGCAAATGCGTGCCAGGCAATGCCAACACCAAAGACCAGTCTGGCAAACGCATTGAGCCCCTGGCATCAAACCACAGATCGCCCAACACATTGAGCATGATGGCGGGACTGTGTTGGCGCGGTTGCGTCAAAGGCAAGCCGGCCAGCGTGCGAACTTGCAAATCAAATTGTGATTGGTCGCAAGCATCAAGGGTGTAATGGCCACTGTTGTGCGGGCGGGGTGCCATTTCATTGACCACCATGCTGCCATCTTGCAGCACAAAAAATTCAACACACAACACGCCCACATAATTCACGCCTTCGGCAATGGCGCGCGCCGCTGCCACGGTTTGTTGCTGCAGTGCTTCGGGCAAGTGGCCTTCATAAACTTCAGTGACTGCCAAAATACCTTCGCGGTGTAAATTGCGCTGAACTGGAAAATTCACCATCTGCCCATCGCAGCCGCGCGCCACAATGACCGAGCACTCCAGGCTCAATGGCAACATTTTTTCCAAGACACAAGGCACTAGCTTTAATTCTTCCCATGCGGCGCGCAAAGCCGCTGCATCTCTGACGCGCACTTGGCCTTTACCGTCATAGCCCATGCGGGCTGTTTTCAAAATACCAGGCAGTAAGTGGTGGGTCAAGGCGACGGCCAATTGATCTGCGGACTCAATGACGGCGTAGGGCGCACACGGGACACCGCACCTAACGAAGTGCGCCTTTTCTGCGGCACGGTCTTGGGCAATGGCCACCGCATCAGCAGCTGGCGAGACGGGCCGCAACTTGGCCAATTCGCGCAATGCAAGTGCGGGCACATTTTCAAACTCAGTGGTGATGGCTGCGCTACATGCCGCCAATTGCTGGAGCCCCAAAGAATCGGTGTAATCGGTTTGAATATGACGATGGCTCACACGCCCTGCAGGACTGTGTGCGTCCGGGTCTAACACCGCAGTGAAGTACCCCATGGTTTGCGCAGCATGCACAAACATGCGGCCCAACTGACCACCCCCCATCACACCCAAGGTGAGGGGTTCGGCAATAGACGAAGCGCCACTTTCAGCACTGGCACCCGGTAACAAAGACACTGGCGGGATCATGCCGTTCACGCACCACCCACCGGCGGCAAGGTCATGGCTTGCGCCGCAGCCGTTTGATCTTTTCTAAATTGTTCCAGCTTGGCTTGAAGGGCTGCATCGTTTTGCGCCAGCATGGCCACCGCAAACAAAGCGGCATTGGCGGCACCTGCTGCACCAATGGCAAAGGTGGCCACGGGAATGCCCTTGGGCATTTGCACAATGCTGTGCAGGGAATCGACGCCTTGCAAGTGTTTGCTGGGCACGGGCACGCCCAGCACCGGCACCAGTGTTTTTGCCGCTAACATGCCGGGTAAGTGGGCTGCGCCGCCGGCACCTGCAATGATGGCAAACAAGCCCCGAACCTTGGCTGTTTCGGCATAGGTGAACATTTC
>CANKOT010000058.1 GCA_947484245.1 Comamonadaceae bacterium
GGCTTGCACACCCGAGCCGTTAAGCTGAACGCCGCTTAACTTCAAGCCCATCTCGCATGCAGCAAGTGCGGCAATCAAGGTCAGGTCATTGCAATCGCCCAGGTGTCCAATGCGGAACATCTTGCCTTTGACTTTGCCCAGGCCGGTTCCCAATGAGCAATCAAATCGTTCATAAATCATTTTGCGCACGGCATCTGCATCAATGCCATCGGGGGTCATGACACCCGTCAAAATGGGTGAGTACAAAGCAGGGTCGGCACATTGGATGGGCAAGCCCCACGCACGCACACCCGCGCGTACGCCCTCGCCCCAGCGCACATGGCGCTTAAACACCACGTCCAAGCCCTGCCCCAAAATCATGTCGCAAGCTTCGCTCAGGCCATACATCAAATTGGTATTGGGTGTGTAGGGGTAGTAGCCCGATTTATTAATCTCTAGCATCTCATCCCAAGCCCAAAAAGATTTGGGCAGGGTCGATTTTTTGCTGGCCTCAATGGCCTTGGGCGACAGCGCGTTAAAGCTCATGCCAGGCGGCAACATCAAGCCCTTTTGCGAGCCACTGACCGTGACATCCACACCCCACTCGTCATGCCTGTAATCGGCAGACGCCAAGCCCGAGATGGTGTCCACCATGAGCAGTGCGGGATGTTTGGCGCTGTCTATGGCGCGGCGCACTGCAGCAATGTCACTTGTAACGCCGGTGGAGGTTTCGTTGTGCACCACGCAAACAGCCTTGATGCTGTGCGATGAATCCTGCTTCAAGCGCTCTTCAATTTTGTTTGCGTCCACACCTTGGCGCCAACCCTCAGCACCTGGCAATCCCAACAATTCGGCTTTGACACCCAAGCGGGCAGCCAACTTAAACCACAGAGAGGCGAAGTGACCAGTTTCGTACATCAACACATGATCGCCAGCACTCAAGGTATTGACCAACGCAGCTTCCCAAGCACCCGTGCCAGAAGCTGGATAAATGATCACCGGGTGTTGCGTCTTGAAAATGGCTTTCATGTTGGCCATCAGCTTCAAGCCCAACACGCCAAATTCTGGGCCTCGATGGTCAATGGTGGGCAGGCTCATGGCCCTCAAAATTCGATCTGGAACTGGTGATGGTCCAGGAATTTGCAAGAAGTGGCGACCCGTTGGATGGAAATCAAGCTGAAGCATTTAAAAGCATTCCTAAGAATTAATTTGAATTTAACGACAGAATAGCGGGAATTAAGATTTCCATGATGTGGAAAAACCCGTATTTCTTGTTGAATCAGTCCCCAATGAACACCTCTACAGTCACTGCCCCAGAATCAGCCCTGCAAATTTACGAGCAGGTTGCCGCTGCCAGCAACGAAGTAGCCGGCCTCTTGGCCAAGCGTTTAAAAACTGAAACACAAGGCGAAGTGCTGTTTTCTGCTGCCGATCGGGGTCGATACGCTACCGACGCATCTATTTATCAAGTCACCCCATTTGGTGTGTTTGTGCCCAAGCACCCAGAGGAAGTGGCCACAGCCATGGCCATTTGCCGTGATCTGAAGGTGCCCATCGTTCCAAGAGGTGGCGGCACCAGCCAATGTGGTCAAACCACCGGTGTGGGCTTGGTGATCGACCACAGCAAATACGTTCGAAATATCCTCAACTTAGACCTCAGTGCAGGCACGGTCGAGGTGCAACCTGGCATCGCCCTTGACAGCCTGAATGCCGCTTTGAAAAAACATGGCGTGTGGTTTCCGGTCGATGTGTCAACCAGTGCGCAAGCCACTCTGGGCGGCATGGCGGGCAACAACTCTTGCGGCAGCCGATCAATTGCCTACGGCAACATGGTGCACAACGTCTTGGGCGCCAAAGCATGGCTGAGCAATGGTGCGCTGCTTGACTTCTCTCATTTTCAAAACAGCTCTGGCCGTGCAAAGCAAATTGGTGAGTTTGTCAAACAACTGGCCGTGCACCATCAAGCAGAAATTCAAACTAAGTGGCCCAAGGTGTTAAGACGTGTGGCTGGCTACAACCTGGACATTTTTGACAACCAAAATGTGCGGCCCTACACCCCAGATGGCAAAGTGAATTTGGCGCATTTGTTGGTGGGCAGTGAAGGCACCTTGGCCATGACCCAATCGCTCACCTTGAAGCTCAGTGAACTTCCAACATCCAAGGTATTGGGCGTTGTCAACTTCAACAGCTTTTACAAAGCCATGGACTCTGCACAGCACATCGCCAAGCTGGGCAAGGGCACACTCACTGCAGTGGAATTGGTCGATCGCACCATGATTGACTTGTCTTTGAAAATACCCGCCTTTGCAGCCACCATTCGCACAGCCATCATAGGCAATCCTGAAGCCATATTGTTGGTTGAATTTGCAGGCTCCGACAAAGATATGCTCAAGCGAGAATTGAAGCAATTGGTGGCACTCATGGGCGATATGGGCCTCCCCAACAGCGTGGTGGAAATGGTGGACGATGCGCCGCAAAAAAACTTGTGGGAAGTGCGCAAAGCGGGCCTCAACATCATGATGAGCTTGAAGGGGGATGGGAAACCCGTGAGCTTCATTGAAGACTGTGCTGTGCCTTTAGAGCACTTAGCAGAGTACACCGATGCATTGACGCAAGTCTTTCAAAAACATGGCACCAAAGGCACTTGGTATGCCCATGCCTCCGTGGGCACATTGCATGTGCGGCCCATTTTGGACATGCGCCGCGATGGCGCACACAAAATGCGCGCCATTGCCGAGGAAGCCAGTGAACTTGTGAAGAAATTCAAAGGGGCTTACAGCGGTGAGCATGGCGATGGACTGTGCCGAGGTGAATGGATTGAGTGGCAGTTTGGTCCTGCGATCAATCAAGCATTTGCCCAGATCAAACAGCACCTCGATCCACTCAATTTGCTCAGCCCCAACCGCATGGTGAACCCGCCCAAAATGGACGACACATCGCTCATGCGCTTTGGCAACAATTACAAAATCATTCCCATTCAAACCGCCTTGGATTGGAGCGCATGGAACGTTCACAACGATGCCGTCACAGAACAAACCACGCCGCCCGGAACAGGTCAAGACCCGGCACAAGGCTTGGCCAAAGCTGTTGAAATGTGCAACAACAATGGCACTTGCAGAAAATTTGATGCAGGCACCATGTGCCCCAGTTTTAGAGTCACGCGCGATGAAGTGCATGCCACACGCGGCAGAGCCAATACCCTGCGCTTGGCTTTGAGCGGCCAGCTGCAAGGCGGCCTAGAAAGCGCAGAGGTGAAAGATGCCTTGGACCTTTGCGTCGGCTGCAAAGGTTGCAAACGCGACTGCCCCACAGGCGTTGACATGGCGCGCATGAAAATTGAAGTGCAACATCACTACAACGCCAAGCATGGGTTGCCATTGAAGGACACACTCATCTCCAACCTGCCGCGTTATGCGCACATAGCATCGCAATGGCCACGCCTCATGAACCTTCGCAACCAATCGCCATTGTTGGCCAAGTTGGCAGAATCTCTAACGGGCCTGTCAGCAGAACGCTCTTGGCCTGAGTGGAAAAAAGACCATTTTTTCAATCGCCCGCATGTAGGTGTTTCGGCACAAGACATCTTGATGGCCAGCAAACCCGTGGTTTTGTTTGTCGACACTTTCAATGGCTACTTCGAATCTGAGAATGCGTGGGCTGCCTGCGATGTTTTGTCAGCGGCAGGATATCAAATTCACATTGCCAGTCGCACCAAGCAAGACACAAGCGGCCAGCACCTTTGCTGCGGTCGAACTTATTTGGCTAGCGGACAAGTGAGCAAAGCCAAAGAGCATGCTCAAGCTTTGCTCGAAGCCTTGCTGCCCTTTGCACAAAAAGGCATAGCCATTGTGGGTTTAGAACCATCGTGCCTTTTAACGCTGCGCGATGAGTCTTTGGTCATGGGCTTGGGTGAGATGGCAGAAACAGTTGCAGCGAATGCTGTGTTGTTTGAAGAATTTTTAGCCGCTGAAAACAAAGCCGGAAAACTTGATTCTCTGAAGGCCAAATTGGCACCCGCCCAAAAGCCAATATTGCTACACGGACACTGCCACCAAAAAGCCTTTGGCTTGATGCCTTCCGTCACCCAAGTGATTCAACTCATTCCGGAGGCCAAGGTGGAGTTAATTGAGAGCAGTTGCTGCGGCATGGCAGGCTCTTTTGGTTACGAGGCTTCGCACTTGGAAGTGTCCAAACAAATGGCCGAAGCCAGCTTGCTCCCCAGCATTCGAAAGCAGCAAGACGCTTGTGTGGTGGCCGATGGCACCAGCTGCCGGCATCAAATCATGGATGGCACAGCGCGTAAGGCCATGCATGTGGCCTTGTTGTTGGCTCAACATTTACCAAAATAAATCAGAACTGAGTGGCTTTTAGCAGAGCCAAGCTTAGGAACTGATGATTCTCAAGCGCCATGCCCTTTGATATAGGTTTCTAGGAACTTGATTTGGTTGCCTTGGAGCTCAATGATATTTTTGACCAAGTCACCGATAGAAACAACGCCAAGTACTTTGTTGTTCTCAACGACAGGCAAGTGTCGGATGTGTTTGTGAACCATGATGGCCATGCATTCATCGAGTGTGTTCGAGAGTGTCACAGTAAGCGGGTTTGGCGTCATGATTTTTGAGACGGCCACTTGTGTTGGATTGTGGTGCGGCAACAATACCTTAATGGCGCAATCGCCCTGAGAAACAATGCCCGTTAACACACCGTCGTCAATGACCAAAACGGCTCTGACGCGAAAATCGCGCATGACTTTCAGAACGTTTTCTACAGGTTCAGTGGTTGAAACCGAGAAAATAGTGTTCGATTTTTTATCAATAATTGTTTTAACGGTTGTCATGAAAAGCAGCCTTGATTCATCAAATTGTTGTGACAGATGTCTTGCCCCATTCCTCAGGCAGTGACCCCTGTATTTTTTTCCAGAGCCATCTTAATGCTTAGTTATTAATTAGTCCAACAATAGAATCCTATTGGCCCCAGGTCTAGGTTCAGGACGTTCGTAAAATTTCAAACTTTGTAAATATTTGAAATTCTTTAAAAGAAGCCCGTTAGAACTTTTGAATAAATTTGCAAGTCTTCTGTTTTGCACTTCAATTTATCCCTCACAGAATCATTTTTGAAAAACCAAACTCACTAGAATGAGTAACCCCTCTCAACATTCAATCTGCTTGTGAGTCAAGCTACCAATGAACAAAGCTAAAGCACTTGTTTTTGTATATGCATTTTTAAGTGTTGCGTTTGTTGCATTTGTATGGGCTGAAGCACAGAATTTACCGCCGGTTGTAGCGTCGCATTTTGATTTGTCTGGCACCCCCGATGCCACCATGCCACGCGATCAATTTACCAAGCTTTTTCTTGCCATCATGGTGCTCATACCGAGTTCAATGGCTTTGCTACCGGTGGTAATCAGCAAATTACCACCGCAAATGGTCAACATACCGAATCGCACTTATTGGTTGTCGCCTGATCGAATAGAAGAAACAAAGAACATTCTGCAAGTGTATTTTTCGATTTTTGCTTGCATGTTTTGTTGTTTCATGGCGGTCATTTTCTGGCTGATGGTCCAAGCAAACCTTCACAATCCACCCCAACTTTCTGCGCAGCATCTGATGGCGTCAACAGGTGTCTTTGTAGTTCTGACGATTTTTTGGTCCATGAGATTGTCTGCACGATTCAAAAAAATTTAGGTTCTTGAGTGCTAGCTAAAAGCACAATCCATTGTTTTCTATATTAAGTAGATTCATCGAAATTTCATAATTTCGTCATATTTTATCTTTAAAGTGCACTTAATTATCAACAGTGCGCGAGCCTCACATGAAATACAAAACCCTCAGTGCCTTTTTTCTAGCAATTTCACTTGTGACCCTTTCTGGTTGCGGTAGTTCGGATGCGCCAGACTTTGATCCCAAAGCGACATTGGTCGGCCGTTATGCACTCAACCCAGGCGCTGGCGTTTCAGAAATTGTGGCCTATCATGCTGAAAGTCGCTCCATTTTTATCACCGTTGATACCCCCACAGTGTCTTCTTCATTCCAAAGAATTTCCCTGTCAAATCTCACCAGCACAGCACTTGCCAACCCCACCACGGCCAGCAATTTAACAGCAGGTGCTGTGATTTCTGTTGCACAACATGTCAATGGCAACGGGTTCACGGCAGGTGGCGTGCAAACCTTGGCCATTACCGGCAACTTGATGGCCATTGCTGTTCAAGCAACGCCTAAAACAGACTTAGGTGTGGTTGCGTTTTACAAACTTGATGCTCAAGGTAATGCAACCTACTTGAAAAAAGTCACAGTCGGAAGCCTGCCAGACGGCATGGCTTTCAGCCCTGATGGCAGCAAATTGGTGGTTGCCAACGAAGGAGAGCTGAGCGTCAACTTTGCAACCGATGGTATTGATCCTATTGGCAGCATTTCCATCATTGCAGTTGCAAATGGTGTACCTGCTGACACCGCCACGACATTAGACTTTTCTGCCTTCAATGCTGGCGCAAGCCGTGCAAGCGAATTGCCAGCCGATGTTCGCATTGGCCGCCCAGGCGCCACAGTGGCCCAAGACATGGAGCCAGAATACGTCACCATCAGTGAAAACAATTCACAAGCTTTTGTGACTCTGCAAGAAAACAATGCAGTTGCAGTGGTTAACTTGGCTACCAACCGCATCGACCGCATTATTCCAATGGGTTACAAAAACCACGGCTTGGCGACAAACTCCATTGCGCCATCTGACAAAGTCTCTGCCACATCGCCTTTTGTCTTAAAACCCTATGCCAACTTGTTTGGCATCTACATGCCTGATGGCATTGCCACGTTCAGCGCCAGTGGAGTCACTTACATCATTACAGCCAACGAAGGTGATGACCGTGATGATTTCTTGGCAACAGGTCAAAAAGAAACACAACGCGTTGGACACAGCAGCATGGTCCTCAGTAGCACCGCATTTCCCAATGGCACCGACTTGAAAAAAGAGACGGAACTTGGACGTCTGACAGTGTTTTCAACCATGGGGAAGAACAGCAGTGGCCAGTATGACAAGTTGTATGCCCTTGGCGGCCGCTCGTTCTCAATTTACAACGCAAGCACAGGTGCACAGGTTTATGACTCAGGCAATGATATAGAAACATTGACTTACAGCACCATGCCCAGCTCTTTGTTAAGCAAAGATCAAGTTCTGGGACGCCTAGACAACAAAGGCCCAGAACCTGAGAGCGTTGTGGTGGGCGTGGTCAATCAAAAAACCTATGCCTTTGTCGCGCTTGAGAGATCTAGTGCCATCATGATGTATGACCTGACAAACCCTGCAGCACCAAAGTTTGTTCAATGGTTGCAAAACACAACTGACTTGACCAATGGCGACATTTCGCCCGAGGGATTGAGTTTTGTACCAGCATCACAAAGCCCTACCGGTAAGGCTTTGCTGATTGCGGGTCATGAAGTGAGTGGCACAGTGTCGGTTTGGGAAATTAAGTAATTCTGTTGACTTTTGGGGTGTCCGTGGCGATTCAAAGCTAAGTTAACGGACACCTCAAACCGCTCCCCAAAAAATGTTGCATGAATACTATGTAGCATTTATACTATCTTCATGAGCCGCAATGAAGAAGTTCCCGTTTACAACCGCATCGCAGAGCAGCGCGACCTGCTCGGCATGTCGCGCCTGCAATTGGCCGAATCTGTGGGCGTGCACTATCAAACCATTGGCTACCTAGAGCGGGGCGAGTACAGCCCCAGCTTGGTGCTGGCCATGCGAATTGCCGATGTGTTGGGAAAAGACATTCAAAGCTTGTTTTCTATCCAACCTTTCCCAAAAGGCAATTCGCATTCAATTCCTTAGGAGTCAAAATGAAAGCCATTTTTCAAAAAATCAAAAGCCTTTACGCGCTAATCAATCGTGGCATTCTCAAAGTGTCCGATTGGATAATCAGTGGCTTTCGCTTGGCGCTGGTCTTTGGTGTGGTTTTGTATGCGGTAGGCATCGGTTGGTTTGTTCTTTATGCAGACAAAGTAAGCCTTGAAGATCACACGGTTTTGGTCATGGACCTCAAAGGCGTGCTGGTTGAAGAATCGCCAGGCGGCTTGAAAGACAAGCTCATTGGTGAGCTTCAAGGCAATGCCACCGAAACAGTCCGACTGCGCGACATTGTCATGACGCTTGAGCTGGCAGCCAAAGACAAGCACATCGACAAAGTGCTTTTGAAACTAGACAACTTTCAAGGTGGCGGCTTGGTTTCTTTGCGCGAGGCAGCCAGTGCCATCGAAAAATTCAAAGCCTCTGGCAAGCAAGTGGTGGCTTGGTCTAGCTTTTATGACCAACGCCAATATTATTTGGCAGCGCATGCCAACCAAGTGCTGTCGCACCCCATGGGCGGTGTGCTCATTGAAGGTTTGGGCAGAAACCGAAACTATTACAAAGATGCTTTAGACAAACTGGGAATCAAAGCCAATTTAATTCGAGTAGGCCAGTTCAAGTCTGCCGGCGAGCCTTATGTGTTGAATGCACCTTCACAGCAAGCCTTGAAAGCCGAGGCCCATGTGTATGACGCCTTGTGGGCTTTGTACACAGGCGGCGTTGAAAAGGCGCGCAACTTACCTGCTGGCAGCATTGATCAAAACATCGGCAAGCTACCCGATGCGCTCATCAAGGTCAAAGGCAATCCAGGCCAATTGGCCCTCGATTGGAAATGGGTCGATGGTTTGCAGACTTTTGAATCATTGCGTGAAACGCTCATGAAAGAAGTGGGCAAAGACGAAGACATTCAATCTTTCCGTCAGGTTGGCTGGAAAGACTATCTCACCTCTGAAGTCAAGAGAGTCAAAGGCGAGCACATTGCCATTGTGGTGGCCGAAGGTGAAATTGGCGATGGCCGTGCACCTGCCGGCAAAATTGGCGGTATCTCTACATCAGAGCGCATTCGAAAAGCCGCAGAAGACAAAGACGTCAAAGCCATTGTGCTTAGAGTGAACTCGCCTGGTGGCAGTGTTTTGGGCTCGGAACTCATTCGCGAGCAGCTTCAAATTGCCAAAGACAAAGGCAAACCCATTGTGGTTTCGATGGGCAACTTGGCGGCATCTGGTGGTTATTGGATTTCAATGGCGTCCGATGTGATCATTGCCGATCCAGCCACCATCACAGGGTCTATAGGCGTGTTTGCCATGTTGCCCACCGGTGAAGGCTTGATGAGCAAAATTGGTGTCAATACCGGTGGCTATCAAACCAGCTGGCTTGCTGGTGCTTACGATCCTCGAAAAGCCTTAGATCCCCGCATGCAAGCTTTGGTGCAATCTAGCATTGAACACATCTATGCCGATTTCATTGGCAGAGTGTCTGCCACTCGCAACATCGAACTTGCCAAAGCAGACGACCTGGCCCAAGGCAGAATTTGGACAGGTGCTCAGGCAGCCAATCACAAACTGATTGATCGACTTGGTAGTTTTTCCGATGCCGTTGAAGAGGCCCGAAGCCGGGTTGCCAAATTGGATGGCGCCAACGCCAGCAGCAAAGAGCTTCCTATTCGTTATGTGGGACCCAAAACCTCGCCCATTGAAAAATTTGCCCAAAAATTCATGGGCCAAATTGGCTGGATTTCTGCTGAATCGGTGGCCCCTCCAGCTTGGAGTGTGTTGTCAGGACTTTCCGGTGTTGATGCTTTGATGTTGAACACCTTGGGTCAAGACCTGAGCTGGTTGCAAACAGTGATTGACAAAAAACAGCCATTTGGAGCTGCGGCGCATTGCTTGTGCAATGTGTTACCTTAAAAGATGAAGCAATTGATGGGGCATGACATCCACAACAGAAAATACTTTAATGAATAAGCAAACCATACAAGGGGTTGCGAGAGGTTGTTCTCCCAATAGCATTTCAGTAGGCGAGACACTTGAATTGCATATTCTTGTATCTGCAGAAAACTCTGAAACTGAGATAAGCACGTCAGCCAAGCTCGCTGTTGTGTACTGAGGCAAGAAAAAAAGCTTGCATCAAGAAATTCCTTCAGATTGTGAAAATGATTTATCGGTTTGACGCGCCAGCCAGCGGATGCGACGGCAGTAGGCAACGAAACGGCTAGCGCGGCGCTGCAACCATTTTTGCCACAATGCCTCTGCCATGCGCCACCGCACCAGTCTTGAAGGCAAAAAGTGCATCAAGCACAATAGTGCGGTGTAAAGAATTAGCTTTCCTAACAATACCATCAGACCTATCACTTCGGGGGCTACACCACTCAAGGCAAGCACAGCAATAGTTGTTCTTGGAGAGTCAGGGAATGCAGATAAAAACACCATGCTTGCTGGCCCCCAAGATCGAACGATTGAGGAAGCCTCATCCCATTGAGAGCCTAGAAACTGCAGCCCAAGCCATTCAGCTGAGAAGCTGAGCATGCCGAGAAGCAAAGCCAACACCAGTGCACTCAACCCAGAAGCTACAGCAAACAACACCACAATGACTTTCCCTCTTTGCGGCTGCAAGATGCCCAAGGCAACAACAAACGCTTCTGCGGGTAGCATGGGAAGAAACCCATCCAAAGCAGATAAGGCGGCCAGGAAATAAATAGTTCGTGGCTGAGTTCCATGGCGCAAAAGTGCAGTTTCGGCCAGGCGAAAAAAACGCCTAATATGAAGAAGCAAAAATTGCATATAGCTTTAGAGTTTGATCATGATTGCCTCTGCCAAAGCATGAAGAACCCAAACTTGATTTTGATAGATTATCCATAGCTGTCATAAAAATAGCATAAAAGATTAATAGACTGAACTTTTTAACTTAGACTTGGAAGTCTTCAGATCAAATTATGAGCAAAAAATGCATCAGCCAAACGTAGTTTTGATCTTTGGAAGTGCACCCGATGTTACTGAGATTTCAAAATGGAATCTTTCATTTTTCACCAGTACTGTGGCCATCAATAATGCATGGCAAGTCATACCCAACTGGAACTATCTTATCTTCCCTGAAGATTTTCCCACCGAACGTCGTCCTGAACTGCCTGTTGGGTCAGATAAAAAATTAATTACTGCAGATGAATTCGTGATTCATCAAAATAATTTTGGTGGTTTCATTTATGCTGGTGGAACGATGGCTTTCACAGCAGGTTATTGGGCACTTAGCGCTTTAAAGCCTGACATCATTGCATTTATAGGCTGCGACATGGTTTATTCCGTTGAAAACGGAAAGTCGAGCCATTTTTACGGGCAGGGCTGTGCTGACCCCTTAAGAAATGACATCACGCTTCAATCTTTAGAAGCAAAATCAAACAGATTAATGGCTCTTGCCAATAAGCTAAATTGCGCAGTAGTGAACTTGTCGTCTATGCCAAATTCTAGGTTGACGTTCCCTCGGCTATCGTTCTCTGACTTTCAGGAGATGCGCAATCATGGGGAGTTCGTTAACAACCAAAAGCAACTCTTAGATCTGCAAAAAGTTGACTTGGCATTGGCCACCGAACAGGAACTAGGTTATCTAGTTCCTTCAGGGCGCTACTGGGAAAAAATTAACAACTTTGATTCTGCAAAACTTCGACTGATCGATGACATTTGGATTGATTGCTTCAAGAAAATTGAAATGTCTCAAGTGAATTAATCACATTAAGACAAATCCACCCACCAGCAGCCCTAGTGAGGTCAACTCACCAATCGAATTTCGTCAGCAACTTTAATAGGATTCAACTTGCCCAACCTGCGCATCACCGAAATCAAAGCCTTTGTGCCATCAAAGAACTTTGAACTGAGCAAACTGTTCTATCAAGACCTAGGCTTCACGATGGCTTCTGACGAAGATGGCATTGCCTACTTCCATTTCGAAAACGTTAGCTTCCTGCTTCAGGACTATTGCGTGAATGCCCTTGCAGAAAACTTCATGATGCACATCCTCGTGGAGGATGTTGACGCATGGTGGGAGCAAGTGCGCGCCAGTGGAGTGGTAGAAAAGTATGGCGTTCGAATTACACCCATTGAACTTCAGCCTTGGCAAATGCGTGATTTCTGCCTATTCGACCCTTCAGGTGTTTTGTGGCGCATCGGTCAAAACTCTGCATGAAGTCCGCTAAATCAATCACGCAACTGAAATAGGCATGAAACGCTTAAGCTTGGAAACTGGCTCAGCAGATTCATTTCAAGCCAAAGCATCCGCCTATTGAGCTTGCACATTCCTTAAAGTCATTTCTAATTTAACGGCTTCGCTTGACTTGTTCGTCCACATCCAACAGAAGTCTTGATCCAAGGAAATTAGCAATTCTTCCTTGGCTGATTTAATATTATTCATCTTGTATGGAAAAATTATTTCCTTGCCTTCATGGTAATGAATGTTGAAATCTAATGGCGCAGATGAATCAAATTGCCAGCGTATTAAATTTCCTTTTTTTAATTTTCCACAAACTTCAGAAAATTTACCTGGTGGAACATTTGATTGAGTTTTGTAGCTGAGATTTGCGTCCAATTTAAAAGTGATGAGTTCTGCTTGGGAAGTTGAAACGCTGCAAGCTAATGCGAATAAAAGTAGCATTGGCGCAGAAACCATGGAAATGACCGATTCATTAGCTGCAGTAAATATTCTGCCCTTATGAGCTTTAATGGATACGTTTGTTAGCATTCGGCGCGGTACTGTTTCTGTCATTTGGGAATCCCTTGATAGCTGGCAATTGTGGTTACTTCATTGATCGAATTTCAGTATCTCATGGCAGCTGAGCAAGAGTATCCTGCAGCGCTGTCAAATTTAGGCTTCATGTTCGACCACGGGCAAGGCGTTCAAATGGATTCCCAAAAGGCCCTGATGTACTACAGCAAGGCTGCAAAGAAGGGCGATGTCAACGCCCGGAAAAATCGGAACATCATTGAGGCTCGAATTGCCAAGCAACAATCAAATGATCACTGACAAAATTTTTGTACTGAGCAACGCGACTTCATTCTTTTTTACTAGGAATTTTTCCAAGTGTGCACAAATCGCTAATGTGTCATATCAGCCTTACAGACTCGATGTAAGTTTGTAATTTCCAAAGAAATATTGGTCCTACTTTTTTGTACAAACTTTATCAAGTTATTCAAGGGTTCAACTCTATATCCATTAGCTAATTAAAGCGCCTACTAGATCATAGGGTCAAGATCAGGAACACGTTTTGTATTCCCCTGTTTGTCTCTACTTAACTTTGACTGCAATTTATAGATTGGAAAAATGATGGATCAGTTTCAAACACTTTCTCTCCTAAACCTCTCAATGATTCAAAATGGCATTTTCACTGTGGGTACGTTCTTTATCTTATGGGTAGCATTTCGAATGGCGAATCAGGTTCGAGGGGATCAAGGAACCTTAGTGGCGAAAGTCTTAACCACTGCTTTCGGGTTGTTCGTTGTCATGCTAGGCCTTCAGGTTTTTGCTAACCGTAACTATTCGCTGGCTGCAGCGGCAAAAGCGTTGGCCACCTTGAAAGCTGGGGGGCAATCTCTCAGCGTTCAGGCTGAAGCGTATCTCGCAGGTCCATATGGTGTGGCACCCACCGAACTACAGTACAGCCTTTTTTCAAACACTTCAAGCATCGCATGGTGGGCATTAGTTACTGTTATCTTTCTGGGCGTTGTTTGGCTGCCAATGAAGAAATAAGTAAGACAGCCATTTTCAAAAAAAGAGTCGTTCTAACAAAGCGGCTCTTTTTACCTTTTCTGATGGTTTGAGACAGATGGAGGTAATTTCTTGCAGGAAGAGAGTGGCCTCATCAAAGCATAAAGAGATGAGAGTTAACCTTAGCACCGCGTCAAGCTTGGTGCTGTCCTTCAAAAGGTCACTTCAATGCCAGTTCAAGCCGATAGCATGCTTGACCCGCAGAAACCAAACCTGATTCAACGATTTGTGCGCATAGTTTGTTCTTTTAAAGGTCATCCTTCTAACCTCAAACTTGGTTCAAAAGTTCTAACAATTGAACCCAATCATTTGCACAAAATACGGACACCCTGTGAGTAATGAATTTTCTAAATAATTCCTTTTAAAAGAACAAAGGCGCATATTGCGCCTTTGTTCATCTTCAATCGGCTAAGGTACAGAAAGTGATCTGTAGCTTGTCGAGTTAAGGTTTGATGTAATTCGTAATCTTGGCGGTAAACGCAGACAATATGCCTGGCATCAACGCGTACTCACTTGTTAGAGTTACTGACGTTGAATCAGATGTCTTAAAGCAGTTGGCCTTAGTGCCAATCGGGCACTGGATGGAAGATGCATAAGGGTCAGCATCTGTAAAACGGAAGAACACATCGTATTGAGTACCACTGCTGGTCTGAGTCACGCTGTAGTCGTTATCAGTTCCAACCAACACCACATAGCTGCCATTTGCCAGTTGCGGGCCAATAGCAAGGCCTTCCCATTTTTCTGGAGAC
>CANKOT010000059.1 GCA_947484245.1 Comamonadaceae bacterium
CAGGTGCGTCGCGAGCCCCATGGCCCTTCCCTGTGAAAAGCGTGTGGCCGCGATGGCCGGTTGAAGCGCAGCCAGGTCGACCTTGAAGTGAGGCCATTTGGAAGATTGCCAGAGGTACATGAAGCGTATTTTAGTCTTTTACGCTTCAAATGTGAAGCGTAAAATGAAAATTTACGCTTCACTTGGCTGTCATTAGACGCCGTAACGATCTCGATAGGCCTGTACCTTGGGCAGGTGTTGGCCCATCTCGTTGCCGCTTTGAGTGGACAAGTAAGCCAGCAAGTCAGACAGCTGCGCAATGCAACAAACGCTCATGCCCAATGTGTTGCGCACATATTGCACAGCACTGTGCTGAACATCTTTGACCGAGCCATCAGCTTGAACTTCGGTGGCCATTTCTTGGCGGTCTAAAGCAATGGCGATGGCATGCGCTGTGGCACCAGCCTTTTGAATGAGTTCAATGGATTCGCGCGCGGCAGTGCCTGCGCTCATCACGTCATCCACAATGAGGACGCGTCCTTGGAGCGGCGCGCCCACCAAGGTGCCGCCTTCGCCGTGGTCTTTGGCTTCTTTGCGGTTGTAGGCAAAGGGCACGGTTTTGCCCAAGCGCGCTAATTCAATGGACACTGCCGCGCCCAAGGGAATGCCTTTGTAAGCGGGTCCAAAAATCATGTCAAATTCGATCCCGCTTGCCATCAACGCTTTTGCATAGAATTGAGCCAATTTTCCAAGTTTGGCGCCATCGTCAAACAAGCCTGCGTTGAAGAAATAAGGGCTCATGCGGCCGGCTTTGGTTTTGAACTCGCCAAACTTGAGCACGTCCGCATCGACAGAAAATTGAACAAACTCTTGCGCCAACGCCGCTGTGTCGGTTTGGGGCGTGTGTCCAGTCACCATGGGGAATTCCTTGTTTAAATTAAGCAGCTTGAACTTGAACGGCATTCGTTCTGCGGCCACCAAAGGGGTGGAAGCATGGATTGCTCAAATCAATCCCGATTGTATTTGCGTGCAGGAGGTTAAAGCACAAGCCCCCGATGTAGCTGGCAAATTTGAGTCTTTGGCCGGTTTGGAGGGCCATTTTCATTTTGCTGAGAAAAAAGGCTACTCGGGTGTGGCGGTTTACACCAAGCATGAGCCTTCCGATGTGAAGCTTGGCATGGGTTCTGAAGAGTTTGATGCCGAAGGCAGGTATGTAGAACTGCGGTTTGACACGAGCAAGCGCAAGCTGTCTGTCATCAGCACCTACTTTCCAAGTGGCTCATCAGGCCCTGAGAGACAGGAGGCTAAGTTCCGCTTCTTGGATCACATGGGCCCGCATTTGAAGTCTTTGGGCGCTGAACGCGAGTTCATTGTGTGCAGCGACGTGAACATTGCGCATCAGCAAGCCGATTTGAAAAACTGGAAAAGCAATCAAAAGAACAGTGGATTTTTGCCCGAAGAGCGCGCCTGGATGACCCACATGACCACCGAAGGCCCGTTGGTGGATGTGTACCGACGATTGCACCCTGAAGCTACTGACGATTGCTACACCTGGTGGAGCAACCGTGGGCAGGCCTATGCCAAGAATGTGGGCTGGCGTTTGGATTACCAACTGGCCACTGCGGGTTTGGCTGCCGGTGCACAAAAGGCGGAGATTTACAAAGACACGCGCTTCAGCGATCACGCGCCTTTGACCATTGATTACAACTGGATGCTTTGAGCGTTGTCTTCAATCGCGCGAGTAGGTGAGCATTCGACCTTTGTAGGCGGCCTCATTTCCGGTGGCTGAAATGTCCAGTGTTTCTTCGCTGAGCTTGAAGCCTTGCGCTGCCATGTTGCGATGAAAGTGCGAGCGATTACCACGATTGGGATCAACCACCCAAACCTCAGAGTGGTCTTCAATGTGTCCGCTGATGTAATGCGCCAAGTCGCCGCGTTCATCGCGCTCGTAAAGGATGTCGCTGCCAATGATCAAATCGAACTTGCTGTTCAAAGCGAGATCTTGTTGCTGTGTGGCGTGTTCACCCCAGTGCCCGTGTCGGTAGTCCATTGGGCCTAGATCGTTAAGGCGCAAATTTTCCTTGAGAAACTCGCCAGCCAAAGGATGACAGTCTGATGCCGTGATGTTGGCACCTCTTCGATGCCCCACCAAGCTGGACAGCGCCAAACCACAGCCAAGTTCAAGAATACGTTCATTGGCATTGACAGGCCGGCGTGCAATGCGCTCTGCCAACTGCGACCCAGAGGGCCAGAGCAAACCGAACAGTGACCAAAAAGCGGAAGAAATGCCAAGTGCCAGTGCTGCGCCTTCAGGGTCAAAAAACTGCTGCTTGTCGAGCAAAGAACGGATCAGCAAGTTGGGAACGCCTTGCACAGCGATGGATTCGTGTTTGGTTTCATAGCCTTGAGAACCATCGGGCTGCAGGGCGTTCAGGGGGTTAAGTGCATTAACAGCGTTCAGGGCGTTCGGATCAAGCGAGGGAGTGCAAGAGAGATGTGACAGATAAACATTCAGGCAGGCACGGGTTGCGCATGAGTGGACTCATCTTACGCTGATGCCTGAAGCTCTGGCAAGCTGAAGTGGACATGCCTGTCTGCGCGGGCAATGGTCTCGGGACGATGGGCAATCACAATGCGCGTGAGCTTGAGCTGTGACAGGGTATTTGAAACAGCGCTTTCGTTTTGCATGTCTAAATGGCTGGTAGCTTCGTCCAGGGCCAAAACGCTAGGCTGAGCATAGAGCGCACGCGCCAACAAGATGCGCTGCTTTTGACCGCCACTGAGGCCTGAGCCCAGCTCGCCAATGAGAGTTTGATAGCCCATGGGCATGCGTGCAATTTCGGTATGAATTTGTGCCAATTGGGCGCAGGCTTCAATCCTTGGAAGATCGGGTGAAAGGTCAAAGAAGGCGATGTTGTCTGCAATGCTGCCGGTTAGCAAAGCATCCTCTTGCATGACAACGCCAATTTTTCGGCGAACATTGGACATGCCCAATTGGATGACGGACACACCGCCATACAAGACCATGCCGTGTGTCGGTGTGAGCAGGCCCAATAAAATTTTGAGCAAGGTGGTTTTGCCGCAACCGCTTGCGCCGGAAATGGCTACATGTTCACCCGCTTGAATGCAAAGGTCCATGTTGTAAAGCAGCCAAGGCTCGCCTTCGCTGTAGCGAAATGAAACCTTGCGAAGTTCCAGGCTGGCTGGAAGGTGGGACAAGTCGTGAAAAGGCAAGTTGCCTTGCGGTGTATCTTGCTCAGGCGGTGTAAGCACAATGTCGGCCAGCCTGTCGCGATGCAAATTGAGCATCTTGAGTTCAATGCCTTGGTTAATGAGTGCACTGACGCGACCCGTGAATTGAATTTTGTAACTGATGAAAGCCAGCAGCATGCCCACCGTGAAAACGCTGGCACTTTGATTGTGAGCTTGCGATGGCAGAATGATTTTGGCACCTAGCCAAAAGACGCACAAATTTTCAAGGCCAAAAATAAGTGTGCGTGCGACATTGAAGCCCATGTTCAATTTGGCGGTTTGAAAGTCACGGTTCATGACTTCCACCATGAGACTTTGCCATCGCGCACGTCGTTCGTTTTCACGTGCAAACAATTTGAGTGGCGTCATGGCTCGAAGCGTTTCAATGAAGTGACTTTGCTCCTGACCTGATAAGACCAATCGCTCTGAGGCGGCATGCCTGAACGGCGAATAACTGACCCAGCGCACCAGCGCATACAAGGCGCAAGCGCTGACAACCACCCAAGTGAGCGTGGGTGAATAAATGAACATCATGACCAAGGCTGCAATAGCCATCAAACCATCGAGCAGTGATTCGATGGTGGTTTGAGTGAGTGTTTTTTGAATGTCGTGAACCGCATTGAAGCGCGATGAGATGTCGCCCAAGTGGCGCTTGGCAAACCAATCGGCTGGTAACTTGACCAAGTGCGCAAACACATTGCCAAGCCATTGGACAGAAACGCTTTGACTAAGCACCATGACCCACCAACTGCGCGCGTAGGAAAGTGCCGATTGAATGAGGAGAATGATGGCAAAGCCGATGGCCAATACAGAAAGCAATTCGTGGTCACCCGAGCTTAAGACGTCGTCTACCACGACTTGGTTGAACATAGGCATGAGGATGGCAAACAACTCAAGGACCAATGCCAGAGCCAATATTTGAAGTGCCGATTTGCCAAAGCCTTGAAGCTTGCCGGTGAGCATGGAAAGCGGAAAAGCCTTGGGTGCTGGGATGGTTTTGAAGTCGGGTTGGGGTGTGAGCTCCAAAGCGATGCCCGTGAAATGCTGCGAAATTTCTGAGCGTGAAACCAGCCTCACGCCCAATGCAGGATCGAGCAGAGTGATTTTGCTCCTGCTGATTTTTTGCAGGACCACAAAGTGATTCAAGTCCCAATGCAAGATGCATGGCAATCGCAATTGGCTTAGCTCTTCCAACTCCAAGCGAACGGGGCGAGCATTGAATCCCAAGACAAGGCTGTGATCGATGAGTTGCTTGAGGTTGGCGCCCTTGAGTGACTGTGGAAATTTGTGCCGCAAATCCATCAGCTGCCAATGTTGACCATATGCGTTGGCAATCATGCACAAACAAGCCAAGCCGCATTCAGACGCTTGCAATTGCAATACAGGGTTCAAGGGAAACTCATTTCTGATCCATGAAAGTAGAGACCTGCGCACCGACGGTGCGCAGGCAGTTGCAGGGCAGATTTACCGTGCACACATGTTGCTGGAGAAGTCGCCCATGGGGTTGTAGCCAATTGGGTCTGGAGAGACACGCGAAGAGGTGTCAATATCAAAAAATCCAGCCGCTTCATACGCAGCAAACATGTTTGCAATGGCTTCACCCAGCTTGAATGCCCATCTGGCAGCAATACCGCCCCCCTGGACTTCGTTCAATTCTTCTATGTTTAAATTTCTCATTTCATTCTCCTGGTTGTGCTGAAAAAATCGTTTCAGCGGCGATATAAAAATCAAATGCAGACAAGACCAAAATCACGGTGGCATTCACCGAAAAGTGGAGAAGGCAGCTCAAGAGATACGCCTTGCCCTTGCCCATTTCCAACTTGTGCAAGTCGTACTGTTTTAAAAAAATGTAGAAGAAGAAAAACAGTGCAATGACTCGGATGAAAATGGGAAATGGCAGGTTTTGTGGCGTTGTGAAGTGAAGCGGCACCATGAATAAGGGCGCAACCACAAACAGCAAGCGCCTGCCGAACAGTTTCTCGTGAATGGCTGCCACCACAATCAATAAGAAATTCTCGAAAAGAGGCGCAACCAACAGCATCAAAATTGCAGTGGCCATCAGCGGTATGGTTTCTTCGTCGTCAGGGCCGGCATCTAAATTGCACAGCAAGGCGATCAAAGTGATGTGGACGGCTTGGATCACATTGATGCCAACCAGCACGTCAATGAATCCATGCCGATTGAGCTGCGACGCTCTGATGCTTTGAATGAAGTTCATGATATTTTTTGGCGCGCGTGAATGGCCAAGAGTGGCTCGAACACCCATTCCCAAATGCCGCGCACATCGTGGATGACGTCGGCTTCGAGGGTCATGCCTGGGCGCAAGGGACGTGCCTCGCCAAAAGCCATGACATGTTGGGATGCCAATTCGACGTGGATTCTGTAGAGCGGCTCGTTGCTTTGTGTGGAGGCCATGAGGGCCGTGCCCTGACCATGCGGCAAATCTTGTGGCGCAATGGGCGTGCCGCTCACCTTCAGAACGCGACCTCTGGCCAGTCCAAACTTTTGATACGGGTAGGCGGCCAAGCGAAGCCACACTTCTTGACCGGGTTGAATGAAGCCGGCAGTGCGCGTGGGTGCGAAAAGAGCGGCAACCAAGGTGTGTGCCGATGGGTCCGGTGCAAGTGGGCTAGCGTGAGGCACCATGCTGGCAATGGTTTGACCCGACTGTGCCATGGCGCCCAGGCTCAAATGAACGGTGCTAACCTGGCCTGCCTGCGGCGCCAACACACTGCTGGTTTTGCGCGATTGGACTTCGGCTGTTTCCTGAGCGAGACTGGCCAGGCTGCGGTCAATTTGGAGGAGATCGATGGCCAACTGCTTTTGCAGATGAGCTAAGTCGGCCTGCGCTAAGTTTTGTTCGCGTGCCAAAGCACTGCCGCTGCGCAGCGTATTTTCCAAGCGCGATTGCAGGTCAATGAGTTCTTCTTGTTTGCCTTGTGCTTGAATGTCGGAGACAAAACCTTGAGCCGCCATTTGCTCAAATCGGACAGAAGTTTTTTGCGCCAATTCAACCCGACGCTTTGCCAATGCGTGTTCTTGGGCCGCTTGTGCGGTTTCGAGTGACAAAGAGCGAATGCGGTCTGTCAAATGAGCTTCCCGCTGGCGGTTTTGAGCAACGCGCGAACCGCGCTCAGCCAACAGCGTGCTTCGGCGTTGTGCCAAATGCGATGCCAGCAAGCTTGCTGTGCTGCCTTCAGCCGATATTTTGTCGGTGTTGAGCACAAACAAAACTTGGCCTTGTTCAACCCAGTCGCCTTCTTTCACACGTTGTTCAAGCAGTACACCTGAAATGGCGGGACTCAACTCCACGGTGCCCCACTGAGGCATGAGAACACCCGGCACCCGAACTTTGCGAGCCACTTCGCCCCATGCCCCGTAAGCCAGCAAGGCACCTGCCAGCAGCAAGGCCATGCCAGCGACAACGCTGAAGCGCGGATGGTGTGCCAGGTGAATGGGACCCATCCAAGAGGCCTGCTTGGATTGGGTAACTTCAGTGCGAAAAAGGGGTGTGGTCATGTGCGAGCCAGTGAACAAGACCTCACAATACGAGGTTCACAGGCAAACTTTGTTACATTGCCTTGCAAGCGAAACCCATTGAAATACCAGCATGCTTCAGTACCAAACCATCCCTGTCACCCCGTTTCAACAAAATTGCTCTTTGGTTTGGGACGATCAAACCCAGCAAGCCGCAGTGATCGATCCTGGCGGTGACCTTGACTTGATCTTGGCCGAGGTTCAGCAACGAGGTTTGAAACTCGAGCAAATCTGGCTCACCCATGCACACATCGATCACGCAGGCGGAACCGCTGTGTTGGCGCGCACTTTGAATTTACCCATCATTGGCCCGCACCCTGGTGATCAGTTTTGGATTGATCGTTTGTCTGATCAGGGCCGCATGTTTCAGTTTCCCGACGCAGAAATTTTTACACCCACAAGGTGGCTTGCGGATGGCGATACCGTGACCTTGGGATCACACACACTGATCGTGCGGCATTGCCCTGGACACACGCCAGGGCATGTGGTGTTTTACTCAGCTGAAATCAAACGCGCGTTTGTCGGTGATGTTTTGTTTGCAGGCAGCATTGGCCGCACTGACTTTCCGCAAGGCGACCACGACACCTTGATTGCGAGCATCACGCAGCGTTTGTGGCCGATGGGCGATGACACGGTGTTCATTCCAGGACATGGCCCAGAAAGCACTTTTGGTCATGAGCGCCGCAGCAACCCTTACGTGGGCGGAACCTGAGCCATCAGCAGCTTGCGCCTCAATTGAGGGGCGCGGAATCTCGGCCCTGAATAGCTTGGGCATAGAGGTTCGCCACTTTGGGTAAGTTGGCTTCAAGTTCCTGAATGCGATTGTTGCCGCTAGGGTGCGTCGACAAAAAAGCGAGTTGCCCTTTGCCACCGCCTGTGGCACCCAGCATTTTTTTCCAAAGCTGCACACTGGCTTCTGGTTTGAAACCAGCACGCGCAGCAATTTCAAGTCCGACCAAATCGGCTTCTGTTTCGTCGTCGCGGCCGTACTTCAGAGTGAGCAATTGGGTGCCTAAGTTGGCTGCAACATCGCCCAGTTGGCCCAAGCCCAAGAGCTGAGAGGCCACCGACAAACCCATGCCTGTGGCTTTGGATTTGGCCAAGCGCTCACGCGAGTGCTCACGCAAAGCATGCGCCATTTCGTGCCCCATGATCATGGCCACTTCATCGTCGTTGAGCTTGAGTTGATCGAGGATGCCGGTGTAAAACGCAATTTTTCCGCCGGGCATGCACCAAGCATTGATTTGCTTGCTGTTAATGAGGTTAACTTCCCACCGCCACTTGCGCGAATCGGGGTTCCATTGGGCGGTGAACGGAATCAATTTGGCGGCGATGGTGCGCAGGCGTTTGAGAGGGGGATAGTCGTCTGGAGCCAAGGCACCTTTGCTGTCGGCTTCTCCCATGGTTTGTTGATATTGCTGCTTGGCTGATGCCTCCAGTGTTTCGGCTGGAATGAGTTTGCGAATACCAGAGGCTTTACCCACATCGACTTGCGCATGCGCAGTGCCGGCCAGCAATGCGCTGAAGCCCAAGCCGGCGCCGCCCAGTTGATTCAAAAAAGCGCGGCGAGAAGACCCCGCTGCTTCAGAAACTGAAGGCTCCAAGGAGTCAGGCCCGTTCAAATTTGAATAGCATCGCCAGCACATGCTTAAATCATAGTGCCGCACCCACAGATTTCAAGGCAAGGGACTCGCAAAATCCGCATTCATGCTTGGATAATGTCGACATGACAGAAAAGCCCATTTCAAATCAGCCCACTTTTTCTTGGCTTGCCTCTTGGCGCGTTTATTTAGAACCTGCCAGCTTGCGCATGCTGTTTTTGGGTTTTGCGGCAGGCCTGCCTCTGCTTTTGGTGTTGGGCACTTTGAGCTTTCGACTGCGTGAGGCGGGCATCGATCGCAGCACCATTGGCTACCTCAGCTGGGTGGGGTTGGCCTATGGCTTTAAGTGGGTGTGGGCGCCGCTGGTCGACCGCATGCCCATTCCTTGGCTCACGCGCTCTTTAGGCCGCAGACGCAGTTGGCTCTTGTTGGCCCAGGCCATGGTCATGCTGGGCTTGGTGGGGATGGCGCTAAGCGATCCTTCTCAAACTTTAGGTCCGGTGGTTTGGTGTGCCTTGCTGGTGGCGTTTGGCTCTGCCACCCAAGATATTGCACTCGATGCTTTTCGCATTGAGTCAGCCGACCCCACACACCAAGCCGCTTTGGCGGCCAGTTATCAAACGGGTTATCGCTTGGCCATGATTTGGGCCGGTGCGGGTGTGTTGTGGGTGGCAGCCTGGGTGCAGGGCGAAAGCGGTAGTGGCTATATGCATGCTGCGTGGCAAACAGCCTATTTGGTCATGGCTGCCAGCATGCTCGTCGGTGTCATCACCGTGCTGCGTTCGCATGAGCCAAAGCCAGCCGAATTGCCGCCTGCCAAAAATGTGCAGGAATGGTTGCAAGGCGCGCTGATAGATCCCTTTGCCGATTTTGTGAAGCGCTACAAGTGGCAGGCAGCCTTGATATTGAGCTTGATTGCGGTGTATCGCATCAGCGATGTGGTCATGGGCATCATGGCCAACCCGTTTTATGTGGACATGGGTTACACCAAAACGGAGGTGGCCAGCGTCACCAAAGTCTATGGTGTGCTGATGACTCTGTTGGGCGCTTTTGTGGGCGGTGTCATGGCACTGCGCTGGGGGGTGATGCGCATTCTGATGCTGGGCGCTTTGCTCAGTGCCTTAAGCAACTTGTTGTTTGCGTGGTTGGCAGGACATGGTCACGATGTGAATGCGCTGATCCTGGTGATTTCGGCAGACAACCTGGCCAGTGGCATTGCCTCAGCTGCGTTCATTGCCTACTTGTCTTCTTTGACCAATATTCAATATTCGGCAACGCAATATGCGCTTTTGAGTTCCATGATGCTTTTGTTGCCCAAGTTCATTGCCGGTTTCTCGGGTGATTTTGTCAATGCCCATGGCTATGCCGACTTCTTCAATGCCACGGCACTTCTAGGCTTGCCCGTGCTCATTTTGGTGGCTTTGGCAGCGCGTTATCAGCCTGCTGACCTGTCCTCTTCGCAACCTACTTCTGAGGTCTGATTCAAGTGATTCACCACGAACAGCCGGATGGCGCATCGTGCTTTGAGGTGCAATTTAGAAGCATGCCCGTAGATCGTGCCTCTTATACTTGAAGCCATGAAAATTACGCATTTGCTGTTGTCGCATAGTTTTGCTGGCACCGAACGGTATGTGGTTGAACTTGCCAACGCACAAGCCATGTCAGGCCATGAAGTCACAGTTATTTTGCACAAGCGAGCTGCAGAAGATCGACCCAATTCATTCGCTCATCGGTTTAACGAAAAGGTCCGGCAGCTGTTTGTAGGCGGCCCCAGTTGGATTGCTTTTTGGTGGGCACGCCAAGTCGTTCAAAAATTACAAACGGATGTGGCGCATGCCCATTTAAGTGGGGGGTGCAGGGCTATCCAGTCGCTGCGCGATCCATTTTTGCGCGTCGCAACATTGCACATTCATTACAAACCGCAGCAGCACCGCGGTATGGACGCATTGATTGCCATAGCACCATGGCAAATGAAAGAGATTCCACCAGATCAATTGGCCTGTACAGAACAGATTAACAATTGGACGCAAGCTACAAAACCAGATGCCTCTGCACGCGAAAAAATACGTACTGAACTCGGTATACCACCAGATACTTTTTTAATTGGCGCCTTGTGTCGCGCAGAAAAAAGCAAGGGCTTAGACGTTCTGATTGACGCCTACTTGACAAACCCGCCTGCCAATTCTCGATTGGTCATTGTTGGGGGTGGACATGATTGGAAGGCCTTGAGAAAAAAAGCGCCAGCCAATATCCTGATGCCGGGCTTTGTGACTCGACCACAAGATTGGTTCAGTGCCTTTGATGGCTACGTGAGTGCAGCAAGGTATGAGCCATTTGGACTTGTTTTTTTAGAGGCCTTCGCTGTCGGTTTGCCTGTGCTGTCCACGGCGACCGAAGGGGCTCAAATATTTCAAGCCCTAATAGGGCGGCCCTTGTTGAAGTGCGGAGACATACATTCAATGACCGAAGGGCTACAACACTTTTTAAGTGAACGCCCCGCAAAACGCACCTACGATCTCAGTGATTTCACTTATGAAAATCAGGTCAATCGGATAGAAGCTTTTTACAAGAAGCAATGGACCCGCCTGCGCTCAAATTCATTGAACAAAAAAATCACTTTGCAATAAATTCCCAAGCGATATGAGTGAATTTACCCTTAAGCTTGTAATTCATGCGGCGAAATTTTTGACTCAAATTGAGTGGAACCAGTGGCGTCAATGCATCTTTGTGGACCATCCATTCAACTTTGCGGGCTTCAAATTGACCCGAGAATCCATACATCCTGCCTAAGGGGTTTGCACCCGTAAAGTAGAGATGTGTTTTCTCGGTCATGATGTTGACATGCGTCGGGTCTTGAAATGCTTCATAAGCTGGATAGCAGGGGGTGAGTGCATACAGAATGCCCCCTGGTCGAAGTACGCGATGTATTTCGTTCATCAATTCAATGAAAGGAAAGCGAGTTGACAATCCGTCCGGAGTGGGTAGAACGCGCGGCACATGCTCCAAGAAATCAAAAGTTGAAAGCGAATCGAAGTAGTGATCTGGAAAAGGGATTGGTTGCAGCGTTAAATTGGCCTGGCGAATGGTAATTTGGGACGAATTTTCAGTGGGTGCAATGTCAACACCAAAAAGCTCATCCTGTTGGTAAGGGTTGCGAGGCACTGGGCCGCAGCCCAAATCTAAATGTCGTGTTCTTTGCATGATGAAGCTAGGATTATTTCTTTGAATTCACAGATTGAATGTAATGCGCAAGAATGGCAAAGGCTTGACTCAGACGCGCTGACCATCGAATGGGAGCCTGCAACGAGAAACAAAAGTAGATCCAAAATTCAGAAAAACTTGGCGTGAGCTTTGTTCGAAATTCATATTTTGCAAGTTTCAACCATTGCGTTGTGACGCCCATTTCATTTCGGTAGTAAGCCAACATCTTCTCGACACGCAAAGCGTAACGTGCGTTTTTGATTGGCGAATGACGGAACTCAAGCAGGGCGTTGTTGGCATGCTCACGGTGCATCACCAGCGGTTCTGCTAAATAGTATTTGTGAGCGCCGAGGATGTCGCTGCCGTAGAAAAGACAATCGTCAGGGCGAGACTTCCATTCGGCGACTTGTTCTTTAGGCAATTGAAGTATTTGATTCAGCAGAGACCGCTTGAGTGTGTTGCCTGAAGTCGCAACACCTTGCCAGCGCTGAATGAAGGCACCCATGAGGATGGACAATCCAAGGTCGCGGCTTTTTCGGTGGCGCTTTCGATTCAATGCGAGCCCTTCGGAGGCTCCAAACTTTTGCATGTTGCAGTAGACGTAATCGAAACTTGAGTTGGCCTCGTAGATAGCGGCCATTTTTTCCAAATAATTTGTATTCCACAGATCATCTGAATCAAGCAGCGCAACGACATCACCTTTTGCCATTGCGCAGCCAGTGATCCAGGCAGCCATTTGGCCCGAATTGGGCTGCGTCAAAACCCTCACTTTTAGATGCTTGTCAAAGGCCTGCGTCAGACGCGCCACGGATTCGTCTTGAGAACCATCGTCCACCACAATCACTTCGAGGGGCGGATAAGTTTGTGACAAAGCAGATTGCACAGCCTCAACGACATAGTCTTGGTAGTTGTAACTGCTGATGAGAACGGAGATGCTGGGCTTGTTCATTTCAATCAATTTGATATTTAGATGGACTGAAAAAAGCTTTGGCTTTCAAGCCCCAAAAATGCTTCAATGCAAAACGAAAGAAAGACTTCTTTTTGTTGATGTACAGCAAATCATTCGCACGAAGGCGCAAATGGCGAATCAACTCAAACGACAGCCATTGCTTTGATTGTGCTTGGTACAAGTTGGACAATGTTTGCAAGTAGGCTTGATCCTGACTGGGTACGCTGGCCAAGTATGAAAACCACCTGCAGCGCTCTTTGAACAAGTCAGCCCGATTGCCCACCTCTACCCGATTGACTTGACGAGAGATGTCGGTTTGACCGCCAGCATGTTGGCGATATTGAACCAGTGCTTCGTCGACATATTTAATTTCGCCCACTGTGGCTGCCCAAAACGCTAACCACCAATCATGAAATTTAATAGGCGGTATTGGCAGGGCTTGTTCCAAGAGCGTGCGTTTGAAAAGCATCGCATGACCAGAGATGCAATTCCAGAATGCAAAGACGGCGGGTTGATGGCCTTGGTACATTTGAAGCCGATCGGAAATTCGCATGTTCATAGGTGATCCATCTGAATTCATGAGGTCGGAATCACAATAGGCCATCACATGGTCCCCCAGCTGATTTTGCAATCGCATCAACTTGTCAAGATGCCAAATGTCATCTTGGTCGCAGGGAGCAATCAATTCGCCTTGACACAAACTTAAGGCGTGACTGAAGTTTTGGTTAATGCCCAAATTTTGAGCATTTTTATAAATGCGAATTCGGTGATCTTTTTGTCCGCGTTCTTCGGCGATGGCAAGGGTTCCGTCTGTCGAGCAATCGTCCACAATCACGAGCTCTAAATTTTTCCAAGTTTGATTTAAGATGGAATCAATTTGCGCCGCTAAGAATCGTTCACCGTTATAAGTACACATGGCAATCGAGATTAACGGTTGCCCAGTGTTTGAAAACATGGCTTAGTGGGTCAATTCTCGTTCAGTGCGATGAGCCGACTGTTTCGCCTGATTTCAGCTGGTACACCGTGCCGCAATATGGGCACTTGGCATGGCCTTCGCGGGCCACGTCTAAGTAAACCTTGGGGTGCGAGTTCCAGACTTTCATGTCAGCCTTGGGGCTGGGGCAAAAAACACCACCTTGTGGGTTTAAGTCTTTCGCCAGGAGTTCAACAGCTTGGCTCATGAGCAGGATCCTTCTTTGAATTAAACGTGTGTCAACCAGTGAGCGTATTTGGGGTTCTTGCCGTTCACGATGTCAAAGAAACCTGTCTGAATTTTTTCAGTGATGGGGCCGCGGCTGCCGGCACCAATTTCGATGCGGTCAAGTTCGCGAATGGGTGTGACTTCAGCGGCAGTGCCTGTGAAGAAGGCTTCGTCGCAGATGTAAACTTCATCGCGTGTGATGCGCTTTTGAACAATCTCTAAGCCTAGGTCTTTGGCAATGTGAAACACCGTGTTGCGGGTGATGCCGTTCAAGGCGCCGGCCGACATGTCGGGGGTGTAGATCACGCCGTCTTTGATGACAAAAATGTTTTCGCCAGCACCTTCGGACACGAAGCCGGAGGGGTCGAGCAACAGCGCTTCGTCGTAGCCTTCATC
>CANKOT010000060.1 GCA_947484245.1 Comamonadaceae bacterium
AGCTGGGTCGCATTCCAACCACAGAAGAGTACCAATCTAGCATGACTGAAATTAACAAAGATGGAACTCAGATCTACAAGTACATGAACTTCGACAAGATCGAAGAGTACGCAGAAGTAGCCAAGGGCGTCGCAGCCTAAAACTGCGCGCTAAACACTGTGCTTAAGCCCAAAAGATTTCGGTCTTTTGGGCTTTTTTGATGGGACACAGAGTTTGTTCAATCAGATCGTTGCAAAATCAAGCTTGTGGAAAATACGATGATTATTGTGGGTGGTGGAATTGGTGGGCTCGCTGCCGCATTGGCATGTGGCCAAACCGGTGCCAAGCCGCTGGTTCTTGAGCGCGCTGCAGCGTTTTCGGAAGTAGGGGCTGGCATTCAAATGGGCCCTAATGTGACGCGCACTTTGCATGCCTGGGGTTTTGCTGAAGGCCTCAAAGAAATTGGGTTTACACCGCGCAGTCTAGAGGCCAAAGATACCCAAACTGGGCAAGTCATTGGCTCGCTGCGTTTAGGACAGCGAAGCCTCGACACCTATGGCGCACCTTATGTCACCGTGCACCGTGCTGATTTGCATCGGATGTTGCTGCAAAAAATCATAAGCGCTGACCTTGCTGAATTGCGTTTTCATTCAGAAGTTGATGCCATTCAGCATGAGGAAGATGGCATCAAGATCAGTGGTGCCAACTTGCCGGTGGGTGTTGATGAAGTTTATAAAGCTTCCGTCATCGTGGGTGCAGATGGTCTTTGGAGTGCAACGCGTTCATACGTGGTGCCACCTACAGCACCTAGAGTCACTGGATTGCTTGCCTACCGTGCGCTCGTACCCATGCAACTTGTGCCCGAGAAACTGCGCCTGCAAGATGTGAATGTTTGGGTAGGGCCCAGAGTTCATGCAGTCTTTTACCCCGTCAAATGCGGTGATTTTTTGAACTTGGTGGTGATCGTCCAAGGACGGCCACCAGCGAATTCAGATGGCTGGGACTACGCGGGCAACAAAGAAGAATTAGAGAGGGCCATGGGGCCCATTCACTCAGACCTTCGAAACATTCTGGCAGCAGTGCCAGCATGGCGACTGTGGCCACTTTGTGACCGTCCGCCCATCAAGGGTCCTCATGAAATGGCGAAAGGCCGAATCGCTTTGTTAGGCGATGCTGCTCATCCCATGCGTCCGTTCTTGGCACAAGGTGCTGGCATGGCCATAGAGGATGCTGCTGAGTTGGCCAGAAGCTGGAACAGAGCAGATTTGTCTGTGCCAGACCGCTTGCAAATGTACGCGCAAGTCCGTTGGGCTCGCAACGCCCAAGTGCAACAACGCTCAATTCGAAACGGTCAGATTTTTCACCTTCAAGGACCTCTGCGATGGGGTCGCAATGTAGCGATGAAACTCATGGGAGAACCCTTGATGGATGTCCCTTGGCTTTATGCTGGGCCCTGACTTAGCCACATTTTTGAAATGAGCCTAGCGGGCTTGAGAACCTGAATCAGACTTTACCAAGCAGCAAAAATTCCATCAAGGCCTTTTGAGCATGCATGCGATTTTCAGCCTCATCCCAAACCACTGACTGAGGCCCATCGATGACTTCTGCACTGACTTCCTCGCCTCTGTGAGCGGGTAGGCAGTGCATGAACAGCGCATCGGGTTTGGCCACTTTCATCATCTCCTCGTCGACGCACCAATCGGCAAACGCTTTTTTGCGAGCTTCGTTCTCTGCTTCATAGCCCATGCTGGTCCACACATCGGTGGTGACCAAGTCAGCGCCTTCACAGGCTTGCATCGGGTCTTTGAAGAACTGCGTACTGGCAGCACTTCGAACGCCCACAACTGCCGGGTCAACTTCGTAGCCACTGGGGGTGCTGAGGTTGACCTTAAAGCCCAGCAAGTCGGCAGCTTGTAGCCAGGTGTTGGCCATGTTGTTGCCATCACCCACCCAAGCCACCGTTTTGCCTTGAATTGAGCCTCGATGCTCGATGTAAGTGAAGATGTCTGCCAAGATTTGGCATGGGTGAAACTCGTTGGTCAGTCCGTTGATCACGGGCACGCGGGAGTGCTCGGCAAACGTTTGAATCTTATCTTGACCATAGGTGCGAATCATGACCAAGTCGACCATGCGGCTGATCACTCGGGCACTGTCTTCGATGGGCTCTGCACGCCCCAATTGGCTATCGCCCGTGGTGAGGTGCACCACCGAGCCTCCCATTTGGTACATGCCTGCTTCAAAACTCACACGTGTTCGTGTGGAGGCTTTCTCAAAGATCATGGCCAAGGTGCGGTCTGTCATTGGCTGGTATTTTTCGTAAGCCTTGAACTTGGCTTTGATGAACGAGGCCCGCTTGAAAACATGTGCATATTCTTCAGCCGTTAAATCTGTGAATTGCAAATAATGCCGAAGAGTCGTGGCGGGTGCCTGCGTAAGCATTAGGATGACTCCGACAGGAATGTGTGGATGAGCGGCAACAAAATATCGGCCACTTCATCAGCCTCAGCCTGAGTCATGATAAGGGGCGGTACCATCCGAATGACGCTGTCTGCTGTGACGCTGATCAGCAAGCCTGCTTCTGCCGCACGCAGGGTGAGTTCACTGCAAGGCTTGTCCAATTCAATGCCAAGCATCAAACCTTGGCCCCGAATCTCTTTGATACCTTTATTGCCAGCAAGGCCTTTTTCCAGACGTGCTTTAAGGTGAGCGCCTACGCGTGCTGCATTCTCAAGCAGGCCGTCTTTTTCCATGATGCGAATGGTCTCAATACCTGCTCGCATGGCCAATGGGTTGCCGCCAAAAGTGGTGCCATGATTGCCGGGCTGAAAAATGTTGGCAGCCTTGGGTCCTGCCACGACGGCCGCAATGGGAACGCCAGAACCCAAGCCCTTTGCCAATGGCATGACGTCGGCCTTGATGCCGGACCATTGGTGTGCAAACCACTTGCCAGTTCTGCCCATGCCGCATTGAACTTCGTCAATCATCATGAGCCAATCTTTTTCATCGCACAGTGCACGAACATCGCGCAGATAGTCCATGTGCATGGGGTTCACGCCACCTTCACCTTGAATGGTTTCAAAAAACACGGCCACGACATTGAGGTTGTTTTCAGTGGCTTTTTTCAAAGCTGTAATGTCATTGACGGGAACGCGCAAGAAGCCCTCCACCAAGGGGCCAAAACCTTTTTGAATTTTGGTATTGCCTGTGGCACTCAAGGTGGCAATGCTGCGTCCATGAAAGGCTTTTTCATAAACTACGATGACGGGTTTGTCGATGCCTTTGTCGTGACCAAATTTCCGAGCTAACTTGATCGCGGCTTCATTGGCTTCTAAACCGGTGCAGCAAAAAAACACATTGGTCATGCCCGACAACTCAACCAGTTTGGCCGCCAGCTTTTCTTGGTTGGGGACGTGGTAGTAGTTGCAGCTGTGAATCATTTTGCCCAGTTGGTCTTGCAGTGCAGGCACCAATTCTGGGTGGTTGTGGCCTAAGGTGTTCACAGCAATTCCGCCCAATGCGTCCAAATACACTTTGCCATTGACATCCCACACTCGGCAGCCTTGGCCATGGCTCATGGCGATGGGCAGGCGGCCATAGGTGTTCATGGTGTGCGGCGAAGTGGCTTCAATGAAAGCGGACATGCTGAGAACTCCTCTGAAAAAAAATCGGCCCAACGAAGAGGGCCGCTGAGATGCGATTTTAGAGCCAGAATTTAGCTTCAAGTCTTATATAAGATACAATTCTTTTGCAATGCAGCATTAAGGCGATCCCTGATGCTTGCCCACGAATTCTCCCAACCTCTGATCGATGGTTTCAAACAACGCCAAAGAAGTTCTGATTCAAGGTATCACCTTGGACGGCCGTACTTTCCGCCCCAGCGATTGGGCAGAACGATTGGCTGGCGTGATGGGGCAATTTCGCCCAGGCGGTGCCACACCAGGAAGCCACCTGAGTTATTCGCCGTGGTGTATTCCTCAAACTCTGGGCAGCATCAAGTGTGTGGTGGTGCATACGGATCTGCGTGAATACGAACCCATGGCCTGGGACTTTTTGATGAATTTCGCCAAGGACAACAATTTGCAAGTGTCTGAGGCTTGCTTGCTGCCCAACCCTCCCAAATAGAGGTGTCTTGAAAAAGACGTCTACCAAAAAAGCCATCCACAAAAAAGCCGTCCTAAGACGGCTTTTTGCTTTTTCTTTGCTGACAGCGCACCCGTTTCAAACGGCGGCAACCCTGATGGGTGCCGGGCTGATGATCAATAGATCAGGCGAGGGCCAAGGCTTTCACCTTGGTGGACAAGCGGCTCTTGTCGCGAGCTGCTTTGTTTTTATGGAAGATGCCTTTGTCGGCAACGGTGTCTACAACGGCTTGCATTTTGGCAAACAGTTCGCTTGCTTTGGTTTTGTCACCAGCCAGAACAGCTTTTTCAACGTTCTTGACGGCGGTGCGGTATTTGGAGCGCAGTGAAGTGTTCGCTGCGTTCAGTTTCACGTCTTGACGTGCGCGTTTCCGGCCTGATGCCAGGCGGGGGTTCTTTTTCTTGGGTTTAGCAGAAGCCATTTAATTTAAGTCCTAGTGTCTGAGGATGTTGTCAGCAAAGCCGGCTATTGTATCAGCCAAAATACTACTCGGTCGAGGGGCCTGACCAGGGCGCCATGGAGTCGCTACACTCTATTTGTGAACCTTCTTAAATCTGCATCTACCGTCTCTCTTTGGACACTGGCTTCCCGCATCACGGGATTGGTCAGAGAGTTGCTGATTGCGGCTGCTTTTGGCGCAAGTGCTCTGACAGATGCCTTTAATGTAGCCTTTCGTATACCAAATTTGTTCAGAAGGCTCTTTGCGGAGGGGGCCTTCAGCCAGGCCTTTGTACCGGTTCTGGCAGCAAGCAAAGCCCAAAATGGAGAAGAGGCCACGCGTCAAGCGGTTAACCATGTAGCAACTCTCTTGGCTTGGGCTCTTCTGGTGCTGAGTCTGATGGGTGTCCTGGCCGCACCATTTTTGGTTTGGGCAATGGCCAGTGGCTTAAAGCAGCAACCCGAATCCTATCAAGCGGCGGTCCAAATGACGCGCTGGATGTTTCCCTACATTGGTTTTATGTCGATGGTGGCACTGTCGGCTGGCATCTTGAATACTTGGAAGAAATTTGCCATACCAGCTGCCACGCCAGTGCTGTTGAATCTAGCCATGATTGGCGCTGCATGGTTTTTAGCACCCTGGTTAAAGTCGCAGGGAATTCAGGCCATCTATGCCTTGCCTGTTGGTGTCATGCTTGGCGGCTTGCTTCAACTGGCCATTCAAATTCCGGCGCTTTCAAAAATTGGATTGCTGCCTCGCATTGGCCTGAGCATCTCGGCTATTCGCAACGCTGCATCAGACCCGGCTTCTCGCCAAATTGCCAGCTTGATGCTGCCGGCACTTCTGGGCGTGGGCGTTGCTCAAATATCATTGTTAATCAATACACAAATTGCATCGCATTTAGCGCCAGGCAGTGTCAGTTGGCTAACGTATGCCGATCGATTGATGGAGTTTCCTACAGCCATCTTGGGTGTGGCCCTGGGTGCTGTGTTGATGCCTCAGCTGGCGGCCGCCCGCGCCAATGGCGACCAACTTGAATATGCAGCCATGCTGGATTGGGGTCTGCGCTTGGTTGTGTTGTTGGCATTGCCCTGCGCAGCGGCTTTGTTGGTATTTTCTCAACCATTGGTGTCGGTGCTTTATCACTATGGCGCTTTCACGGATCGAGATGTTCAGCAAACAACACTTGCTTTGAGTGGCTATGGCGTTGGCTTGTTGGGACTGGTGGCCATCAAAGTTTTGGCCCCTGGTTACTATGCCAGTCAAGACATCAAAACACCTGTGAAAATTGCTGTCGTTGTATTGTGTTTTACGCAAGTGATGAACGTTGTCTTGGTGCCTCAATTGGCGCATGCCGGTCTTGCTTTGTCGATTGGCCTTGGCGCTTTGCTGAACGCTCTTTGGTTGCTGCTGGGCTTAATCCGCAAGGGCAGTTACAAACCCTCACCAGGCTGGCTGGTCTTTGCTGCCCGGGTGCTGTTGGCGACTTTGCTCTTGGCGCTGTTTCTGGCTTGGGTGGCGGCATCTTTTGATTGGCTGGCCATGCGCCATCAAGCTTGGGCCAGGCTGGGCACCATGGGCTTGGTGTTGTTGAGCTCTGCTTTGTTGTATTTTGCTTGTTTGCGCATCAGTGGTTTGCGCTTGCAATCTTTTGTCCGCCGCTAGCAGGAGACACAGGCATGAACATCCCCACAATGTCAGTGACACCACTGAGTTATTTTCAAAGTCTGGTGAAGACAGACTCGGATTTTCCTTTGCTAGAGGCGGCCGCTTCGATTGCACAAGATGAAGAGCCTTCCATTGACGTTCAAGATGTTTTAGCAACCTGTGACGCCTTGTTGGTTCGTTTAAGGCGCCGCTTGAAGTTGGATGCAGATCCGTTGAAGACGCTTTCGGTATTGAATCAATTTTTCTACACAGAGCTTGGATTCGCGGGCAATGTCAACAATTTTTATGCGCCAGAAAACAGTTACTTGAGCGAAGTATTGAGAACGCGTAGAGGGATTCCTATCTCCCTTGCCATCATTTGGTTGGAACTTGCTCAATCGCTGGGCTTGCAGGCGGCAGGCGTTTCCTTTCCAGGTCATTTTTTGGTGAAGGTCACTCTGCCAGAGGGCTTGGTGATCCTAGACCCACTCACAGGCGATTCCTTGGGTTTGGACAATTTGGCAGAACGCTTGGCACCATTTCGTCCTCACATGGGTGACACGGGGGATACGGACACGCCACTTGGACTTTTTTTGCAGCCCGCCATGCCGCGCGACATCCTGATCAGAATGCTTAGAAATCTCAAGGAAATTTACAGCAGCCAAGCAGATTGGAGCCGCCTGGTTTTGGTCATAGACCGTTTGATTGTGCTAAGCCCCGATGCACTTTTTGAAATCCGCGATCGCGGATTGGCCTTGATCGAATTGGGACAAAAAGAGCGCGCCCTTCAAGATTTAAAGCGCTACCTTGACGAAGTGCCCAATGCGGCAGACATCGTGGATGTCAAGCACCGCTTGGCCAATCTTCAAACAGAATGAGAATTTGGAGGGCGCAGCCCTCTGCATCTTCGCAACTGGCTTGTGAGGCTTGCTGTTGACGCTTACTTCACCACCACTTGTGGGCCACTGCCTTGAGCTGCAATGACGCCAATTTGATACACCTGTTCGCCTGACTGGCTCAAGGTTTCTGCACATGCTTGTGCATGGGCTTGATCAATCACGACCACCATGCCAATGCCATTGTTGAAGGTGCGATTCATTTCGTCGTCATCAATGCTGGCTGTTTTCTGAAGCCATGCAAACAACTCGGATTGGGGCCAGCTACCTTGCTCAAGGTGCGCGGCCATGCCTTGAGGCAAGACACGGGGAATATTCTCAAGCAAACCACCGCCCGTGATGTGAGCCAAGGCTTTGATGGGGTGAATAGACAGTGCATGAAGAACCGGCTTCACGTAAAGCCTGGTGGGGGCCATGATGGCTTCTTTGAACGGCTGGCCATCCAATGTCAGCGGCAATTGATGGGCGGCACGTTCTATGCATTTGCGAACCAAGCTGAAACCATTGGAATGCACACCATGGGAGCCAAGACCCAAAACAACATCGCCAGGTTTGACATCCTTGCCCGAAAGAATTTTGGATTTTTCAACGGCACCTACCGCAAAACCAGCTAAGTCATACTCGCCAGCCGGGTACATGCCAGGCATTTCTGCCGTTTCGCCGCCAATCAGGGCACAGCCTGACATTTCACAGCCATTGGCAATGCCGCCTACAACAGCTGCAGCCGTATCGATATCGAGTTTTCCGCAAGCAAAATAATCCAAGAAAAACAAAGGTTCAGCCCCTTGCACCAGGACATCATTGACACTCATGGCAACCAAGTCAATGCCAACGGTGTTGTGCATATTCCATTCAAATGCCAATTTCAACTTGGTACCCACGCCATCTGTGCCAGAGACAAGGACCGGCTCCTTGTAGCGTTTGGGGACTTCAAACAATGCGCCAAAACCACCAATTCCAGCCAATACCCCTTCACGCATGGTCTTTTTTGCCAAAGGCTTGATGCGTTCGACCAAAGCATCGCCCGCGACGATGTCGACGCCAGCGTCTTTGTAGGAGAGGGGGGTTGAGCTCATGTGAAAAAAGGAAAAATGGTGGCAAAGAGGGCGGGGGGGACTAAAATCAAGCCTTATTTTAAGGTCTGCAAGTGATGTGCAGATCAAAGCTTGAGCCTTCTTTCAATTTACTTTGATACCCTCAACATCCTATGTCATTCAATTTAAGCTCCAAACGAACAACTTTGTGGTTAGGTACCGCATTTTTGTTGCTCGTGGTCTTGTGGGCTTTAGGGCCTGTTTTGGTGCCCTTCGCGGTGGCTGCTGTTTTTGCCTATGCCCTGCACCCTATGGTGCTGCGTTTGCAAAAAGCCAGCCCCTTGCTGCCACGTGTTTTCTGCGTGCTCTTGGTTGAAGTCCTAGCTTTGCTTGCTGTTTTAGGCATTGTGCTGTTATTGGTACCCATTTTGACTCGCGAGATCCCACTGCTTCAACAGCAATTACCTGCACTGCTTGATCGATTGGCTGTCAACGTCAATCCTTTGTTGGAAAAATTGGGTTTGCAGTTAACCCTCGATGTGGCAAGTCTCAAGGCGCAATTGATTAAATATTTGAGTGCCAACCGTGAAGATTGGCTCGACCCTCTGGTGGCGTCACTGAAATTGGGTGGAAGCTTTGCGCTGACGGCAATTGGCAACATGATACTGATACCTGTGGTGCTCTTTTACTTGCTGAGTGAATGGGATCGTTGCGTCTTTCAGATCGTCCAATGGGTGCCTCCAAAGTGGCGCACCGCCTACGACAGTTTTATGAGCGAGTGCGATGCCGTTTTGGGACAGTACTTGCGTGGTCAACTTTTGGTGATGTTGGCCTTGTCGTTTTTTTACGTGGCCGGATTGATGGCCTTTGGGCTGGATTTGGCAATTCCGATTGGTGTTTTCACAGGGCTGGCTGTATTTGTGCCTTATCTGGGGTTTGTTTTGGGTTTGCTATTGGCGTTGTTAGCGGGCATTTTGCAATTCGCATCCCTCAAAGCCTTGTTGATGGTGGCCGTTGTGTTTGGTCTGGGGCAATTGCTTGAAAGTTTTTGGCTGACGCCCAAGTGGGTCGGAGAGCGCATTGGCTTGCACCCCTTGGCGGTCATCTTTGCTTTGCTGGCATTCGGTCATTTCTTTGGATTTGTGGGTGTGCTGGTTGCATTGCCAGCAAGCGCCGTCATTTTGGTTGCCCTCAGAAGAGGCAGAACACAATATTTTGAAAGCGATATGTACCGAGGCCCAAGTCCATGAAGCAAATGGCACTGGACATTGGTTTGCACACAACACCGAGCTTGGAAAGTTTCTTTGCCGGACCAAATTCAGCAGCGGTTCAGCACCTGAGGCTTTGGACCTCCAGTCAAATGCCAAGCCCTGTGCCAACTTATCTTTGGGGTGAGAGTGGTTCAGGCAAGACACATTTGCTTCGCGCGGTGCAGGCGGCATTGTCAGACTCGGGTGTATCGGTTGGGTGGTTCGATGCCAATCAGAACGATCGCCTGAGTTTCGATGATGCTTGGGCAGTTGTCTTGATGGACGATGTTCATTTGTACAACTTAGAGCAGCAACAAGTGGCATTCAATTGGTTTGTCAATGCCCTCACTCCCAAAACTGGCTCGCCTCGATGGGTGCTTGCAGCGGGTAAGCTGCCACCTGCTGATTTGAAATTGCGCGATGACTTGCGCTCTAGATTGGGCTGGGGGCATGTGTATGCCCTTCAGGTTCTGAGCGATACCGAACGAAGAGCGGTATTGCGACAAGAAGCAGATTCGCGTGGCCTCTTTTTAAGCGATGAAGTGATGGGGTTCATGCTCAGCCGTTTTTCACGCGACCTGAGCAGTTTGATGTCTTTGTTAGAGCACCTCGACCAGTTCGCTTTACAAACTCAAAGAGCCATCACCATTCCCCTCATTAAGTCCATGTTGGAGAGCACATGAACTTGGCGCTTTTTGATCTTGACCACACCTTGTTGCCAATCGATTCTGACTATTCATGGGGTGAGTTTACAACCCGCTTGGGTTGGACGGATCCGGTTGCTTTCAAAGCAAAAAATGATCAGTTTTATGCGGATTACCAAACCGGTGTTTTGGACATTCACGACTACGTTCGATTTGCCACATCTGCAGTGAAGTTAAGGGGTGCTGATGCCGCTGCAAAAGCGCATGCTCAGTTTATGCACGAGGTAATTCTGCCGCAGGTCAAACCGCAGGCGCTTGAATTGGTCAAGCGTCATCAGGCAGCGGGGGACCACGTCATGATTGTGACGGCCACCAATGAGTTTGTGACGCGACCAATCGCAGATGCCTTTGGTGTTCAAGAGCTGATATCCGTCGAGTTGGCGCGAGACTCACAAGGATGGATCACGGGTGAAATTTCAGGCACACCATCATTCAAAGAGGGCAAGGTACTCAGAATTTCTGAGTGGTTAAGCGCACAGCAAAAAACTTGGCAGGATGTGCAGATTACTTTTTACTCGGATTCCATCAATGATTTGCCCTTGCTTGAACGAGCGCAAATTCCTGTGGCAGTGAATCCAGATGCGCGTTTGCGTCAACTTGCGACCGATCGGGGCTGGCGCATACTTCAACTCTTCTCATGATCAAAAAATTCATTCAAAAATTACTCGGTAATCAAAGTGCTGCTCACGCTGCAACTGACTTCGGAAAGCGTGTCGAAATTCCTGCCTCAGTTCATGGCATTGACCCAAGCTTGGTGGACGACCGAGCATTGAATGTCGTTCGCACATTACAGGATGCGGGTTATGAGGCTTATGTGGTGGGCGGCGCTGTTCGCGATTTGCTACTGGGTTTGCGTCCCAAAGATTTTGATGTGGCGACCGATGCAACGCCAGAGGAAGTCAAAGCTTTATTCAGGCGTGCGTTCATCATTGGTCGCCGTTTTCGAATTGTGCATGTGGTGTATGGAAGAGGCCGCGAGCATGAGGTCATTGAGGTCTCAACCTTTCGAGCGCACTTGGACAATCGTGCCGCAGAGCAAGTGAAAGGCAATGAACGCACGAGCAAATCAGAGTTGGCAGGTATGAAGCATGCCGTCGATTCAAGCGGCAGAGTGTTGCGAGACAATGTCTGGGGTCCTCAAGACGAAGATGCAACTCGTCGCGACTTTACCGTCAACGCAATGTACTATGACCCGGAGTCGCAATACCTCGTGGACTATCACGGCGGTATGAAAGATTCCAAGCAAAAAATCTTGCGCATGATTGGCGATCCTGTGGCGCGATATCGCGAAGACCCAGTGCGCATCATTCGAGCTGTTCGCTTTGCTGCCAAATTAAGCCCCTTAGGCTTCAAGCTGGAAAACAAGACAGCCAAACCATTGGCAACCATGCTGAGCTTGTTGGCAGACGTACCCCAAAGTCGGCTGTTTGACGAAATGCTCAAGTTGCTGCAAACGGGCCATGCCTTGGCATCTATTGAGCAGCTCCAAAAATTAGGATTGCAAAAAGGTATTTATCCTTTGCTGGATGTCGTCGTGGAGCGCGCTGACACAGCCTTTGTGAAGGCAGCTTTGTTGGACACTGATCGGCGAGTGGGTGAGGGCAAGCCAGTGGCGCCGAGTTTCTTGTTGGCGTGCGTGTTGTGGGCTGATGTGAAGTTGGGTTGGGATCAGCGTTTGGCCAAGCGAACGCCCCCATTTCCTGCATTGCAAGAAGCCATTGATGAGGTTTTTGATGCGCGGATCGGTGATGTTTCAGGTCGCGGTAAGTTAGCTGCCGATATGCGGGAAATTTGGATGATGCAACCTCGTTTTGACAAACGAATTGGCAGCACGCCCTTCAGCTTGGTAGAGCAGGCGCGGTTCAGAGCAGGTTTTGATTTCTTAAGGCTGCGTGCAGAAGTTGCCGAAGTTGAAGTGAGCCTGGCAGATTGGTGGCAAGAATTCAGCATGGCCGACGACGCTGCTAGAGAAGACCTCATCCTGCTGGTTAAATCTGAAAAGTCACCGGCGTCTTCAGGCAGTGCACCGAAAAGTCGCCGTGCACCCAGAAGGCGCAAGCCGGCAGGTCAATCAACGGATGCCAGAGACCCTGGCGCTCCCCAGTCTGATGCTTGATTCAAGATTGATTCTGGCGATCAGGCTGAATTGAGGTCTGGTGAACGGATGCTGCAACGTGAACTGATCAATGCCTATGTGGGCATAGGTGCCAATCTAGGTGAGTCGCAACTTCAGCTTGAGGCGGCTATTTCGGCCATGACTCGGTTGCCAGATACCTTGCTGATAGCGCAATCAGCGTTCTATCGGTCGGCACCCATTCAGGCAGATGGTCCCGACTATTTGAATGCCGTGGTGCACCTTCAAACGCGTTTGAATGCTTGTGATTTGTTGAGTGCTTTTCAGCACATTGAAAATTTAGCTGGACGCCTGCGCCCATATCCGAATGCCCCTCGCACGTTAGACATTGACTTGTTGCTCTATGGTGATGGCTGCATTCAGAGTTCTGTGCTCCAGGTGCCCCACCCTAGGATGCGCGAAAGAGCTTTTGTTTTGTGGCCGCTTCGCGAAATAGCGCCGCATTTGGTGCCCTCTACGGAACTTCTCAAAGTTGCAGATCAGGCCATTGTCAAGATCTGATCATTCTTCAAAACCAGCGTTTAAGGTTTTGTTTTTTCTATTCCCTGGCTGATGGCTTTGGCTTGCTCAATTTGGTTTTCAAAATACCTTTGAAAACTGAACACAATGCTGGCCATCAGAATTGTCGTGCCAATCAGCAGTGCACTGGCAACGCCAAAAATGGTGAGCCATTGGGTTTGGCCAGATGGGTTTGTGCTTTCACTGGTTGGGTTGAATTTGGCATTCCATTTTTCAGTTGCCATCAGGCCATAGATGATGGCGTTGAGCGCACAGCCAGCAATGGTGAAGCCCAGCATGGGAATGAGGAGCCAGCTCAAAACATCGTCTTGTCCGAGCTCCCAAGCTCGTTGAATTCCAAGCCAACCAAGCGCCGTAGGAATGGGAAGCAGCCATCCCAACACATCGGTGAAGCCTTTAAGGTAAAACCGATGCAGGCCCAGTGGGCCGCCAAAGAACGTGAGCCAAACAGCAAATGTTTTGTTTTTCATGGTGGTGATTATTCAGGAGAACGGCTTTGCCCGTGCCCCAAAGCCTTTTCCATCATCACGATGTCCAGCCATCGATTGAATTTCCAACCGCACCCCGACACAATGCCCACATGCTCAAAGCCGACTGACTTGTGAACACCGATTGAGCCTGCGTTGCCTGAGTCGCCAATCACAGCGATCAGTTTGCGGATGCCTGCTTTTTCTGCGGCTTGGCACAATTCGGCCAATAACATGCGGCCCCAGCCCTTGCCTGCAGTTTGAGTTGCCAAGTAAATAGAATTTTCTGCAGAAAACCGGTAGGCCGGTCGAGGCTTGAACCAGTTGCAGTAGGCAAAGCCCACCACTTCGCCGTTTTCTTCCAGGCTCAGGTAGGGCAGGCCTTTCTTTAAGACGACTTCTCGTCTGGCCGTCATTTCTTCTAGGCTGGGGGGGTCTATTTCAAATGTGCCAGTGCCATGGAGGACATGATGCTGGTAAATGGCCGTGATCATGGGCATGTCTGAGGCTTGGCTAGGTCGAATGGTTGGCATTCTTAAACTCCGGGTTATAATCAGTGGCTTTTCAGTGTGTCACTGGCCGGGTGGCCAGTTGCGTGTCTCAAACGCTGGAAGAATTTGTGGGATGGCAATTTTTGCTTTCTCGACACCACCCTAGGATAAATCATGGTTGTCATTCGTCTTTCTCGTGGCGGTTCTAAAGCCCGTCCA
>CANKOT010000061.1 GCA_947484245.1 Comamonadaceae bacterium
CCACTGTTGGCCCTGGCCTTCAGTCTGCAGATTTCGCTCATGGCGGCATCGAACTTACGACGTTTGTGGGTGGAGAGTGAACTAAACTCCTGTCATCAGGAATTCATTTCCATTCAAATCAACCACTTACAGCACAACGCCGGTGAATCGCATTATAGGGCCTCAAGCCATACATTCGGACATTTCTGCACCCCCCGGTCCGGCGGTGGAGGTCAAATGGCTGACTGTGGACGAGGAGTCTGCCGGCCAACGCTTGGACAATTTCCTCATTCGGCATCTAAAGGGAGTCCCCAAAACGCACGTTTATCGAATTATCCGCAGTGGTGAAGTGCGAGTGAACAAGGGGCGCGCCTCGGCAGATACCCGCATTGAGACGGGTGACGTCGTTCGGCTTCCACCTGTGAGAATTTCGGACAAGGTTGCTGAAAAGGCGGCCAGACCCGCACCGGGTCGGGAATTCCCCCTGTTGTTAGAAGACGACGCTTTGATGGCCATCGACAAGCCAGCGGGCGTCGCCGTGCATGGGGGCTCAGGTGTTAGTTTTGGCGTGATTGAACAACTGCGGCAGGCGAGGCCTTTGGCGAAACTGCTCGAATTGGTACACCGATTGGACCGTGAAACCAGCGGCATTTTGCTGGTGGCCAAGAAAAGAAGTGCCCTCAAGCACCTGCAAGACCAATTCAGGGAGCGGGAAACCGGTAAGACTTACCTTGCCTTGGTGCAAGGCAGCTGGCCTGAAAAGTTAAAGGTCATCGACAGCGCGTTGCACAAATTCCTTTTGCCCGATGGCGAGCGTCGTGTGAAGGTCACTTCAAATGAGGATCCCGATGGCATGCGGTCTATCACCTTGGTGAAGGTGGCTGAGCGCTTGGTGGGTTGCACTTTGCTGGAGGTCACCATCAAGACAGGGCGAACTCACCAAATCAGGGTGCACTTGGCTGCTGCAGGGCACCCGATTGCCGGAGATGATAAATATGGTGATTTCGAATGGAACAAAGCGCTTCAAAAACAGAGTTTGAAGCGAATGTTCTTGCATGCCTGGCGCCTGCAGTTCACGCACCCTGCAACCGGCAAGCGCGTCGAACTGAAATCCAATCTGCCTTCTGAACTGCAACTTTATGTCAACCATGCCAAACCCAAGCACCCGTCCCCGTCAGTTTGACCTGATCGCCTTTGATTGGGATGGCACGCTGTTTGATTCCACCGCCATCATCACGCGGTGTATTCAGCGTGCTGTGGTCGATGTGGGAGGGCAAGAGCCCAGCAAAGAAGCCGCGTCTTATGTCATCGGCTTGGGGTTGATGCAGGCACTGGCGCACGCAGCCCCTGATGTACCCGTTGAAAAATACCCAGAACTTGGACAGCGCTATCGTCATCACTACACGGCGCATCAAAACGACATTGTTCTTTTTGACGGTGTCTTGCCCCTATTGGCCGAGTTAAAGTCGCGACACCATTGGTTAACTGTGGCCACTGGCAAAAGCCGAAATGGCTTGAACGAAGCCCTCCATGACGTTGACTTAAAGGGCGTATTTGATGGCTCACGCACAGCCGATGAAACAGCGGGCAAGCCCAGCCCGCTGATGTTGCACGAGCTGATGCGAGAGTTTGGTGTTGAAGCTGAGCGTACCTTGATGATCGGCGATACCACGCACGATTTGCAAATGGCTTTGAATGCAGGATGCGCCAGTGTGGGGGTGAGTTATGGCGCGCATGAACCTGATGCTTTTCATGCTTTGAAACCAAGGTTCATTGCGCATTCCGTCTTTGAGTTGCGTCAATGGCTGCTTGAAAATGCTTGAGCATTGAGCTTTCTGGCGCTGCATTTAAAATTTGAAACTGAATTTGAAGTGGTTTGATAAAAGGTGATTTCATGAGCGAAGTAATTCCTTTGTGCAATTCCAATGACCTGACAGATGGGGGCCTGGCAGTTCCTTTCGATGTCATGTATGGCGGCCAAACGTGCAGAGCATTTGCCATCCGTTTTAAGGGCGTGGTTCACGCTTACTTGAACCGCTGCAGCCATGTGGCCATGGAAATGGATTTTCAACCCAACCGCTTTTTTGACACCACAGGGCAGTTCCTCATTTGTGCCACGCACGGCGCCTTGTACCGTCCTGACTCCGGCGCCTGCGCGGGCGGCCCTTGCAATGGCGGGCTGATCTCAATCACCTTGTCTGAGCAGGGCGGTGTGGTTCACTGGCATACTGACTTCAATTTAAAACCTTTTGAGTTCTCATGAGTTCTGAAAATCCTGAATCATCCAATGCACCCAACCAGACCAGTGATCATCAGGCGTCCGCGGGGGCATCTGTGCAGTCTTCCGTTCAAAGCGTTGCGGCAAATTGGGAACGACAAATCTTGTCAGATTTGGTTCAGTCCAATTTGAAAGAGCAGAAGACAGCGCGTCGATGGAAAGTGGGTCTCAGGCTGGGATGGTTGTTGTTTTGGTTGCTGGTGCTGTGGCAAGTGTTTTCACACAACCAACCCTCGACCCACATCACCAAGCCGCATACTGCTTTGGTCAATATCAAAGGTGAAATTGCCGATGGTGGAGATGCCAGTGCGGAAAATGTGGTGGCTTCAATGCGCGCCGCTTTGGAAGACTCTGGCTCGCAAGCCTTGATCTTGCTCATCAATTCGCCCGGTGGCAGTCCCGTTCAGGCGGGCATCATCAACGATGAAATCGTGCGCCTGCGAGAGCTGCATCGCAAGCCTATTTACGCTGTGGTTGAAGAGTCATGTGCATCGGCTGCCTATTACATCGCTGCTGCTGCAGACAAAATTTATGTCAACAAAGCCAGTATCGTGGGCAGCATCGGTGTGCTCATGGATGGCTTTGGGTTTACCGGCTTGATGGACAAACTCGGCGTCGAAAGACGGCTCATGACGGCGGGTGAAAACAAGGGATTCTTAGACCCCTTTAGCCCTCAGACCGAGGCGCAGCGAAAACATGCGCAGTTCATGCTGAACGACATTCATTCGCAGTTCATTGCAGTGGTTAAAAAAGGCCGTGGCGATCGTTTGAAAGAAACACCAGGCATGTTCAGTGGTTTATTTTGGACGGGTCGGCAAGCGGTTGAGTTGGGTTTGGCCGATGAACTGGCCAGCCTTGACCAAGTGGCCCGTGATGTGGTGAAAGCTGAAGAGTTAGTTGACTATTCACGCCAAGACAATGTGGCTGAGCGTTTAGTGAAGCGCTTTGGTGCAGCCATGGGAGAGGGCACCTGGAAAGCCATTCGCTCAAGTTCGGTCATACGTTGATTGGCATAGGACTGCGTCAGACATTTGATGGGCCCCGCGCGCGTTCAATTCAAGTGCCAATTGCAAATACGGCAGGCGTCTGATTGTTCAGACCCTCAGGCATTTTCCCAGAAGGCGAATCTCGCCATTGTTGCGCCGTACAACTTTGATTCACTGCGCTTGTTAATGTGAGACCGCTGCTGAAGGCCAGTCGACTACCCGGCTGCAAGGTTTGAACCAGGGACGACCAAAGTGCCGCGTTGCGATAAGGGGTTTCAATGAAGAGTTGTGTTTGACCTGACTTCAAAGCGTGTTGTTCTAACTCTTTGATTCTTCGAACGCGATCTTGGGGCTCTTGTGGCAAGTAGCCCACAAACGCAAAATTTTGTCCGTTCAAGCCGCTGCTGGCCAATGCCAATAACAGAGAAACAGGACCGACCAGTGGAACCACTTGAATGCCAAGTTCGTGCGCTGCGCGAACCACAGAACTGCCAGGATCAGCGACTGCCGGCATGCCAGCTTCGCTCACCAAGCCGATGTCTTCGCCTTCCAGTGCAGATTTCAACATGGGCTTGGCGTCAAAGCCGCCCAGGTGGTCGCCTTTTTTATGCACTTGTCTGGGCAACTCGGTGATGGTTTGGGTTTGGACGCTGGCTTTCAAAGGTGTGCATGCATCAATTCGCTTGAGATAGGCGCGGGTGGTTTTTGCGTTCTCGCAAATCCAGTGTGTGATGCTGGCGGCTGCCGAGATGGTTCCCATTGGCATCACTTGTTGCAGATCAATGTCTTCGTCGCAACCAAAGTCAAGCGGGGCGGGCACTAAAAAAAGTTTGCCAAATTGTCGTTTTGCTTTTGTCATAACAATTTCACACCTGCCTCTCGAAGCATTTGACAAGTTCTGATTAATGGCAGGCCGATCAGTGCAGTGGGATCGTCGTTGTCAATCGAATCCAAGAGCGCAATGCCGAGGCCTTCGCTTTTGGCGCTGCCAGCGCAGTCGTAAGGTTCTTCGGCCCTTAAGTAAGACTCAATTTCAGCGTCGCTCAAGTCGCGAAATTTAACTTTCACCGAAGCCAGTGCCGTGCGCTCATAACCAGAGGCCACACATACAACGGAGAGCGCCGTTTGAAAAATGACCGTTTTGCCGCGCATGCGTTGCAGTTGCAAGGTGGCATTGGCGTGATTACCGGGTTTTCCCAGCGGTGTCCCTTCAAGGTCGGCGACTTGGTCAGAGCCGATCACGACGGCCTCTGGATTTTTGAGGGCAACGGCCCTCGCCTTGGCAAGCGCCAGTCTGAGTGCCAGGTCTTTGGGCGACTCATGGTTGTGTGGGGTCTCATCCACATCGGGTGCCGCAGTTTCAAATGGAATTTGCAGCCGAGACAGCAATTCCTTCCGGTACCGAGAGGTCGAGCCCAAGATCAGAAGGCGGGAGGAGGGGGGCGAAGTGGGTGGTTGATTGTCTTTGGACATCCCTCAATTCTCTTACACTGAAGGCATGGATAAAAAATTTGATTTGAATCGCCTCAATGTCAAGGCTTTAGCAAGAGACGGACTCAGTTTACAAGGGCAACTGAGCCTGACTCAGTTGGCCAGATTGGCAGAATTGGCGTTAAGCCCTGACGAGTCCACTTTGAAAGATTCAGGACAACTGGCCCAGGTTTCATGGGCAATACAAGCTAAGTTAGTACCTGTTTAAAGCGGTGATTCTCAAATTTGGATGCGCCTAAAGGCTGATGTCGATCTACCCATGCAGTGCCAAAGGTGCATGGGCGAGGTCAAATTGACGCTGCAAGCCAACGCGTCCTTTCGATTTGTTGCAGATGAAGCAACGGCAGAAGCGGAGGACGATGAATCCGAGGAGGATTTGTTGGTTTTGACGCCTGAATTGAATATTTTGGAACTCATTGAAGACGAACTCATCATGTCCGCTCCAATTGTGCCTAAGCATGAAATATGCCCCACTTTGGTGCCAATGATGGCTGTTGATGATGCCTTTGAGGCGGCTTTGGAGGCTCGCCCTAACCCGTTTGCGGCATTGGCACCCTTGAAGAAAAAACCAAATTAAAGCACTGGATCGAGCGAAAAGTATGGGCTATAATCAGCGGCTTCGTGCCTATGAGGGCGCGTTAATTCATTCACTGTTTAACCCAAAGCTGCGTTGCGCTTTTTGCGCCTGGGACGAAAAGGGCACCCGCCCTGATCATCAATAACGCTGCTTTCAACGCATCCAAGGAGCCATCATGGCTGTTCAACAAAATAAAAAGTCACCTTCTAAGCGTGGCATGCATCGTTCGCACAACGCGCTGAACGTGCCGGGCATCGCTGTCGAGCCAACCACTGGCGAAACTCATTTGCGTCACCACATCAGCCCCAACGGTTTTTACCGCGGCCGCCAAGTTCTGAAGAACAAATCAGAAGCTTAACTGACGCTTGAAATACAGGCCCGATGCTACATTCAAGGTAGCCTCGGGCCTTTGTATTTGTGTCTATGGACAACATGTCATCCAAAGAATTTTTCACCCTTGCCGTAGATTGCATGGGCGGAGATCACGGCCCGCAAGTCACCTTGCCCGCTTGCCTTCATTTTCTGGCAACCCATCCTAATGCCCGTTTGAAACTGGTCGGGCGGGCGGAGGCGCTGTCATCATTCCAGCACGAGCGTGCCCTCGTCGTTGAGGCCACGGAGGTTGTAGGGATGGACGACTCCGTGGAGGTGGCGCTCAGAAAGAAAAAAGACTCTTCCATGCGTGTGGCCATTGAATTGGTCAAGGCAGGCGAGGCCGATGCTGCCGTTTCCGCTGGAAATACTGGCGCATTGATGGCCATTGCGCGTTATGTTCTTAAAACAATGGATGGCATTGACCGGCCAGCCATTGCAGGTCAAATGCCCAATTTCAAGGGCGGTGGCACCACCATGTTGGATTTGGGTGCCAATGTCGATTGCTCACCTGAGCATCTTTTGCAGTTTGCGGTCATGGGCTCGGCCTTGGTGTCTGTCTTGCAAGACAACGAAAGCCCCAGTGTCGGCCTGTTAAATATTGGCGAAGAGGCCATTAAAGGCAATGAAATCATCAAAAAAGCCGCCGATTTGCTTCGATCTGCTGGTAACTCCGGCGATTTGAATTTTTATGGCAACGTTGAAGGGAATGATATTTTCAAGGGGACTGTCGATATTGTGGTGTGCGATGGTTTCGTTGGGAATGTTGCACTGAAGGCGAGTGAAGGCTTGGCCACCATGATGGGTGGATTCCTAAAATCAGAGTTTTCCCGCAATATTTTTACCAAACTTGCTGCTATCTGTGCTTATCCTGTTCTAAATTCGTTTAAAAATAGAGTTGACCATCGCCGTTACAACGGCGCCGCTCTGCTGGGCTTACGCGGCTTGGTTTTCAAAAGCCATGGCTCGGCGGATGAACTGGCGTTCGGAGTTGCCTTGAACCGGGCGTATGATGCTTCCAGACATCAACTGCTTAGTCGTGTTGCTGCCCGAATTGCACATGCGGCCCCTTTGTTGAATGCACAAGGGCTCGCTGAAAATTCAGCCAACCCGTCCGCTACCGAATGACCATTTATTCTCGTATTTCTGGCACGGGCAGCTTTTTGCCTCCTAGAAGACTGACCAATGCTGACCTTGTCGCCGAATTGGCGGCCCAAGGCATTGAAAGCTCTGACGACTGGATCGTAGAACGAACAGGTATCCGCGCCCGCCATTTTGTGGATGCCGGCGTTGGAAGCAGTGACTTGGGCGCAGAAGCCGCCAAACGGGCGATGCAGGCGGCTGGTTGCCAGCCCTCTGACATTGATCTGATCATCGTGGCCACCTCTACACCCGACATGGTGTTCCCATCAACAGCTGCCTTGCTTCAAAGCAAATTGGGAATTGTGGGTTGCCCCGCTTTTGATGTGCAAGCTGTTTGCAGTGGCTTTGTCTATGCCATGACAGTGGCAGACGCCATGATCAAAACCGGGACGTCCCAGCGCGCCTTGGTGATTGGTGCTGAAGTCTTTAGCCGCATTCTTGATTTCAAGGACCGTACAACCTGTGTCTTGTTTGGTGATGGTGCGGGGGCTGTAGTGTTGGAGGCTTCTAGCGCGCCAGGCATTTTGGCAACCGACATTCACGCCGATGGCAAATATTCAGAAATATTATGTGTCCCTGGACACGTTTCTGGAGGCGCCATTTTGGGTGATCCCGTTTTGAAAATGGACGGACAAGCAGTTTTCAAACTGGCTGTCGGTGTCCTTGAAGAAACTGCCCTTGCATCTTTGAGCAAAGCCGGATTGAAGGCCAGTGACATTGATTGGCTCGTGCCCCATCAGGCCAATATTCGAATCATGCAAAGCACGGCGCGAAAACTCAAAATGCCGATGGAAAAAGTCATTGTCACAGTGGATCAACACGGCAATACGTCTGCCGCCTCGATTCCGTTGGCGCTTGACCACGGCGTGCGTTCAGGCCAAATTACCAAAGGCCAAACCTTGATGCTCGAAGGCGTTGGGGGTGGGTTTACTTGGGGCTCTGTCCTCTTAACATATTGATCAATATTGCTTTGAAATCATGAGTTCATTTGCTTTCGTTTTTCCCGGTCAAGGCTCCCAATCTGTGGGCATGTTGGACGCTTGGGGCGATCATCCGGCCGTCGTTGAAACTTTGAAAGAAGCATCCGATGCGATGGGTGAAGACTTGGGTGCGCTCATTCATGACGGACCTAAAGAAGCATTGGCCTTGACCACCAACACGCAACCGGTCATGTTGGTTTCTGCCATTGCAGCCTATCGTGCTTGGTTGGCTGAAGGCGGGGCTCCGCCGGCCGTAGTTGCAGGCCATTCCTTGGGTGAATATTCAGCCCTTGTGGCCGCAGGTGTTTTGACATTGGCGCAGGCCGCGCCCCTGGTTCGATTCCGTGCTGCCGCTATGCAAGATGCGGTGGGGGTGGGGGTGGGCGCTATGGCCGCCATTCTGGGAATGGACGCCGCGAAAGTCATTGAAGGTTGTGCGCAAGCGAAAGCCACTTTCCCTGCTGGCAGTGGTGAAGCTGTCGAGGCCGTGAATTTCAACGATCCTGCCCAAACTGTCATTGCGGGTAGCAAAGCGGCCGTTGAAAAAGCCTGTGAAGTTTTAAAAGCCATGGGCGCAAAGCGCGCTTTGAACTTGCCTGTGTCGGCGCCTTTTCATTCCAGTCTCATGCGGCCTGCAGCGGAAAAGTTGAAAGAAAAACTGGCGGCAACCTCATTTGCATCGCCACAAATTCAAGTCGTCAACAACATCGATGTTGCTGTCGAAAAAGACGCCGATCGCATTCGCGATGCACTTTATCGTCAAGCCTTTGGGCCTGTGCGCTGGGTCGAATGCGTTCAAGCCATCAAGGCCAAAGGTGTCACCCTGGTCATTGAATGTGGCCCTGGCAAAGTATTGGCTGGCATGGTCAAGCGCATTGATGCTGACATGACCGGCCTTCCGGTTTTCGACCCTGCCTCCTTGGCAGAAGCCAAAGGTGCAATGACATGAGCACAACAGCGACAGAATTCAAAGGCCAAGTTGCGCTGGTAACGGGTGCTTCCAGAGGAATTGGCGCAGCCATTGCCCTGGAGTTGGCCAAACAAGGCTTGAAAGTGATCGGCACGGCCACCACGGACGATGGTTCCGCACGTATTTCTGATGCTTTGGCCGCCTATTCAGGCTGCCGTGGCGCCACTTTGAATGTCAATGACGCTGCTGCAGGCGAGGCGCTGATCGATGCCATCGTCAAGTCCGAAGGCGGCTTGCATGTTTTGGTGAACAACGCGGGCATTACGCGTGACACTTTGGCCATGCGCATGAAAGACGACGATTGGGATGCGGTTTTAGACACCAATTTGAAGGCGGTTTTTCGCATGAGCCGCGCTGTCATGCGCCCCATGATGAAGCAGCGCTATGGCCGAATTATCAGCATCACCAGTGTGGTGGGGGCCTTTGGCAACCCCGGACAAGCCAATTACGCCGCGGCTAAGGCCGGTGTCGCGGGCATGACCCGTGCCCTGGCCAGAGAGTTGGGAAGTCGCAACATCACGGTCAATTGTGTGGCGCCAGGCTTCATTGCCACAGACATGACGGCCGCTCTGCCAGAGGCACAGCACCAAGCCCTGATGGCTCAAATTCCATTGGGCAAACTGGGTTTGCCGGAGGATATTGCCCATGCAGTGTCCTATTTGGCCAGTCCGTTGGCAGCTTACGTTACGGGTCAGGAATTGCATGTCAATGGCGGCATGCATATGTCCTGATAAAATCTCCTTTTTTACAACCCTCAGAGGGAATCCATGAGCGATATCGAAGCACGTGTCAAAAAAATCATTGCTGAGCAACTCGGCGTTGAAGAGTCACAAGTCACACCTGAGAAAGCATTCGTTGCCGACCTGGGCGCAGACTCTCTTGACACCGTTGAACTGGTGATGGCCTTAGAAGATGAGTTTGGTATTGAAATTCCAGACGAAGACGCTGAGAAAATCACAACCGTTAAAGCGGCGATTGACTACGCCCAAAGCAAAAAGGCTTGATCTGAGATGACCCGTCGCCGCGTTGTTGTTACGGGCCTGGGATGTATCAGCCCCGTTGGAAACACGGTGGCGGAGGCATGGGCCAATCTCTTGGCAGGTCAATCTGGTATTGGCCTGATCAGCAAATTTGACACCTCAGCTTTCTCTTGCAGAATTGCGGGCGAAGTAAAGGGTTTCAATTTGGAGCATTACATCAGTGCCAAAGAAGCGCGCACGATGGACACCTTTATCCACTTTGGCATCGCTGCAGCTGCACAGGCTGTGGAAGATGCTGGTTTGCCTATGGGCGAAGCCTTGGACGATGAGCTGGCCACTCGCATTGCTTGCGTGATTGGTTCTGGCATTGGCGGTTTGCCCATGATTGAGCAAACGCATGTCGAGTACACAGCGCGCGGTCCCCGCCGTATTTCTCCCTTCTTTGTACCAGCCTCTATCATCAACATGATTGCGGGCCACGTCTCTATGCGTTTTGGTTTCAAGGGGCCTAACTTGGCCGTTGTCACCGCTTGCACCACAGGTCTTCACTGCATCGGCGAAGCCAGTCGCATGATTGAATACGGAGATGCTGACGTGGTGGTGGCCGGTGGTTCTGAAGCCACGATTTCACCTCTGGGTTTGGGTGGCTTTGCCGCCATGCGTGCCTTGTCTACACGCAATGACGATCCCGCTGCAGCTTCACGTCCTTGGGACAAAGACCGTGATGGTTTTGTCTTGGGCGAAGGCGCTGGTGTGATGGTGGTCGAAGAGTACGAGCACGCCAAAGCGCGTGGCGCCAAAATTTACGCTGAAATTTGTGGTTATGGCATGAGTGCCGATGCCGGTCACATGACAGCTCCCAGCATGGACGGCCCTCGTCGTGCCATGGTGTCGGCCATGCGCAATGCGGGTGTCAACGCAGATCAAGTGGGTTATTTGAATGCCCACGGTACATCCACCCCCTTGGGGGATGTCAATGAAACCAATGCCATCAAGGCGGCTTTGGGGGCCCATGCTCACAAAACATTGGTCAGCTCCACGAAATCCATGACGGGTCACTTGTTGGGCGGCGCCGGTGGCATTGAAAGTATTTTCACTGTGTTGGCGCTGCACCATCAAAAAGTGCCTCCCACCATCAATTTGGACAACCAAGATCCAGAATGTGATCTGGACTACTGCGCCAACACCGCACGTGATGTCAACATTGAATACGCCCTGAAAAACAACTTTGGTTTCGGTGGTACCAACGGCAGTTTAGTTTTCCGCCGGATCTAATTTCTTTGAACCACAACGCCCCATCGGTCGATTTCCCGGTGGGGCGTTTTTTCATGGGCGCTTGGATGGGTGTCTTCTTGTCAGTCGTCTGTGCTGCGGCTTTTGGACTGAGCTGTCTGTGGGGCGATTTCACGGGTTGGCGCGCAGTGTTATTTGTGTCTATTTGGGTCTTGTTTTCGTTGTCATCGATTCACCCCATGCGAGGTACGCCATCAAAGTCCTGGCTCTCTTGGGATGGGCATACTTGGCAGATTGAATCTCTGTTGCCTGTTAAATTTTCAGAAAAGCAACTTGGATTTACGCCTGAGTCGATGGTTTCGGAAGCACCTGTTCATGCCGGCTATGCGATGGAAGTGCATTTGGACATGCAAGAATTTTTGTTTGTCTCATTGTTTGACGATCAGGGTTTTCGTCAGTGGTTTTGGATTTCTAAACAATCATTTCCTGATCGTTGGCATGGCTTTCGTTGCGCGGTATATTCCTGAGCGAATGTATTTGGTTTTTTGGGAACATAAATTGGAGCGAGTTTTCTGTATGAATTCTTTGAGTTTTAGACCATCCCGCGTTTGCTTTTCCCTTTGGGTTTCTTTCAGCCTTTTAGTGGGCGCTCAATTTTCAACCCTTGCAATCGCTCAGCAGACTGTTGTCAAAGGTTTGCCCGACTTTACCGAATTGGTTGAACGGGTCGGCCCATCGGTGGTGAACATTCGGACGCTTGAAAAAGCAAGAAGCAATCCTCTGAATGGCAATGGGATGGACGACGAGTCTCAAGAATTGCTGCGTCGTTTCTTTGGAGTCCCTATTCCAAACATGCCCAATAACCCCAATGCACCTAGGCAAGCGCCGAGACAGGGGCGAACGCCTGTGCCTGAAGAACCTCAACCACGAGGTGTTGGCTCTGGCTTTGTCTTGTCGTCAGATGGCTTGATCATGACCAATGCCCATGTGGTCGATGGTGCTGATGAAGTGCTTGTGACTTTGACGGACAAAAGAGAGTTCAAAGCCAAGATCATTGGCATTGACAAGCGTACCGATGTTGCTGTGGTCAAGATTCAAGCCACTGGGCTTCCCGCTGTCAAGGTTGGCGATGTGTCTCGCTTGAAAGTGGGGGAGTGGGTCATGGCCATTGGCTCGCCCTTTGGCCTAGAAAACTCGGTCACAGCAGGCATTGTGAGTGCCAAACAAAGAGACACAGGCGACTACCTGCCCTTTATTCAAACGGATGTTGCCATCAACCCAGGCAATTCTGGCGGGCCGCTGATCAACATGCGCGGTGAAGTGGTGGGTATCAACAGCCAAATTTATTCTCGTTCTGGCGGCTTCATGGGCATTTCTTTTTCCATCCCCATGGATGAAGCAATGCGAGTGAGTGAGCAGTTGAGAGCCAATGGCCGAGTCACACGCGGGAGAATTGGTGTGCAAATTGAACCTGTGACCAAAGATCTTGCGGAATCCATTGGTCTGGGAAAAGCGCAAGGCGCACTCATCAATCGAATTGAACCTGGTGCACCCGCCGACAAAGCGGGATTGGAGCCGGGCGACGTGATTACCAAGATTGACGGCAAGCCCATTGAAAAGTCTTCAGATTTGCCCCGTTTGGTTGGCAACACAAAGCCTGGGACCCAAAGCACACTGACTGTATATCGCCGCGGTGCAATGAAAGAATTGAGCGTTGTGATTGCAGAGCTGGAGCCAGAGAAAGTGGCCAAGCGCGCCATCGAGCCGGAGGAAAAACCCAAAGCGTCATCCTCAGTACAAGGACTGGGTTTGATGGTTGCTGATCTCACTGAAGCACAAAAGATTGAATTGAAAATCAAAGGTGGCGTGCGCATTGAAAGTTTGCAAGACATCGCCGCCAAGGCTGGATTGCGCGAAGGTGATGTGATTTTGGCTGTCGGCAACATGGAAGTCGCCCAAATGAAGGACTTTTCATCTGCGGTGTCCAAAATGGACAAGTCAAAACCTGTGAGTGTTCTGTTCAGACGAGGGGAACTCACCCGATTTGCCCTGATCAAGCCAAGTCCTTGATCGCTGGGGTGTCAAGAGTCCCTTTGTCGTCACAGGGTTTTCGAGAATTTAAAAATATTTTTTATGTATGTGACCGCTAACTTTTTTCAGACGTATTTTTAAAAATGGTTAAAATCTGAGCTCTTGGACCAAGATTCATGGCTAAAAAAGCAGGAGTGGATTCACGATGTGGGATGTCCCGCATCCGTCCACCGGTGATCCACAGAACACCCACAAGTTATTCATAGTCAGAACCCCTTAACTGTGAATAACTTGTTGATAAGTTTTCTGTTGCGAGCTTGCAACGACCTGCAAAGTGCTGTTTTGGGACTGTACGTGTTGGGCTTTTTGCCTACAATGAAGTCCCAACTATCGCAGTTGCCATTGATTGTTGGTTCAGGGCGCGTCCTCATTCGACGCGCCCTTTTTTCTTGTCTAGTCCATTAAATCTCAAACACTTGTAGCTGGTCCTTGATGAATCACATCAGAAATTTCTCCATCATTGCGCACATCGATCATGGCAAATCG
>CANKOT010000062.1 GCA_947484245.1 Comamonadaceae bacterium
TCGCCAACAGTAGAGCCAGAGGCTCCGATCGAGTTGCCGACAAAGACCGTGCCGTCTGCAAGCGCCAAAATGGCTGAGGGGAAGGTTCCCTGAAGAGACAAAAGCACTGGGTTCTCCGGTATGGTTCGGGTACGCCCCAGCACGCTCAAGATTCACCCTAGAAGGCTGTCTTTTTGGCTGCTTTTGAAGGGAAATGGCTTGTTGTGAGCGGGTGCGTACAGGTTGATGCGGGAAAGCCTCTCATTATAGCCGTGACTCTCCCCTTGCTCGAGCTAGCTGCCCCTGATTTTTTCAATGCGAATTGAATGGACAGACTAGCTTGCAAGCCCTGGGGCATCTGACTTGGCCGTTGCGCTGGCGTGAAGGCAAATTGCCGCTGCCGTGGCCACATTCAAAGATTCCTCACCACCGGGTTGCGAAATTCGAATTTTATGATCCACCATGGCCATCAATTCTGGCGAAACGCCCTGCCCTTCGTGTCCCAGTACCCAAGCGCAGTTTCGAGCCAGTTTGCCCTGTTGAACCCATTCATGCAAAAAAGGCCCTTCATGGACATCTGTTCCCATTAATGGAACCTGCAAGGCATTGAGTTGTTCCAGGCCAGCCGATTCGATCAGGTTCAACCCAAAATGTGCACCCATGCCTGCACGCAACACCTTGGGCGACCATAAACCAGCGGTTCCTTTGATGGCCACAATTTGCTTGAAGCCAAAGGCCGAAGCACTGCGCAAAATAGCCCCCACATTGCCAGCATCTTGAAGTCTGTCCAAAACCACCGTGGCTGCATTTGAAATCAACTCAGGCTGGTGAGGTAAGGTGAAGAGAAAACCCATTTTCGAGGGTGACTCCAAACCACTCAATCCGACAAACAAGTCATCGGGCACCAGCCAAATCTCTGGAGCACATTGCGACCACTCAAATTCAGAGGCCTGCCAAATAGACTCTGAAAAAATAGCCACATCGGGTTTGACACCCCGAACCAGGGCGGCGCGGCACAAATGATCGCCCTCCAACCAAACTTGGCCCAACTTGCGATAGGCCTGCGAGTCTTGGGCCAATCGGCGAATGATTTTGAGACTCGGGTTGTCTTTGGAGCTTATCAGTTTCATGATTTGGTGGCCGCTAAAAGAGCCTGTGTCACAGGCGCAAAGGTTTTGCGGTGAAACGGCGTGGCACCCCAGGTTTGCAGAGCCTTGAGGTGAACGGCCGTGCCATAACCTTTGTGGGCATCAAAGCCATACTCAGGAAATTGAAGGTGCATTTGTTCGCACATGCGATCGCGATGCACCTTGGCCAAAATAGAAGCCGCCGAAATTTCTTGAATTTTTTCATCGCCCTTGACGATGGCTTCAGCGCGCACATCCAAGATGGGCAAGCGGTTGCCATCCACATACACCAAGGTGGGCTTGAGTCGCAATGCCTCTACCGCCCTTTGCATGGCCAACAAGGTGGCTTGCAAAATATTCAAGCGATCGATTTCTTCGACACTGGCCTCTGCAATGGCAAAACACAATGCTTTGGCGCAAATTTCGTCGAACAAACGATCGCGAGTTTTGGCCGTCAGTTTTTTGGAATCTGCCAGGCCTTTGATGGGCTTGAGTTCGTCCAGTATCACAGCAGCGGCCACTACTGGCCCAGCCAAAGGACCGCGGCCGGCTTCATCGACACCGGCCAACAAGCCAGGTGCATCCCAGGCGAGACTCACCTGCTCAGGTTTTGACAAGCGTTTGGATGACATGGGCGGCAAGTGTAGGGGTATCACGCAGCAAAGATTGGTGCATGGCTTCAAATCGACTGACCAGCGCTTGAGCTTTGTCTGGCGAGCGCAGCCAGTCCAACACAGCATTCGCCATATTTTCTGGCGAAGCTTGATCTTGTAAAAGTTCTGGCACACAAAACTCTTGGGCCAAGATGTTGGGCAGGCCCACCCAGGGCTGAAGCTTTTTGCGCTTCATCATTTGCCAGCTGATCCAGTTCATGTTGTAGGCAATGACCATGGGCTTTTTAAACAAGGCTGCCTCTAAAGTGGCGGTGCCACTGGCAATGAGCGTGACATCACAAGCCGCCAATGCAGCATGCGACTGACCTTTCAGCACTTGAACTTGAGCGGCACCCACCTGGTCGCGAATGCTTTCAATTCGGGACTGCATGGCGGGCATGGCTGGCAACACAAATTGCAAATGCGGTCGCTCTTGACTGAGCAACATGGCCGCTTTAAAAAACCGTTCAGCCAAATAAGTGATTTCTGATTCACGACTTCCTGGCAACAAAGCAATCACAGGACGGTCAGGGTCCAAATTCAATTGATGCCGTGCTTTGAGGGTGTCCACGTGCATGGGAATGGCTTGCGCCAAAGGATGTCCCACATAAGTGGCAGCGATGCCATGCGCATGCAGCAACTCTGTTTCAAATGGAAAAATACAAAGCACATGGTCTACACTTTGTTTGATTTTTTCAATGCGCTCTGCGCGCCATGCCCAAATAGAGGGGCAAACAAAATGTACAGTGGGAATGCCGGCCTGCTTTAAGTCACGCTCTAAGTCGAGGTTAAAGTCGGGCGCATCGACCCCCACAAAAACTTGGGGAGGCTGGGCCAGCAGTTGTGTTTTGAGTTGCTTGCGAATACCCACAATTTCGCGGTAGTGGCGCAGCACTTCCACATAACCACGCACGGCCAATTTTTCTGAAGGCCACAAAGCGTTAAAACCTTGAGCTTGCATGCGCGGCCCGCCGATGCCATACAAATTGGCATGCGGCCATTGCGCTCGGATGCCCTGCATCATCAAGCCTGCCAGCAAATCACCTGAAGTTTCACCGGCCACCATGGCCATCGAAAAAACCCCTTCAGGGGCTTTTAAAAGCACGGGGGTGCTGGCGGTTTGCACCACTTATCTCACAATACCGCGCTCGGGCGAAGTGCCTTGCAAGAAGCTGTGCATCATGTCGATATCGGCTTTGGCTTCTGGGTACTTTAGCGCGAGCAACTCAATGTCGGTTTGGGCTTGTGCCAGGGTGAGCTGTTGGCGATACAAGCTTTTGTACATGGCCTTCACAGCAGCAATTCTTTCTGGTGAAAAACCGCGCCGGCGTAAACCCTCAAAGTTCATCGACCTTGCTTGGGCCGGTTGGCCTTGGGCCATGACAAACGGAGGCAAATCTGCAAACAACAATGAGTGCATCGCCGTGAAGCTGTGTGCACCCAAACGGCAAAACTGGTGAACCACAGTAAAGCCGCCCAAAATAACCCAATCACCCACGTGCACATGGCCCGCCAACTGGGAGCTATTGGCAAAAATGGTGTGGTTTCCAACGTGGCAGTCGTGCGCCAAATGCACGTAGGCCATGATCCAGTTGTCATTGCCCAGCTTGGTGACACCGGTGTCGCCGGGCGAGCCAATGTTGAAAGTGCAAAACTCACGAATGGTGTTGCGCTCACCAATGACCAATTCACAGGGCTCACCAGCATATTTCTTGTCTTGAGGCACTGCGCCCAAAGAATTGAATTGAAAAATTTTGTTGTCTTTGCCAATGGTGGTGTGCCCCTCAATGACGCAATGGCTGGCCACCGTGGTGCCGGCATCGATGCAAACATGAGGACCAATGACCGTATAGGGGCCAACCGTGACGCTGCTGTCAAGTTGGGCAGCGGGGTCGACAATGGCCGTTGGGTGAATGCGCGTCATAAACTGCTTGCGTTTGCAGATTAGGCAATCTTGCGCATGGTGCACATGAGTTCAGCTTCTACTGCAATGTCCTCACCCACTTTGGCGCGCGCCTTGAATTTGAAAATACCTGATTTCATTCGATCCAATTCAACTTCCAAAATGAGCTGATCACCTGGCTCGACAGGCCTCTTGAAGCGCGCACCGTCAATGCCCGCAAAGTAATACACCGTTTTTTCATCGGGTGTCTCGCCCAATGTGTCAAATGCCAACAAAGCGGCAGCTTGGGCCAAGGCTTCCAACATGAGCACGCCAGGCATCACAGGCCGAGAAGGGAAATGACCCGTGAAAAAAGGCTCGTTGACAGAGACATTTTTCAAAGCCTTGATGCGCACACCCTTTTCAATTTCGAGCACACGGTCTACCAACAAAATGGGGTAGCGGTGCGGCAACTGCTTGAGAATTTGATAAATGTCCATCATGATTTAGGTTCCTGAAAGGGGAGGCTGAAGGTGCTGCGCCTCCAGGGCTTTGAGTCGATCGCGCAACTTGTACAACTGCTTCAAGCTGGCTGCATTTTTTTCCCACGTTGCATTGTCATCAATGGGAAAAAGGCCACTGTATTGGCCAGGCTGAGAAATAGAACGGGTGACCACCGTGGCTGCCGAAATGTGAACACCATCGGCCAAAGAAAGATGGCCCAACACAATGGCGCCTCCGCCTACAGTGCAATGCGCACCAATGCGCGCACTACCGGCCACCCCCACACAACCGGCCATGGCGGTGTGCTTGCCAATGTGCACGTTGTGGCCAATTTGAATGAGGTTGTCGAGTTTCACACCATCTTCAATGATGGTGTCTTGCAGTGCACCCCGGTCAATGCAGGTGTTGGCACCAATTTCAACATCGTTGCCAATTTTGACAGCACCCAACTGTTCAATCTTTTCCCAAGTCCCTTGGTGGAGCGCAAAGCCAAAACCATCTGCCCCGATCACAACGCCTGAGTGCACGATACAGCGTTCGCCAACTTCACAAGCCTCACCCAAAGTAACTCTGGATTTAAGCTGGGAAAAAGCCCCCACCTTGGCAAATCGCTCAACCACACACAAAGGGCCAATGATGGCGGTGTCGGCAACATCGGCTTCAGGATCAATCACAGCACTCGGATGGATTCGGGCAGCGGCAGGCGCTTGGGTTTGTTTTTTCCAAAATTGGGTGAGTTTGGCGAAATAGTGATACGGGTCTTCAGTCACGATACAGGCACCGCGTGAGAGTGCCAATTCTTTGAATTGGGGCGTGACAACCACGCAAGCAGCTTGTGACTGCAACAAATGGGCTTGGTATTTTGGGTGACTTAGAAAACTCAAGTCACCTGGACCCGCTGTTTCTAACGGGGCCAGTTGCTGGATGGAAGTTTGTGGACTGCCATGAAGGCTGCCGCCTAAAGCCTTAACGATGTCGGCAAGCTGCAGCACCACACGATTTCCGTTCGCTCTGTGCGGGCGATTATCTGCCGGCAGTTAAATTGAGAGACTTGATGACTTTTTCAGTGATGTCGTGCTTTGGGTTGATGTAAACGGCTTCTTGAAAAATAACATCGTACTTTTCCGCTTCGGCCACTTGTTTGACCGCACGGTTTGCGCGCTCAATCACCACTTGCTGCTCTTCATTTTTCCGTGTGTTCAGGTCTTCCTGGAATTCACGGCGCTTGCGTTGAAAATCGCGGTCTTGTTCAATCAGCTGCTTTTGACGAGCATTGCGCTGCGACTCAGACAATGTGGGCGCTTCACGCTCAAATTTTTCAGAAGCCGATTTGATGGTGTTACCTAAATCTAGCAACTCTTTTTCTCGTTTAGAGAACTCTTGCTCCAGTTTGACTTGAGCAGCCTTGGCAGTGTTGGCCTCGCGGAAGATTCGATCGGTGTTGACAAAACCGATTTTGAATTCCTGGGCGCTGACCAAAGTTGCGCCTAGCGCACCAAGAGCCAACAAACAAATTTGTGAGAAGTGACGAAGTGTTTTCATTAAAATGACGTTCCGATTTGGAATTGCAATCTTTGGATTTTATCCGTATCCTGACGCTTCATAGGCAAAGCATATGAAAAGCGCAAGGGACCCATTGGGGAAATCCAGCTGAGTCCAATACCCACTGAAGACCGAAGTTCGCTCAAACTGATTTTTTCATTCTCGCCAAAGGCACGACCTGCGTCTGCAAAAGCGAAAAGACGCAATGTCCGGTCGTTGCCAGCGCCCGGAAAGGGTGCAAGCAGCTCTGCATTCAGGACAATTTTCTTAGCCCCCCCCAAAAACAGCGTGTTCGAGTTGTTTGAAGGGCCCAAAGAAGATTGCTGGAAACCTCGAACGCTTCCCAATCCGCCCACAAAGTAGTTTTTAAACAGCGGATAAGGGCGATTGGACAAGCCCTGCCCCAAACCGATGTCGCCATTCAATGCCAATGTGAACTTTTTAGTTAAAGGCGTGTATTGCTGAATTTGATAATTGGTCCGAATGTAACGAGAGTCGCCCGCGAAACTCAAATCTGAGTTGAATCGCTGCAACATGCCACTGTTTGGCACCAAAGCGCTGTCGCGACCATCTCTGGCCCAACCAATGGTGAGAGGCAACGATGTGCTGGTGTAGCCAAATTGCTGCATGTACTCCACATAGGCGTTAGGCAAGTTGTTGCCTGGACGAATAGAGGTCTGCTCTAAATTAGCGCCAAAGAATACCCTGTCGATTTCACTGAAGGGCACACCAAAACGCATGCCCGCACCGGAACTGACCAAGCTGTAGGCATTCAAATCACCCAAATAGGGTCTGCTGGTGCGATGGAAAAGATCGATGGTGCGTGAAATACCATCCTGCGTGAAATAGGGGTCGGTGGTGCTAATCACGATGGTTCGATTGAACCTGCTGGTGTTGATTTCAGTGGCCAAGTAATTGCCTGAACCAAACGCATTTTCTTGACGAATACCAAAGTTAAATGCCACTTTTTCAGTGGAAGAAAATCCAGCACCCAAAGACACACTTCCCGTGGGCTTCTCGACCAAACTGATGGTGAGGTCAACCTGATCTGAGGTTGCGGGCACTTCTTGGGTTTCAATGTTGACTTCGGTAAAAAATCCCAAGCGATCGACGCGATCTCGAGACAACTTGATTTTGTCGCCGTCGTACCAAGCCGATTCAAGCTGCCTGAATTCGCGGCGAATGACTTCGTCGCGGGTTCTGTTGTTGCCAGTCACATTGATGCGCCTGACGTACGCGCGACGGGATGGCTCAGCCAACAGCACAAAGCTAACGCGGTTGTTAAGTCTGTCGATTTCAGGACGAACATCAATGCGCGCAAATGCAAAACCAAATTTACCAAAGTAATCTGAAAAGGCTTTGGTGGTTTCAGCCACTGTTTCTGCGTTGTAGGGTTGCCCCAGGCCTATTTTGACAATGGCTTTGAACTCATCATCCTTGCCCAAGTAGTTGCCTTCAAGTTTGACACCGGACACCACAAATCGCTCACCCTCCGTCACATTGATGGCAATAGAGATATCTTGCTTGTCGGGAGAGATAGCAACTTGTGTCGAATCAACTCGGAACTCAAGAAAGCCACGGCTTAGGTAATAGGAGCGAAGCGTTTCCAAGTCAGCATTGAGCTTGCTTCGAGAATATCGATCAGATTTGGTGTACCAACTCAGCCATCCACCCATATCGAGATTGAACTGATCTTTGAGCGTTTTTTCTGAAAAAGTTTGGCTGCCATTGATGCGAATTTCTTTGATTTTGGAGGGGCCGCCTTCGGTGATCGTGAAGGTCAAGTTCACTCGATTTCGATCAACGGGCGTGACAGTCGTGACCACCTCTGCACCATACAAGCTGCGCGTGATGTATTGGCGCTTTAATTCTTGCTCGGCTTTGTCGGCCAAGGCTTTGTCAAACGGCCGCCCCTCGGCGATGCCCACTTCTTTCAAGGCCTTTACCAAGACGTCTTTGTCAAACTCCTTCAAGCCCACCCACTGAACTTCTGCAATGGATGGTCGCTCTTCCACAATGACCACCAACACATCGCCTTGGGTATCCAGTCTGACATCCTTGAACAAACCCAATGCAAACAAAGCCCGAATTGCAGCGGCACCTGATTCGTCGTTGTAAAGATCACCCACACGAAATGGCAGGGAGGCAAAAACGGTTCCAGACTCAACTCGTTGAAGTCCCTCGACACGAATGTCTTTCAATTTAAAAGGTTCAACGGCCCACACAGACATGCTGCCAATGGCAGCTGCGACAAATACCAACAAGTGCTGCAAGCGGAATCGATTGGAAAAAAAGTTCATGCGTTTGAATTAAGTAAAGAGTCGCGTCAAATCATTGAAAAACGCCAAGGCCATGATGAAAATCAACATGGCCAAACCGACTTTTTGCAAACCCCGTTGCCAAGCAACGGAAACCGGTTTGCCAGTCAGGGACTCCCAAAGATAATACATCAGGTGTCCCCCATCCAACATGGGCAGCGGCAGGAGATTGATAAGACCCAAGCTGACACTGATTAAAGCCAAAAAAGTCAGATAGGACGGCAAGCCCCTTTGGGCCGATTGTCCGGCCTGCTCTGCAATGGTCAATGGGCCACTCAGGTGCTTGGAGGAGGCCTCGCCCGTGAGCATTTGCCCAATGAGTTGGCCCGTTAAGACCGTAATTTGAGTCACTTGACCATAGCCTTTGGCCAAGCCCTCCCAAAGGCCGGCACTGACCCACTCTGTGTCAGAAGGCACACCCACCACTGCGCCAATTCGCCTCACCGCACTTGAGTCTGGCTGGCCTGGCAGCACTGTGCGCAAGGGCTTGACCGCCAGTGAAAGACGCTGGCCTTGCCGATCAATTTCCCAAACAGCCGACTTGTCAGACATTTCCGCTGAGTCTTCTGGGACCAAGTCGCCCCGAATCAAGGCCCTTAGGTGCTGCGCGTCCCTGACCTCTTGGTTGCCGACTTTCAAAACCAGATCGCCAGACTGCAAACCCGCAAGATCGGCCGCAGCACCCGCTTCCACCCTTCCAAGGATGGGCAAAACCTTAGGGTGGCCCCACCAAGCAACCGCACTGAACAGCACCACGGCCAACAACAAATTGGCCAGTGGGCCAGCAGCCACAATGGCGGCACGGACTTTCAAGCTGCGCTGATCGAAGGCCAAAGCCAATTGATCAGCTGGCACAGAAGATTCTCGGCTGTCGAGCATTTGAACAAAGCCGCCCAGGGGCAATGCACCAATGACAAACTCGGTGTTTTGCCCTTGCCTGGGTTGCTTGGCACGCCAACGGTAAATGGCTTTGCCAAACCCAATTGAAAAAACCAATACCGGAACCTTGCAGGCAACGGCCATTCGGTAATGGCCATACTCATGCACCGCAATTAAAACGGTGAGGGCAAATAAGAAAGAAAGTAGCGTTAGCACGGTCAAAGGTCAAGGACGGCAAGCACGCGCAAATTCGGATGCAATAGCACGGCTTCGTGCATCAAGAGCAAGCAAGTCAGGCAAACTTGTGGGTGATTGCGGTTGCACTTTGCTCAAGGTTTCCGTGTTCACATGGTGAATTTGATCAAACCTGATTTGCTTGTTCAAAAAGGCTTCTACGGCAATTTCGTTGGCAGCATTGAGCACTGCGCAGGTGCCTGAAGCCGCGCTCAAAGATTGCCAAGCCAATTTCAGGCCAGGAAACCTGTCGGGGTGGCCGTGGTCGTCTATGGCCTCAAAGGTCATGGGCTTGAGATTGTGAAAATCAAGCGTTTGGGCACCCGATGTGATGCGCTCTGGCCAACTCAATCCATAGGCAATGGGAACGCGCATGTCGGGTGTTCCCAATTGAGCCACGATGGAAGTGTCTTTGTACTTCACCATGGAGTGAATCACGCTTTGTGGGTGAATGACCACTGACAATTGCGATGGTGCGACACCAAACAAATATCGCGCCTCAATGACCTCCAAGGCCTTGTTCATCATGGTGGCGGAATCGACTGAAATTTTTCGACCCATGACCCAATTGGGGTGCGCACAAGCTTCTTCGGGCGTGACGTTTTTCAAGGTGCTCACGTCGCGCGTTCTAAAAGGGCCACCCGAAGCCGTCAAGATAATTTGGTCAATGCGGTCTGCCCATGTGGCCGGGTTTTCGGGCAAGGATTGAAACACCGCCGAATGTTCGCTGTCGATGGGCAAAAGCACAGCGCCGCCTTTTTTGACAGCATTTAAAAAAACTTCACCACCCACCACCAAGGCTTCTTTGTTGGCCAACAACAAGCGCTTGCCAGCATGGGCTGCCGCCAAACAAGGCGACAAGCCTGCAGCACCCACAATGGCCGCCATGACGGCATGCACTTCCTCGTGGGCTGACACTTGGTCGAGGGCTTCAGGCCCCCACAGCACCTCCACCGGCAAGCCTTCGGCCTTGATCCGTTGCGCCAGCAGGCGTCCTGCATCTTCCTGCGCCATGACCGCAAATTTAGGCTTGAACTTGGCGCACTGGGCCAGAATCAAATCGACCTGCTTGGACGCTGTGAGCGCAAACACCTGAAATCGATCTAAGTGGTTGGACAACACATCCAAAGTGTTGGTGCCAATAGAACCTGTAGAACCCAGAATGGTGATGTTTTGTTTCATAAGGCAAATTACCTGATTAAACTTTTGGCCAATGCAGCAGCATCATGGCAATGGGCAAGGCTGGCAGCAAAGCGTCCAGTCGATCAAGTACCCCGCCATGACCGGGCAACAGCTTGGAGCTGTCTTTGACGCCAGCACTGCGCTTGACCAAAGACTCAACCAAATCGCCCACCACACTCATGGCGGTTAAAAAAATCAAGCCCAGTGCACCTAAAAAATACCCGTGCGACATCATGTGTGAGAAAAAACTGATTCCGGGCCACTGGTAATGTTGCTCAAGTTGCATCCAACCAAAGGCCACCGCAAACACGCCCAACAAACCACCGATGGCCCCTTCCCAACTTTTGCCAGGACTGACGGCGGGAGCCAGTTTTCGATGAATGATTTTGCCACCCAAGGCTCGGCCAAAGAAATAGGCAAAAACATCAGCGGCCCAAACCACGCAAAAAATAGACAACAAGAGTTGCACACTGGCGGTGCGAGCTTGCGCCATGGCAAGCCAAGCCAAGCTTAGGAGAAGCACACCCAAGACCCACCTCAAATGGCGTGGCCACAAGGACCAACCCTGCACGCCGCGCATTAGCATCCAAGCGGTGATGCCCACCCAAGCAGATCCTGCCAAAGGCCAAAGCCATGTGCTTGTTTGAGTGGTCCAACCTGCCCACCAAGCCACGCAGCACAAGGCCGCGCAAGCAAAGCCTGAAAAGACAGCCTGAAGCCGATTTAAGCCATTCATGTTGGCCCATTCCCAAGCGCCAGCGGCGATGAGAAGGATGGACAAAATCAAGAAGGCTTGAGGGGTGTCTGCAAAAAGGGCTGGCAATAAAACTGCCAGCAAGGCAAGTGCGGTGATGATGCGTTGCTTGAGCATCAAATCAACCTGTGACCGGTGAGGGGGTCGGCCATCAAACGGCCATGATTTCTTGTTCTTTGCCTGCAACCAACTGATCGATTTCGGCAATGTGTTTGTCAGTGACTTTTTGCACCTCTGCTTCTGAACGTTTTTGCTCATCTTCAGAAGCCAGTTTTTCTTTGACCAATTTTTTGACTGATTCGTTGGCATCGCGGCGCAAATTGCGAACAGCAATTTTGGCGTTCTCGCCTTCGGTGCGAACCAGCTTGGTCATTTCCTTGCGGCGCTCTTCGCTCATGGGGGGCATGGGCACTCGAATGAGATCGCCCATCGAGGCGGGGTTCAAACCCAGGTCGCTTTCGCGAATGGCTTTTTCAATTTTGGCAGCCATGCTTTTCTCCCATGGCTGAACGCTGATAGTGCGTGAGTCGATGAGAGAGACATTGGCCACTTGCGACAAAGGAACAGTCGAGCCGTAATAGTCGACTTGAATTGTGTCCAAAATGGCGGGGTTTGCACGGCCAGTGCGAATTTTGGTGAGGTTGTTTTTAAACGCCGCAATGGACTGGTCCATTTTGTTTTGCGTGGTTTTCTTGATGTCTTCTAAGCTCATGAGATTCTCCGGGGCCTAATGATTCGGGATCAGATTCAGATTCAGTGGCGGGGGCAAGAATTAGACGTAGACCAAAGTACCCTCGTCTTCGCCCATGACCACACGCTTGAATGCGCCATGCTTGAAAATAGAGAACACTTTGACCGGCAGTTTTTGGTCACGGCACAGCGCAAAGGCCGTGGCGTCCATGATGCCCAAGTTTTTAGAAATGGCTTCGTCAAAAGAGATTTTGTTGTAACGCGTGGCGTTGGGGTCTTTTTTGGGATCGGCAGAATAAACACCGTCTACTTTGGTGGCTTTGAGCACCAACTCAGCACCAATTTCGGCGCCCCGCAAAGCAGCAGCAGTGTCGGTGGTGAAGAAGGGGTTGCCGGTACCGGCTGCAAAAATAACCACTTTGCCTTCTTCGAGGTACTGCAACGCCTTGGGGCGAACATACGGCTCAACCACTTGTTCAATAGCAATGGCCGACATGACGCGGGCTGTGAGACCTGCTTTGTCCATGGAGTCGGCCAGGGCCAAAGAGTTCATGACGGTGGCCAACATGCCCATGTAGTCGGCTGTGGCGCGGTCCATACCAACAGCGCCGCCTGCCACACCCCTGAAGATGTTGCCGCCGCCAATGACCACGGCCACCTGCACACCCAAGCGGGTGACTTCTGCAATTTCTTCCACCATGCGAACGATGGTGGCGCGGTTGATACCGAACTGATCGTCTCCCATCAAAGCCTCACCTGACAGCTTGAGCAAAATACGCTTGTGGGCTGGTTTGGCGATGGTCATGACGGGCTCCTCATAAAGACAGATTGAAGTTTAGCGTTGAATCGCGCTTTCGAGCGACCCTGTTAAGAGGGTTTTAACCCTGATATTGGCAAATTAGCCAGCGTTTTGCGCGGCTGCCACTTGAGCAGCCACTTCGGCTGCAAAGTCGTCAACCTTCTTCTCAATGCCCTCGCCCACCACATACAAAGTGAAAGCTTTGACTTGAGTGGCTTCGGCTTTGAGCATTTGCTCAACGGTTTGCTTGTCGTTTTTCACGAAAGTTTGGTTGTTCAAAGAGACTTCTTTAAGGTACTTGTGAACAGAGCCTTCGATCATCTTGGCAGCGATGTCAACGGGCTTGCCAGACTCGGCAGCCTTGGCTGTGGCCACTGAACGCTCTTTGTCAATGAGGTCGGCGGGCACGTCGTTACTGGTCAAAGCCACAGGCTTCATGGCGGCCACGTGCATGGCAACGTCTTTGGCGGCGGTTTCTTTGCCTTCGTACTCCACCAACACACCAATGCGGGTGCCGTGCAAGTAAGTGGCGATTTGGGCGCCACCGGCCACGCGCTTGAAGCGGCGGAAGCTCATGTTCTCGCCGATCTTGCCGATCAGGCCTTTGCGAACTTCTTCCAGTGTCGGTCCAAAGCCGTCTTGGCTGTAGGGCAATTCGCCCAAAGCGGCCACGTCGGTGGGGTTGTGCAAAGCAGCCAATTTGGCAGCCGCATTGGCCAAGGCCAAGAAGTTGTCGTTTTTGGTGACGAAGTCTGTTTCGCAATTGACTTCGAGCATGGCGCCTGTGTTGCCTTCTGTGTAGGCAACGATCACGCCTTCGGCTGTCACGCGGGAAGCGGCTTTGCCAGCTTTTGTACCCAATTTAACGCGCAACAACTCTTCTGCTTTGACCATGTCGCCATCGGCTTCAGTCAAAGCTTTTTTGCATTCCATCA
>CANKOT010000063.1 GCA_947484245.1 Comamonadaceae bacterium
TGTTTTTGTGTTTAGAGGAGTCCCTTTCAATGGGCAAAAAACTATACGTCGGCAATCTGCCGTACTCGGTTCGTGACGGCGATTTAGAGCAGGCCTTCGGCCAGTTCGTTTCCTTAACCAGCGCTAAAGTCATGATGGAACGCGACACAGGTCGCTCCAAAGGCTTTGGCTTTGTGGAAATGGGTTCTGATGAAGAAGCTCAATCTGCTATCAGCGGCATGAACGGCCAGCCTTTGGGCGGTCGAAGTGTTGTTGTCAACGAAGCACGTCCCATGGAAGAGCGTCCTCCCCGTTCCGGTGGTGGTGGCTTTGGCGGCGGCGGTGGCGGCGGTCGTCGTGAAGGCGGCGGCGGCGGTTATGGCGGCGGCGGCGGTGGCGGTGGCTACGGCGGCGGCGGCGGCGGTGGCGGCTACGGTGGTGGCGGTGGCGGTGGTCGTCGCGAAGGTGGCGGCGAGTCTGGTTTCCGCAGCCCTTACGGCTCTGGCCCTCGTGGCGGTGGCAGTAACGGTGGTGGCGGTCGTCGCGAAGGCGGCGGCGGTTATTAATCGCTCGCAATATCTGCTTACTCACACCTGAGGGTGTGGGTCAAAAAAGAAGCCCTGCATGCAGGGCTTTTTTCATGTCAGGCCTATTTTGCAAAGACGTGACGCAGAACTTCAATGGTTGGCGCGGTGTTTTCTGGGCTGATTTTTAAACAGACGGTCAAACAAGGCATCGGGCAAGATGCGCAAAATGCGGGCAACCCAAGCCATGGGTGCCGGGATCACTTTAAAGCTGGCACCTTTTTCAATGGCTTTGAAGGCTTCAGATGCAAAGTCGTCTGCGGTCATTAAAAAAGGCATGGGGAATTTATTTTTTTGAGTCAATGGCGTTTGAATATAGCCTGGCGCCAAAGTGACCACTTGAAGACCTTGAGACTTGAGCTCGCCGCGCAGACTTTCGCAGTAACTGATGGCGGCGGCTTTGCTGGCGCAATAAGCAGCATGGCCTGGCATGCCGCGAATGCCGGCCACACTGGCGATGCCGACCAAGGTACCCACTTTTTGCGAGGGCGCCCGATTGGCAGCCTGCGCTTTCATGGCTTCTAAAAAGGGGTGAAATGTGGCGGCCATGCCCATCACATTGGTCAGCATGACTTGTTGCAGCACCTCCAAATCTTCACGCACTTGCGTGTCCATGCCAATGCTGATGCCAGCGTTGGCAATCACCACATGGGGTACACCTTGCGCAGTCATGCAAGCATGGGCCGCCGCAATGATGCTGTTGGCATCGCTCACATCGGCGCCATAGCACTGGCCTTCTTCCAAGGGGATGGCGTGGTCGTCAAGCCAAGCCTGCATATCGGCAACCCTGCGAGCCACTAAGGCAAGTCGCCAGCCAGCTTGGTGGTATCGAAGCGCCAGAGCTTGACCAATGCCACTTGAAGCTCCCGTGATGAAAACCAATGGCCGCATGAAAATCTTTCGAATGATGGGGTGCTGGATAAATCTGATCAGCGCTTGTTGGGGTGAAGCACGCCGCGGACTTTGCCGCTCAATTCATAGTCACCCGTTTTGCTGTTCAGTTGCATTTTCTGGGCGGCAAATACGTCTGAGCCACGCCGAATCTCAATGGGCACGTTGCTGACCAAGCGCTCTTCATCCAAATAGGCTTTGATTTCTTGCCCCCGCATTTCTGTGGACATTGGCAGACCTTTTGAGGTATTCGAAACTTGTGTGATTTGAACGTTGCCCAACAAGGTGATCAAGCTGCCATCGCCTTTGGCAAGGGCGCGCTCAGCCAAGGCATTGACGCTCTGGCCTTCTGCGCTTTGCCCCCGCAATTGCACATTGCGAATGTCTAGGGTGTCGGTGTCTGGGTAATGTTGAGCTTGGTCGCCGCTGAGTTCTCGCAACAGGCGGCCTTGGCTGTCAAATGATTTGACTGAAAAGCCATTCAAGTAATAGTCGGGTTCTTGGCGAATGGGTTTGGGGGCAACATCGTTGAAAAATGTCGGCAGACTGCGCACAAGCCACCAACTGCCTAAGGCAAAAACCGCCATGAAAACGGCAGGCAAGTAAAGGGCAAAGCGATCAATGGCGAGCCTCAATGGATTCATCATGCGGCCGATGAAGTTCCAACGCGTGACAGCAATTGTGCGTAGTGCCCACTTGCAACCACCAACAAATCACAAAAATCACGCACAGCGCCTGAGCCACCTGGCCGGCTTGTGACGAAGTGAGCCAGCGCCAAAGCTTGTGCATGGGCATGCACAGGTGCACAGGCCATGGCTGCGCGTTGCATCATGGGCAGGTCGGGCCAGTCGTCGCCCATGGCCGCTGCTTGATGCCAGCCTAGACCAAGCTGCTTCAAATAATCTTCAGCAGCAGGCAGCTTGTCCTCTGTGCCAAATCGGGCATGTTCAATGCCAAGGGCTTTGAGCCGCACCCTAAGGGGCGCTGAATCGCGGCCTGTGATGATCACGGGCGTGATGCCAGCGAGCTTCAAAAGCTTGAGGCCGTGCCCATCCAAGGTGTTGAATCTTTTGAGCGTTTCGCCGTGTTCAGAAAAGTACAAGCCGCCATCGGTCAACACACCGTCAACATCAAAAAAGACCACCTTGATGCCCTGTGCTTGAAGCAGCAACTCGGGTGCAAAATTGAAAGCGGGCTGAATGGTTTGCATGCTGTGAATGTGTGACGACGGGGAAGAGGATGTGTCGGCCGCTTAGATGACCTTGGCGCGCATCAAGTCATTGCTGTTGAGTGCGCCGCAGAGTGTGCCAGAGGCATTCACCACCAAAACGCTGGTGATTTTGAATTGCTCCATAAGCTCAGCAGCCTCTACAGCCAAGGCATCTTCCTTAACAGTTCTAGGCTTGGCGTGCATCACATCTTTGGCCTTGAGGTCTCGCAGGTCGACACCTTTTTCAATCAGACGCCGTAAATCACCATCGGTGAAAATGCCAACAACTTGGTGATGGGCATCGACAATGGCCGACGCACCCAAACCTTTGCGACTCATTTCGCGCATGAGGTCAGAAAAGCTGGCATCGGGTGAAACGTGCGGCACATCGCCCTCTTTGCGCATCACATCGCCCACATGCGTGAGCAAGCGACGTCCCAAAGAGCCGCCCGGGTGTGAGCGCGCGAAGTCTTCTGCTTTGAAGCCGCGTGCATCCAGCAAGGCCACTGCCAACGCATCGCCCAAGGCCAATTGAGCTGTGGTGCTGGCTGTAGGCGCCAAATTGAGGGGGCAGGCTTCCTTTTCAACGCTGCTGTCTAAAACCACATCTGCGTGCTTGGCCAGTGCAGAGTTCATGCCGCCAGTCATGGCAATCAAGGGAACGCCCAGCCGTTTTAAGACAGGCAGGATGGAGACGAGTTCATCGCTTTCGCCACTGTTGGAGATGGCCAGAACCAGATCTACCGCTTTGATCATGCCAAGGTCGCCATGGCTGGCTTCGCCAGGGTGAACAAACATCGCGGGGGTCCCTGTGGACGCCAGAGTGGCTGCGATTTTGGAGCCAATGTGCCCGCTCTTGCCCATGCCCGTGACCACCACACGGCCTTTGACGTTGAGCATCAATTGAACAGCTTGCGCAAAGCGTGCGTCCAAACGAGATTTGAGGCCCATCAGGGCCTGAGCCTCAATGTCCAAAGTCTCGCGGGCGAGTTGGAGGGCTTGGTCTGGGTTAAATGACATGCAGCTATTTTAACGATGGATCGCCCAAAGCGTGACTATGATGCTAGTTTGGACGTGGAGTAGGTGCAATGAGTCAAGGATTGAGTACGGGTTCAGTTTCGGGCAGAAATGCTGTTGGCGCTGCTGACGAGATGGCTTTGTCAGTGAACGAGTATTTGAAAAACAACATCCGAACTGTGCCTGATTGGCCCGTAGCGGGTGTGCAGTTTCGCGACATCACACCCTTGCTTCAAAACCCCAGGGTGTTTCGTGTGTTGATAGATGCCTTTGTGCATCGTTACATGACGCCCGCCATGCGGCCCGATGTGGTGGCGGGTTTGGATGCGCGCGGATTTATTTTGGGGGCCGTGGTGGCCTACGAATTGAATGTTGGTTTTGTGCCCATCCGAAAGAAAGGCAAGCTGCCTTTCACCACGGTAGAAGAAACCTACGAATTGGAATATGGCACGGCCACCGTGGAGCTGCACACCGATGCCGTCAAGCCAGGCCAACGGGTGTTGCTGATTGATGACTTGATTGCAACCGGCGGCACCATGATGGCTGGTATGAAGCTGCTTGAAAAACTGGGCGCAGAAGTGATTGAGGGTGCTGCCATTGTCGATTTGCCCGAACTAGGCGGCTCGCAAAAACTGTTGGCGGCTGGCTTGCCCCTGTTCACCTTGGTGAATTTTGAGGGGCATTGACCCGCAGAGAATTTTGCGTTTTTAAGCGTTGAACTGAAGTGCGGCCAAGCCAGCGTAAACGCCACCCATGGCAACCAGTTCAAGGTGCTTGCCTTGCTCTACAAGGCGGCCATGTTCGAGCACCAAAATTTTGTCAGCCTTTTGCACGGTGGCTAGGCGGTGGGCAATGACCAAGGTGGTTCGCCCGCGCATGGCCGACTCCAAGGCCGCTTGAACCATGCGCTCACTGTGTGCATCCAAAGCACTGGTGGCTTCATCCAAAAGCAAGAGCGGTGGATTCTTGAGCATGGCGCGTGCAATGGCAATGCGCTGTCGCTGGCCACCCGACAAGCGTACACCGCGCTCACCTAAGAACGTGTTGTAGCCCTCTGGCAGATCCACAATGAACTCATCGGCAAAGGCGGCCAGTGCCGCAGCGCGCACCTCTTCGTCGGTCGCATCGGGTTTGCCGTAGCGGATGTTGTCCATGGCACTGCTTGAAAAAAGCAAGGGCTCTTGCGGCACGATGCCAATGCGTTGCCGAAGGTCGTGCAGGCTGAGGTTTTGAATCGGTATGCCGTCCAACACAATCTGCCCTTGTTGGGGGTCATAGTAGCGCAGCAGCAAACCAAACAGCGTGGTTTTGCCAGCGCCACTGGGCCCGACCAATGCCACTGTTTGGCCTGCCGCAATTTCCACCGAGAAGTCTTGCAGTGCCAACTGAGATGGTCTTGATGGGTAATGAAACTGGATCGACTTGAATTGCAAAGTGCTGCCCGTTGCTGGGGGCGTTGACTTGACAGGTTTGTCAGGCGATTGAACGGGCGATGTGCTACCCAGTAACTCCATGAGTCGCTCTGTGGCACCTGCAGCGCGCAGCAAGTCGCCATAGGTTTCGCCCAGGACGGCAACTGCACCTGCAAAAATAATGACGTACAACACAGCCTGACCCAGTTGCCCCGCTGTCAGTTCGCCAGCCAAAACGGCCTGTGTGCCTTGATACAAGCCCCACAGCAAGAAAGCTGCGTTGGCAATGATGATGAAGGCCACCAGCACCGAGCGTGCCCGAGTGCGACGGATGGCCGTTTGAAAACCTTGTTCGGTGGCGCTTGCAAAACGCTTCGCTTCGCGCCCTTCGGCTGTGTAGCTTTGGACCACTGGCATGGCATTCAAAACTTCGGTGGCAATGCCGCTGGCATCGGCCACACGGTCTTGGCTGGCACGCGACAAGCGCCGCACCCTTCGGCCATAGAGCGTGGCCGGCCAGACCACCACCACCACCGTGATGACCAGTTGCAACATGACGGTAGGGTGCGCCCACACCAGCATGGCCAAAGCACCGACGCCCATCACAGCATTGCGAAGACCCATGGACAAAGAACTGCCAACCACAGTTTGAACCAAAGTGGTGTCGGCCACCAGCCGGCTAATGACCTCGCCGGTAGGCGTGGTCTCAAAAAAAGCAGGACTCTGTTGCAGCACATGGCTGTAAACCGCATTGCGCAAATCGGTGGTCACGCGTTCACCCAGCCAACTCACCGTGAAAAAGCGCGCCGCCGAAAACAAACCCAGTGCCACGGCAACACCAAACAGCATCATGAAATTGCCACGCAGCGCCATGGCCTGCGCACCTGGGTCGGGGTGTTGCAAACCGTTGTCGATCAATTGCCTGAGCGCAAGGGGAAAGACCAAGGTTGAAGCGGCGGCCAAGACCAAGAACACAATGGCCAGTCCAATTTGCAGGCGGTAAGGCTTTAAAAAAGGCAGCAACCCACTCAAAGACTTTGGGCTCTTGTGTGCGGGTCGATCGATCGCAATTGATTTGGCCATCGTTTATTTACCGATACAAAAGCTGGAGAAAATAACGCCCAGCAAATCGTCGGCGTTGAACTCGCCTGTGATTTCGTTCAAAGCCGTTTGCGACAAACGCAACTCTTCCGCCAGCAAGTCCAAAGATTGCGCTTGTGCGCGCAAATGGGCATCGGCTATTTCAAGATGCGATTGCACACGCTGAAGCGCTTGAACGTGTCTTTCCCTGGCCAAGTACAAACCTTCATTGGCAGGTTGCCAGCCTGCTGTTTGAAGCAGTTTGGCTCGAAGTTGGTCAATGCCGTGCCCCGTTTTGGCAGACAGAAAAACATCAAGGCTTGGGTTGGCACTGAGTTCGAGGCCGCTTGAGTGATCTGCAAAAGGTGATAAGTCAAACTTGTTCCAGACGTTCAACAATGTGACGCCCTTTGGCAACTGCTTGGTGAGGTTGTCTTGAATTTGTTGATCGGCTTGAACATAAGCAGGCTCTGTCTGGCGAGTGAGATCGTGCAAAAATAAAACAGCGTCGGCATCTGCAATTTGGGCCCATGCGCGTTGAATGCCAATTTGTTCAACCTCATCAATGCCCTCACCTTCGCGCAGCCCCGCCGTGTCAATGATGTGAATGGGCACACCTTCAATTTGAATGGTTTGCTGAACGACGTCGCGCGTGGTGCCAGCAATGGGCGTCACGATGGCCAACTCAGCGCCCGCCAAGGCATTGAGCAAAGAGCTTTTGCCGGCGTTGGGTTGCCCGGCAATGACGACCTTGATACCCTCGCGCAACAAGGCCCCTTGCTGTGTTCGCACCAAGACTTTGTTGAGCTGCGTTTGAAGTCGCTCAAGCTGACCTTGCGCATCTGCCTTTTGCAAAAAATCAATTTCTTCTTCAGGGAAATCCAGGGTGGCTTCTACCAACATGCGCAAGTGCACCAAGCTGTCACGCAGGGTGTGAATTTCTTTGGAAAAATCGCCGGCCAATGATCGGCTGGCGCTGCGCGCTGCAGCACTGGTTGAGGCGTCAATCAAGTCAGCAATGGCCTCCGCTTGAGCCAAGTCAATCTTGTCGTTGAGAAAGGCGCGCTGTGTGAATTCGCCGGGTTGCGCCAAGCGCAGTTCTGCAAGCAGGGCTTGGCCCGTATGGGGGTCGGGCGATTGTGCCAATTCGATGCACCTTGCCAGCAGCAACTGCAAGACCACCGGCCCACCATGCGCTTGCAACTCGAGTACATCCTCGCCCGTGTACGAATGAGGGCCAGGAAAGAAAATGGCCAAGCCTTGATCAATGGGCTCACCATGGGCATCGTTGAACGGCAAGTAGTGTGCTTGACGCGCTTGAAGCGTTTTGCCGCAAAATGCCTCAGCCCATTTTTTCAACTCAGGCCCTGACACGCGAACGATCCCTACCGCGCCTCTGCCGGGTGCTGTGGCAATGGCCATGATGGGATCTTGGTGGCGAGAGAGCATGTGGAGAATCAAAGGAAAATTTGAAGGAACACCCATTCAAAGCAACAGGGCCGCGAGTGCGGCCCTGTTGCAATCATTTCAACGCAGGAGCATAGCGCCTGCTGTTGAAAGGTGATGGGACACTCATTTGAATTTTGGCAGATTGAACTGGGGTGGTACACCCATTCTGGTATTGATCATCCACTGCTGTGCAATAGACAATATGTTGTTGGTAATCCAATACAGCACCAGGCCCGATGGGAAGAAAAAGAACATCACGCTAAAGATGAGTGGCATGAACCACATCAACTTGGCTTGCATGGGATCGGGTGGCGCTGGGTTGAGGGCCGTTTGCAGCAAAGTAGACAAAGTCATGATGACGGGCAAGATGAAGTAAGGATCGGGCGCTGACAAATCTTGAATCCAGCCAATCCATGGCGCGTTGCGCATTTCAACCGATGACAACAACACCCAGTACAAAGCAATGAACACTGGAATCTGAACCATGATGGGGAAGCAACCACCCATAGGGTTGACTTTCTCTTCGCGGTAAATGCGCATCATCTCTTGCTGCATTTGCTGAGGGTTGTCTTTGAGCCGCTCGCGCATTTCCATGATGCGAGGGTTGATGGCTTTCATCTTGGCCATGCTGGAATAAGCCTTGGCATTGAGCCAATAGAACGCCAACTTGATCAAGAACACCAGCGCCACAATGGCCCAACCCCAGTTTTGCAAGAAGCTGAAAAGGCGGTCAAGCAACCAATAAAGCGGTTTGGCCAAGACGGTCAGCCAGCCGTAGTCTTTGACCAACTCCAAGCCGGGCGCTAAAGCCTCTAGCATTTTTTCTTCTTGAGGGCCAACAAACAGAGTGACATCCATTGTTTTGGTTTGACCGGGGGCGACTTCATTGAAGGGCGTGATCATGCCAACGGCATACAAGTTGGCATCAACCTTTCGAGCAAAGTTTTCGCGCGGGGTATTCTCGGGCAGCAACCAAGCCGAAGCAAAGTAGTGCTGCACCATGGCCACATAACCTTGTTGGGTTGTCTTTTCAAAATCGGCCTTGCTTTTCTCGATGTCGCTAAATTCAATTTTCTGGAATTTTTTCGCATCTGTATAAATAGCGGGGCCTGTGAACGTCATGTAAAAAGCCGACTCGCCTTCAGGCTTGTTGCCATCACGCACAAGCTGAACATACAGCTGCGGAGCCGCTGGCGCTGTGCCTGTGTTGACGACTTTGTGTGAAACCTTGATGGCATAGCTGCTGCGTGTCAGCGTGTATGTTTTGATCAGCTTCAAGCCGCCTGTGTCGGCAGACTCAAATGTCAGGTTCAATTCATTCTGACCTGCTTTGAGCTCGCGCTCGCCCGTGAATTGCATGGGTGTTTTGTGAGAAGCAAAAGGCCCACCGATCAAGCCAGTTTGAGCCAAATAGACCCGCGCTTTGCTTTCGTCGAGCAGCACAAAGGGTTTTTGCTGGTCGATGGTATCGCCAAATTTCAAGAATTCAGATCGCACCAGCGAGCCACCTTCTGTGTCAAAGCTGAGTTTGAGAACATCGGTGCTGACCTCAATGCGTTGTTGGGACGTCGCCACTGGCATGGTTGCAGAGGTGGGTACTTGTGACGGTCCGGCCGCAGGGTTGGCGGCTGAATTGGCAACCGATGCAACGGGCAAGTCTTTGGCTGCAGAAGTCGGTGCGGCGGCGGTTTTCTCCGCTGTTGCGGCAGGCGGCGCAGGGAAGAACGTGGCTTTTTGCCCGTTGTAAACTTGCCATTGGTCCCAGAGCAGAACCATTGAGAAGCCAAAAATGACCCATAAAAAGGTGCGGCGAATATCGTTCATGGAGACTTTTTCGAAGAGGTGTGAGTTAACGGGTGATGCAATAAACGCGAAAGCCATTGAGGCGCCTGTTCAGGCACCGGATCGTGGCCGCCATGGCACCATGGGTGACACCGACCTAGGCGTTTGAGGGTGAGATAGCTGCCTACGCCTGCGCCATGTTGCTTTAAAGCATCCAAGGCATAAAGAGAACATGTCGGCTCAAACCGGCATGCCGATCCTAACCAAGGGCTGAGAAAAAGGCGATAGCCTTTCACAATGCCGATGAATAGTTTTTGAATCATGTTTGTTTCTCTGCGCGTTCGAACAACTGCTCTAGCTCTAGCCGAACGGCTTGCTTGAGAAGGGTGGATGTTGCACTGATGAATTGCTTGCGATCAAACCCAGCACGCAGCCGGACCACATGGGCTGCACATGGCATGCGAACTTCGTACTGCGCGCTGATGACATAAATTTGTCTTTTGATGGCATTGCGGGTTATGGCGCGCCTAGCCCAGCGTTTGGGCACCATGGCACCTAGCCATACTGCTTTGGGTTGAAACAGTGCCACTTGAGCAACTTGAACTTGAGAGTCATCGGCTTGAAGGCTCGAAGAACCGACAGATGTTTCAGCCAAGTGGAGACGGTGCAATGCGAAATGTGGGGTGCGAGAAACCGTGCCGCCAGCTAGGGCAGCCTGAAATTGGGGGCGAGTTTTTAATCGCTGCACACCACTGCCGAGTCTGGGAACTGCTCAGCAGCCAAGCCAATGAGAGCGGAGCTCACTCGGCTGCCCTTTATTTATAGTGGCTGCTAATGGCTGTTTTATCAAGCGGCCAGGCGTTTGCGGCCCTTGGCGCGGCGTGCGTTGATCACGGCGCGGCCACCGCGAGTTTTCATGCGAACCAAAAAGCCGTGTGTTCGGGCGCGGCGTGTTTTAGAAGGTTGGTAAGTGCGTTTCATTTTGAGTCATCCCAAGTATCGGATCCCCCATACCACATGGTTATTTTTGGGGGGAACCGGCGATTATCGCAAACTTTCAGTGAGCTGGCAAACCGGCATAGGGGATTCTCCTGAAAAAACGGCGCCCCAGTTCGAAATTTCTGGTTTATGATGGCCTCAAGCCGTTCACCAGCATGTGGATAAACTCTTGATAAAGTTACTTTTGAGTCGAATGAAACCAGCAACTGTCCACACCCAAGGCACCTGCCAATGAGCAACGGACAGCACCCCTCAGATGCCGATGAAGCTGGGCAAGCTTTGTGGAAAGTTTGCCTCGACGAGCTGGCCCAGGAGATGCCTGAGCAGCAGTTCAACACCTGGATCAAACCCCTCACAGCGCAAGTGTCCGACGACTTTTCCAAGGTCACTTTGTTTGTGGCCAACCGATTCAAATTGGACTGGATTCGAGCGCAATACAGCGCCAAACTGGCTGACGTTTTATCTCGCTTGCATGGCCAAAAAATTCAAATAGAGTTAGCGCTTGCTACCAGAGAAGCCCAAGGAAAAACAGCATTTTCAATGGCTAAGGCTGCATTGGAGGCTCGACCAGAAGTGGCCGATGCGCCCGATGAATTGCCCTTGGATGGCCACCGCCATCGCTTGAACACGGCGCTCACTTTTGACACCTTGGTGGAAGGCTCTGCCAATCGCATGGCGCGCGCAGCGGCCATGCATGTGGCCACCATGCCGGGGCACCTTTACAACCCCTTGTTCATTTATGGCGGCGTGGGTTTAGGCAAGACCCACTTGGTGCATGCGGTGGGTAACAAATTGCTGGCCGACAGGCCCGATGCCAAAGTTCTCTACATTCACGCGGAGCAGTTTGTCTCGGATGTGGTTAAAGCCTATCAACGCAAAACCTTTGACGAATTCAAGCACCGCTATCACTCCCTCGATTTGCTGCTCATTGACGATGTTCAGTTCTTTGCCAACAAAGACCGAACCCAAGAAGAATTCTTCAACGCTTTTGAAGCGCTGCTGGCCAAAAAGTCGCACATTGTGATGACCAGCGATACCTATCCAAAAGGCTTGGCTGATATCCACGAGCGGCTCGTGTCGCGTTTTGATTCAGGGCTTACTGTGGCCATTGAGCCCCCCGAGCTCGAAATGCGTGTGGCCATTTTGATCAACAAGGCCATCAGTGAAGGCAGTGTCATGCCTGAGGAGGTGGCCTTTTTTGTCGCCAAAAATGTTCGCTCCAACGTGCGCGAACTCGAAGGCGCCTTGCGCAAAATCCTGGCTTATTCTCGATTTAACCAGAAGGAAATTTCCATCCAACTGGCACGCGAAGCCCTGCGCGACTTGCTGTCCATTCAAAATCGCCAGATCAGCGTCGAAAACATTCAAAAAACGGTGGCCGATTACTACAAGATCAAGGTTGCCGACATGTATTCCAAAAAACGGCCCGCCAGCATTGCCCGGCCGCGCCAGATTGCCATGTACTTGGCCAAAGAGCTGACCCAAAAAAGTCTGCCCGAAATTGGTGAGTTGTTTGGCGGCCGCGACCACACCACGGTCTTGCACGCCGTGCGCAAAATCAGCGCCGAACGCCAGCAACTGACCGAGTTGAACCAGCAACTGCACGTTTTGGAGCAAACCCTCAAGGGCTAGGCTTTCGGGCTCAAAAAACAAGCTTGAAAAAGGGCCAAAACGAAGGGGTGTGCAAGCCCCCCCAAAGAATGCTGAATTAAGGCGCGCAAAAGTGCAATTTGGGCCCAAAAATCAGCGAAAATCTAGGGGCTCCCGAAATCCAAATTGGGGCCCCCCGAAAACAGAGGAAGACATGATCGTACTGAAGGCCACCCAAGACAAATTGCTGTCTGTTTTGCAATCCGTTTCCGGCATTGTGGAACGTCGTCACACATTGCCTGTTTTGGCCAATGTGTTGATCCGCAAAACTGGCAAAGCATTGCAGTTGACCACCAGCGATCTTGAAATCCAAATTCGCACCACCGCCGAAATGGATGGCGATGCCGGCGACTTCACCACCACAGTGGGCGCGCGCAAGCTGATCGACATTTTGCGCACCATGCCTGCCGATCAAACCGTCAGTTTGGAGTCCAGCCAAAGTAAGCTGATTTTGAAGGGCGGCAAATCCAAATTCACCTTACAAACATTGCCAGCCGAAGATTTCCCGCTGGTGCAAGAAGCCGCCAGTTTTGGTCCTGTGTTCAGCGTGCCACAAAAAACTTTGAAACAGTTGCTTAGCCAAGTTTCTTTTGCCATGGCTGTGCACGACATTCGCTATTACCTCAATGGCATTTTGTTTGTGGCCGAAGGCAGGCAGTTGTCTTTGGTCTCCACCGATGGTCACCGTTTGGCATTTGCCTCCGCCACCTTGGACACCGATGTGCCCAACAAACAAGAAGTTATTTTGCCGCGCAAAACCGTGCTCGAAATGCAGCGCTTGTTAAGCGACGCAGAAGGCGCCATCGACATGCAGTTTGCCAACAACCAAGCCAAGTTCAGTTTTGGTGGCATGGAGTTTGTGACCAAACTCGTTGAAGGCAAGTTCCCCGATTACAACCGCGTCATTCCCAAAGGTCATCGCAACAACCTCACGCTGGGCCGCCAAGCCTTGTTGTCTTGCTTGCAGCGCACCGCCATTCTCACCAGTGACAAATTCAAAGGCGTTCGCCTCAATTTGGATCCTGGCACATTGCGTGTGGCGTCGACCAATGCCGAGCAAGAAGAAGCGGTGGACGAACTCGACATTGATTACGGCGGTGACAGCATCGAAATTGGTTTTAACGTCACCTACATCATCGACGTGCTCACCAACATGGGCCAAGACATGGTGCGCATTGATTTGGCCGATGCCAACAGCTCTGCACTCATCACCATCCCAGAAAACGACCAGTTCAAATACGTGGTGATGCCCATGCGCATTTAAGGCTTGAACTGCTTGACGGTGAATCAAAGCACCCCAAGAAGAGCCTTTCGAAACCCGCGTTGATTCGCGGGTTTCGGCCATTCAAGAGATTGAGAAAAGTAAAAATGACCGAAGAAAACAA
>CANKOT010000064.1 GCA_947484245.1 Comamonadaceae bacterium
CATGAACCAAGAAGCGCTAGAACCCTCCGAGTCCATTGCCACCTTGGCAGACAGCATGCCAGCATTTGGCATTGTGGCGGCCATCATTGGTGTGGTTCATGCTTTGACTTCCATTAAAACTGGCATTGGACCTGGCGAAATTGGCGACATGATTGCGGCAGCCTTGGTCGGCACTTTAATGGGTGTTTTCTCGGCCTATGCCATGATGTTGCCTATCAGTCGCTCAATGGAGCAGTTGGCTGCTGCAGACCTTAAACCCTTCGAAGCCGTGAAAGAAATTTTGATTGCCAATTACAGCAATTTCTCTCCCATGATTGCTGTGGAATACGGACGCAAAGTGATGTTCACAGACCAGCGCCCCACCATGACCGAGCTGTCTGAAGGCGTCATGGCCACCTCTGGCAACAAGTTGACCGGTTAAATCTATGGCGTCGGAAAACGTTCCTGAAGTGCCAACAGGCGGGGTACCAGATGTTGGCTTGCCAGCTGGAAGCGTTCAACATGAAACGCCAGAGCTGCCTCTTAAACCAGGGCCAGGTACCAAAACAAAACCCGTTGTTTCAAGACGTGTCTTCAAAAAGCGCATCAAAAAGGTCACCAATCACGGCGCCTGGAAGCTGGTTTATGCCGACTTCGTCACGGTGCTCATGGCCTTCTTCATTGTGGTGTGGGTCATGTTGTTTGACAACATTTCAAAACGCGAGCGAATTGACACCTCTTGCATTGAACCCGTCGCCAACGAACTGAAAGCGCTCATCGCTGGCGATGCAGGTCTTCAAACCGGCAAAGCTCCTTTTGACATTGACTACTCCACAGACGGATTGCGAATTACCCTCAAAGACGCAGGTGAGCCCTTGTTCCAAAGAGGTGGCACCGTTTTGTCAGACTTTGCCAAAAAGCAATTTCAAAAAATTGCGGCGGTGGCCAACAAATGCCCCACGCACAAATTAAAGATTGAGGGCTATACCGATGCAGAGCCTTATGGTGGTGGTGGCACTGTGGGTTATAGCAATTGGGAGTTGTCTGCCGAGCGTGCCAATTCTGCAAGACGAGAATTGATTTTGGAGAAGGTGCCCACTGAACGCATTTCACAAGTCATTGGCTATGGCGACAGCGTGCCTTCCATGGCGCAAGACCCCACCAACCCACTGAACCGCCGAATTTCCATCACGATCATCCCACCCAAAATTGGGGGTCAGGTCAAAATGGGCGGCTTGTCGCCTGTTTGATCAAGGGCTTGGGCCTCTGATCAATTTAAGGCTTGGATTTATTGAACTTATTGGGTTCAGACTGGTTGGTTGCAATTTGCACCGAAGTGATGGTGACATTGGAAGACAACTTCAAACGCGAAATGGTATTTTTAGCCCGTTCGACAGACCTGAAGGGGCCGGTCATAACAGCGAATCTGGCTTCGTCTTTTCCTAAAGTAAACACCGGTGCAATGCGCGCATTGATCAACCACTCTTTGTCTTTGATAAATGCCCTGGCTTCTTTCACTGTTTCAAAACTTTCATGTTCTAAAACGAAGCCATCCGCCGGCAAACTCTTTAGCCAGAGTCGTCCTTTAAGGGCTACCTCTGGCAATTCAGTGATCACTTTGGCTGCAACTTCTTTGGCAGGTTCGGGGGGGGGCAGCGGCGGTGATGCAGGAGCAGTTGTAGCGGGCACAGGACCCGGAACCAATTCAACTTTGGGCTCAAGTTGAGAGAGGTTGGGGGCGCCTGGAGGAACTTCCTTCGCGTCAGCGCCAGCCGTGCTGGGGGTTTGCTTGTCTTCTTTTTGCTGGGGTTTGCCTGGGCCTTCCACAATGTCATTGACCTTGGCCAAAATTTGGTCTCCCACTTCTGGGTTCAGCCAAAACGCAACGCCCAAGGAAACACAAAGCAATGCGCCGATGGCCGCCACGACGGTCAAACTCTTGGCCGTTTGACGGGGTTTTTGTGAAGGCGGCTGTTGGGGGGCCGCCTTTGAAGCGACAGGGGCAGCACTTGCTATGCCGCCAGCAGCAGCGGGCATTTTTTTCACAGCCGATTTGCTAAGCCGATTGAAGAAGTCAACAGCGGCTTCCTCTTGGCCATTTTTTCGTGCCTGCTGAATGGTCGCTAGTTTTTGCTCAGCAGTAGGCCGCTCTAAGGACCAGGCTATAAATTGTTTGTTTTGGCTGGCAATGGCATCACCTTGTGATGTGCCCTCTGTGAACATCAAAATAACACTGATGCCCGCACCTGGGAACTGTTGGATGAGTCGGGTGAGCAGTTGAATTTCATGCCCGCCCATGGCGTTGGCATCGTGCACCACCCATACTTTTTCAGGCGCCATGCCTGTGCGAAGTTTGGTTGCCACATCCAAGGAAAGGGTATTGAGCAATTGATTGAACCGCTCAAGCATGGCCTCGGTGTCACGCGGTAAAAAAACTTCAAGCTGAGTTTGCGGGAGTTTTTGCTTGATTCGGCGAACAAAGGCCGCGCCGTAATGGTCAATGAGCTCGTTGGAGTCGCTGGAAATGACCACACTTTTGCCATCTTGCGCCAAGGCTGTGAGGCAACTCTCCATTTGGAGACGGTCGGTCACCCTGAAGAAAAACTCAGAAGAAGAATCCTGGCTACGCGCTCCGAACTCACTCATGTCATGCAAACAATCTTAAGGTTCTAGTATCAGTCAGATGTCTAGCAATGATACTCAAAATTGGCCCATTGTAGGCTGGCTGGACAGTGGCTTGAGAATTGAGGCTTAGCTGTTGTTTTTGGTGGACTGGGCGCTTTGGATGGCCGCTTGTGCGCCCGAGGCCGAGGCAAGTTCGTCTAGCGCTTTGTTTTGAAGGATGAGCCCAGACAGCTTGGCACCGTGCTCTACAGCAATGGACCCATAGGAAATATCGCCTTGAACCCAAGAGTCTTTTTGAAATTCAACTCGATCGACCGCATGAATGTGTCCAAAGACTTTGCCCGCTACCATCACTCGGTGCGCCTTGATGTCGCCTGTTACTTCACCTGTCGGGCCAATGGCCACTGCAATTTTGCATTCTGGCGCGGCCTCAATGTTGCCCACTACTCGGCCATCAATGCGCACACTGTCTAACAGAATCAAGTTGCCTTGAATGGTAGTGGTTCGGCCAACGATGGTGTCAAATTTTTCAGAACTTGCGGCCATTGACTGTCGGTTGAATTTTTCGAACATAGTGCCTGCTGTGTAGAAAGTTGAGAGGGTAGGTGAATGGACCAAGCATTCAACGGGATGAAGCCGGCAAAACGGTCAGCGGATTGAGCACTCGGCCGTTTTGAAAAATTTCGTAATGTAAGTGGGGGCCGGTCGACCTGCCTGTGTTGCCCACATTGCCAATGAGTGCGCCGCTTTGCACCGTTGCATTGACCGCCACCAAGCGTTTGCTCAGGTGTGCATAACGGGTGATGAAATTTTCTGCGTGTCTAATTTCAATCACATTGCCATAGGTGGCGTCCCATTCAGACCGAACCACCTGACCTTGGGCAGGCGCCACAACAGGCGTACCAATTTCGGCCGCAAAATCAATGCCTTCATGCATGGCCAGACTGCCCGTAAAAGGATCGTTTCGCACGCCGTAGCCACTGGTCAATTTAAAATCACCTTGAATGGGCAAAGCAATGGGCAAAGCCTCAAGCCATGTCAAATGCTGTTGCCAATCTTGTTGTTGCATTGCCATCAATTGGTTGACGGAATGAATGTGCTCAGCAGTTTGTTGCAGTTCAGCTTGCAGGGGCTGCTTGAAAATTTGACCCATCCAATTTTGGGTCAGGTTGGGCAGCACAAAGGGGCCCCCTTTGGCGTTTTGCGAGGCGGGGGCTTTGTCCTGCAGGCCCGCAGGCGTGGCCAAGTTCATGAACCTGTTTTTGAGCGCCTCTAGTTTTTTCACATCTTGAACCGTCTGATCCATGGATGACTGGAGTTGCCTGAGGTTTTGCCTGTACACAGATTCCATTCGCAATTGCTCGGCTTCTGTGGTCACGCCACCCAAGCTGCGCGCAAGGTCTGGGTTGTATTCAACCGCCACCCGCAAGCCAACCCAATTGAGTACAAAACCCAAAAGCAGCAAGGCCATGGCCAAAGCACCCGCCGCCATCAATATGTTGCGCGCAGTGATCGAGACAGATTTAACCTGGCCGGTGGGGCCAGAGAGCCACATGAGTTGCATAGGATTAGTTAGTTAGGGAAGTGGATTCTAGGCAGTCCACGCCAAGCCGTCTAGCGCACCAGTTGAGGTATTTCTTGCAAAAAAATTGCTAACTTGCTGATTTATATGTTGATCATTAGAATTCAAGATTGCAAAATATTTCAACCTACCCTTGGCAGGCCCCATGAACAAGCCCCAATGGACCCATGAGCATGGTGTTCTGTTAGAAAGTTTGCGCAAGCATGCGGGGATGGACCGTGCCACCATGGCTCGCCGCAACATGCTTTCGGTGCTTCAGGTTGAGCAGCTGGAAACGGGTGGCAACTCTGGGTTTTACAACTCAGAAATAAAGTTTTCGACCGGCAAGAAACTTCTGCAATTTTTTGGGCACACGCTTCAAGTTGAAGTTGAAGTTGAAGTTGAAGTAGCATCCAGCGTTTCAAACACGCCTTCACCGCCCCTAGAAGTTCCGCCCCAACAAACTTCTGCAGCAAAGCCTGCCCTCAAGATTTCAGGGCTGGGAGGTGCACTGATCGTGGTGGCAGTTTTGATGGCTGTATTTTTCCTAGTGCAGCAATCTTCAAATCCTGCCAGCAAGCCTTCCACTGAAGCCGCCATCCAAGCGAACCAGCCGGAACCCAAACCAAAAGCGGTGCTTGCGACACCCACGACTACGACTACGCCTAATCCCGCACTGCCCGAGACCGATAAAAAAGAAGTGCCAGTAAAACCACAGGCCCTCAATGCAGCATGTGCATGGGAGCCCACTGACACTGAAATTCAACCCACGTCTGCGCGCAAAAAAGGCGAGTATGTGCACGTGGTGGCTCTAGACAATGCCAGCCTTTGCATTATGGATGGCAACCAACGCGTGGCCAGCTTGTCATTGACGCCAGGTCAAGAAAGAAGCATTTATGGGCCAGGGCCGTTCAAGGTTTACAGCCAGCAACTGCCTTTGGTGAAAATCTATTTCCAAGGTCAAGCCATCAAATTGCCAAGCCCAGAAATTCGGCAAATCACACTCAGACCAGTGGCGCTGCCTTAACGTCCTTACATGCTGCGAAACAACTGAGCGGCACTTCGACTCACCTGCAATTTTTCAGATCGGCCTTTCACAAGCACCTCCTGCCGACCACGTTCATCGCGCAGCACGCCGGCAATGGCCCGCACATTCACCAAGGTGCTTCTGTGGATTTGCCAAAAAATAGAGGGGTCTAGCGCTTCCACCAATTCTTTGATGGGCTTGCGAATCAAAAACTCTTGCTTGGCTGTTTGCACGCGCGTGTATTTGTCATCGCTCGCACAATAAAGCACATCTTCAACGGGCACCAACTGAAGAGTTTGACCCACGGAGGCTTGCAACCAAGACAAATACTGAGGCGGACGCCCTGACACTTGGGCCGAAAGCACATGCAGCAATTGCTGAACTGATTGGGTTGCAGGGCTGCTGTCTTTCTCATGGCCATTGAACTCAGGGGCGCGCTGTATCAATCGTGTTTTCAATCGCTCTGCCGTCAACCTCAGTCTTTCAGGCTCGGCAGGTTTTAAAACGTAGTCGACCACACCTTGCTCAAACGCGTCGATGGCGTACTGATCGTAAGCTGTGATGAAAACCATTTCGGGCAACAAGGCGTCATCGCTTAGCTCAAGTTGTGCAATTTCTTTGGCTGCTTCTACACCTGTAAGACCCGGCATGCGGATGTCTAAAAAAATCACGTCCGGCTGATGTTCTCTCACGGCTTGAACCGCTTCAAGTCCGTTCTTGGCCTCGGCCACAACTTCTAACTCTGGCCACACCTGATGCAATCTGGTGCGCAGTTGATCGCGCATCAGTCGCTCGTCGTCGGCAATCACGGCTCGAGGCATTTTTGACATGGTGGTGTTCAAAATAATTTCAAAGACCCGCCGTGGCTTCGATGGGCGCGGACTTGTAGGGCATCGTGAGAATGGCCAAAGTGCCAGAGCCTTCATAGGGTTCTAAGGCCCGGATGCTCAAACTGGCTTGGTCGGCATAAATATGCGCCAATCTGTCGCGAATATTTTTCAAACCAAATCCGCCTTGTGTTGATTCAAATTGCGCATTTTGATCGGCCGGAAAATAACCCACACCAGAATCTTTCACAGTGACCACCAATTTGCCGTGTGAGACCTCTGCGCGCAACACCAAGGTGCCGCCCTCAGCCTTGGGCTCTAGGCCATGCTTGAATGCATTTTCCACCAAACTGAGCACCATCATGTTGGGCATTTCAGCAGAATGAAGCCCCTCTGGAATATCCCATTGAGTTTGCAAGCGATCTTCCATGCGCATTTTTTGAATGTCAAGGTAAGGGCGAATGACGCTTAGCTCTTGGCCCAAGTAGCGAATGGTGTTGGGTTTTTGTTCGCGCAATGTGGGCAGCGTGGCACGCAACAAAGCGATCAAACTCTTTTGCATCAAGCTGGCCCGCGGCGGATCGGTTTCAATCAAATGATCGATGGAGGCCAACGTGTTGAACAAGAAGTGGGGCTCTACTTGCGCCTGCATGGTGGCCATGCGCGCCTCCACCAATTGACGTTTGAGTTGCTCAGCTTCAGCCAAGTAAGTGGCGGCAGTGGCTTTTTCTTCAGCTTGAATTTGTTGCTTGAAAGTAGCCTTGATCACAATCGACGTGAGGATGATCAAGAACGCCAGTTGCGGTAAATCAAAAATGCCAAAGGCCATTAGCAGAACAATGGACAAGCCAAAAAACAGTTTCCAACTGATGTTGACCAACCAAGTGGCATAAGCGTGAAAGGTGTCTTTGGCCGCCTGCCAATTGGGTGGCTTGGGAGAAGAAGATGGTGTTGTCATAAGGCCTCTCTGTTTAGAAGAGGCCTAATGTAGACAGCTGTGTGTGGAAGTGCATTCGATTTGCGACGAACTGTCGAAACCGAGGCTTGAACTGCAAAATTCAAGCGCCAGCGCGCTTGCCCTTGGTGAGGTCAACGCCCAATTGCTTCAATTTGCGATACAGGTGGGTGCGCTCCAAACCTGTTTTGTCGGCCACGCGGGTCATGGAGCCCCCTTCATTGGCCAGGTGAAATTCAAAGTAGGCTTTTTCAAAAGCATCACGCGCATCGCGCAGAGGCATGTCAAGGTTAAAGGTTTGGGAAACCTGAAGCACATTGTCTTGAACGCTGGCAACGCCCAACTGCGAAGGGGCTGCAATGCCGGCGGGCATTTGAGAAGCTTGGTAAGCCGCAGCAGCTTGACGGACCTGCTCGCGCGCCAAACCCTGCTCGACCGTTTTCAAGAGTTTTTGCAGTGTGATGGGTTTTTCTAAAAACGCCTGTGCACCAATTCGAATGGCATCCACGGCTGTGTCGATGGTGGCGTGGCCACTCATCATGATGACGGGCATGTTTAACAGGCCGCCGGTAGACCATTCTTTGAGCAAGGTGACGCCATCGGTGTCGGGCATCCAAATGTCTAGCAACACCAAGTCGGGCCGCATGCGAAGGCGTATCTCGCGCGCTTGCGCTGCGTTCTCGGCCAGCTCTACGTTGTGCCCTTCATCGTTGAGGATTTCGGATAGCAAATCGCGAATGCCCAGCTCGTCATCGACCACCAAAATATTTGCCATGTTGCGCTTAGTTGCCTCTAATTTGCATCGACTGTGCTTTTAAATTGGACAATTGAAGTCCTTCTCAAAACTGACGCATGGTTTAAATCTGCGCCAATCTCTCGACACTGAATGATAACGATACTTGGGCCCCTTTGACCACCCCATCTTCAACTCGGTTGGCAATATCCAATCGAGCGCCGTGTTCATCTGCAATTTTCTTCACCACCGCCAGCCCCAAACCGGTGCCTTTGGCCTTGGTTGTCACGTAGGGCTCGAACGCCCGCTGCAATATATTGGGCGCAAAACCAGGACCTTCATCCAGGACGGTCAGTTTGACACGCTTGCGAGCTGGGCTCCAACGGGTCACCAACATCACGTGCGATTGAGGATCGCTGGCATCCTGCGCATTTTGAATCAGGTTGTGAACCACCTGCCTGAGTTGCTGTGCATCGCCCTCTATGAGCGGCAAAGTGGGGTCTAGATCCGCCTTGACTTGGGGTCGGAATGCTTTTTCAAGTGGCTCTGGAGCATAAAGGCCCATCACATCGGTAATCAAGCTGTTGAGGTCCAGTGGCTTCAGGTCGGCTGAGGGCAGTCGGGCGTAGTCGCGAAACTCGTTGACCAAGCGTTTCATGGCGTCAACTTGATCGACGATGGTTTTCACCGACTTGGACAAAACAGTCTGGTCTGCCTCTTCTAATTTGCCATCGAGTTTGCGCTCTAAGCGCTCGGCTGACAATTGAATGGGCGTCAGGGGGTTCTTGATTTCGTGAGCCAAGCGGCGGGCCACATCGCCCCAAGCTTGGGAGCGTTGGGCCGACACAATTTCAGAAATGTCGTCAAACACCAAAAGCCGCATGCCGTCTGGCAAGATGGCGCCCCGGGCCACCAGGGTCACGGAGGTGGCTTCCAAACCTTGGCCCGATGCATGAATTTCGAAGGACTTTTGCCAGTGATCAAGCTCGTGTCGGTCTTTATCTGCGGACAACAGCTCAAACTGCTCCTGCACACCGCTCGCAAAGTTTTGCAAATTGGGCAAACTCAAGAAAGAAGCCTTTTGATGTGCCGCCAAGGGCACTTTCAAAATGCGCGTTGCGCCAGGATTGGAGGATTGAATTACCCCACGGGCATTGAACACAATCACGCCGGCGGTCAGGTTGTCCAAGATGGTTTGCAAGTTGCCCCTGGCCGCGTCGAGTTGCATCAAACTGCGCTCGACGGCGCTTCGGGCATCCGAGAGCTGCTGCGTCATTTCAGCGAAGGAGCGGGTCAAGCCCCCCAGCTCGTCCTTGCCTTGCAAGGCGTATTTGGGGGTGAGATCACCCGCAGCAACCTGGCGCATGCCCAGCGCCAACAAGAGCAAGGGCCGCGCTATTTGGTTGCCCAACACAACAGCCAACAACACCGCGGCCAGCACCGCCATGATGAGGCTCAAGGTAAGCGTGCCAATGTACATTTTGCGAAGCCCATCACGCGCCAAGGCACGCTCTTGGTATTCCCGATTGGCCAGCTGCACATCTAAGGCATTGGCGACCAAGGTGGGGGGGAGTTCCTGCGAAATTTGCAAAACCCACGGATCGTCACGCAAGCTCAGGCTGTTCTGCGGCACCAGCGTAAGCACCTTGATGCGCCCGCTTGGCGTACCCACCGACTCGTCCAGCCCTTCCACTATTTCCACGCTGAGTTTGCTGCGCACTTGTTTAAACTGGGCTGCCGTAGGTCGGTCCGGCCGAATGGCAAAACGCGACTGCCCCGCCGTGGCAATGAGCCGGCCATCGAGCGACCACAGCACGGCGTCATTGGCATCCATTTGCGTGCGAACTCGGTCTAGCATGATCGCAGCACTGGCCTCTTGCACATCCACCAATTGTTGGGCTACCACACGGGATTGCTTGGCCAAATCGCCCGACAAAGTGTCTAAGGTGGCACGGCCTAAATTCAAGCCTGCCACCAAAGCGCCCTCTACTTTTACATCAAACCAGCTCTCAATGGAGCGAGACACAAACTGATAAGACACCACATAAATCAAAACACCAGGCACCACGCCCACCAGCGCAAAAATAGCGGCCAGCTTGACCAACAGGCGGGAACCAAATTGCCCTTGGCGCACGCGAATGATCAGGCGGGTCAAGCCCCAAAGCAGCCCGACCAACAACAGCAAGGCAACCACGGTATTGATCAAGTACAGCCGGTCGTAATTGCGGTCGTAGAGTGCACGGTTGCCGGTGGCCTGTGTCAAGAGCACCAAGAGGCCAAGGCCAATGATCAAAAAAATAGTCACCCCGATGCCAACCATCCACCTCACCGTTTTGGAGGCTTGGGCGCCAGTGGCAATTCGATCTTTTGGGTTCCGATTCATGAGGAAAATTTGCGTGGACCGATCGGGTCAGCGGCCTACATCAGAATTCAAGCGCAAGGTTTTTTGGGTGCTCAAATTCCATTCCGATTGGCTCCCCACCATCATCTGGAAGGGTCTTGGCAATTGCGACACATCCAAGCGAAACTTAAAAATAAGGGTGTACTTTTGATCGCTGCCCAGCTCAGACACATCGGTCAATTTCCAATTGACGGTTCTTCGAATGGCGGTCAGCGCTTCTGGCAAGGTTTCAAAGGTTTGCGACAAACTGCTGGCCAAACCCACAGTGCCAATGGGCTCGCGCGATACGTTTAGACGCCACATTCGGGTGAGGGGCTGGTAGGCCAATCGGTAATGGCGCGCAATGAGACCCAATTTCTTGTCATACCAATACCAACGATCGCGCGTCAACTCGGCCTCGGTGACAAAATAAAGGGGCATGCCTTTTTGCAAGGCCTCTTCGACGGTGCTGCTAAGGTCTAGGCGCAAAGTACTTTGCAAAAGCAAAGCACCCTCCGAACGCTCAAGGCGCAATTCCGAGACTTCAACCTGGGAGACTGCCGCCGTTTGGGCATGGCTTGGCAGCGAGAAAACGCACACCGACCACACGCACCAACAGAGCGTACGAAGCCAAAGACTTGTGCGCCCTATGCCGCTCAACTCAAATTGAACGCTTTTCCAGCAGTGCGTAATAAAAACCGTCATGTTCACCCATGTCATTGTCGCGGAGACTGGTCTCAGATGTGGCAATTGAGGGTGTTAAATGACCTGGAGAAGGCAAGATCATGGCATCAGTGTTGTGCTGAACAAACGTTTGGATTTGAGTTTCGCCCTCCGCCCTAAATACCGAACAAGTGCAATAAAGCAATCTGCCCCCGGGCTTGACCAATGGCCAAAGCGCCTTCAGAAGCTTGGCTTGGATAGCGGCCAACTGCGCCACATCCGATTCGCGCCTGAGCCACCTCACATCCGGGTGTCTTCGGCCAATGCCAGATGCGGTGCAAGGCGCATCGAGCAAAATGCCGTCAAAACTTTGGCCGTCCCACCAATCGGCAGGCTTGGCTGCATCGGCAGCCACCAATTGGGCTTTCACCTGGAGTCGGTCTAAGTTTTGTTGAATGCGCTCACAGCGCACGGCGTCAACATCCAAGGCCAAGACATGGGCCTGCGGGGCGCATTCCAACAAATGGCCTGTTTTGCCACCTGGCGCGGCGCAGGCATCCAACAATCGCAAAGCTTGATGGGATGTTTTTAAACCATTGAGCAACAAAGGTGCAGCCAACTGCGCCGCCGCATCTTGCACGGACACATGGCCTTCTGAGAATCCAGGTAGCAGATGGACGGGCACCGCCTTGACCAACTGAACGCCATACTCGGCCACCGCTTTGGCGGCAATGCCTTGCGCTTGCAGAGCCTGCAAATAGACTTGCACCGAACTGTGCTTGGGATTGACGCGAAGTGTCATGGGAGCAGCCGATTGGGCCGCCTGCAAAATAGTTTGCCAATCTTGAGGATGGTCTGTCTGCAAGCGTTTGACCCACCAAGCCGGATGATTCCAATGTGCGGTGACATCGGTATCGGTTTGCGCGATCAAGGCCTCGCGTTCTCTTAAGAACCGGCGCAAACACGCGTTGACAAACGGCGCTTGCGCCCGCATGTCTTTGTGCCTGCGAGCCGCCTCTACGGCTTGATTGACCAAGGTGTGAACCGGGTAAGGGGCCAACTCGTCCTGCCAAGACAATGCCAGCGCCGTGCACAACAAGGCATCTGCTTGCGCGGGTGGTGCTTTGCGTGCCAAGCATTTCCGAAGCGCCACAGCGCGCCCCCACCAACGCATGGTTTGAAACGACAAGGCTTGCACCCCAGGTCGCAAGTCTTTGGAAACAGCCTCGAGGGCGGCCGTCATAGATCGGCCATTTTGAACCGCCAGCGCAACCTGCGCTGCAGCTTGCAACAATTGCCAAAGCGGTGCTTGTAAATTTGGCTGCAAAGGGGACCTTCAGGAAATTTGCAAGGTCATGCCAATAAATCGGCAATGTCCAGCGTGTGAGCCGGTACAAATTTGACTTGTTTGGCCAGCACACTGGCTGGAAACTGCGTCACCGCTTCATTGTATTTGGCGGCGGCTTGGTTGTAGGCGTCCATCAGCGGCCAGGCTTGGGCTTTCAAACGGTCAAACTTATAGGGCAAGGGGTCGATGAACCAAGTGGCTTCACCGCTTTGACCTGCACGCACTTCTGCTTTGGCCCAAGCGGCCAAGGCCAAGCGGTTTTGATTGACCTGTTGCATGACCTCGGGAGACAAGGGCTGCGTTCGCGCAGCGTCCAAGCTGTCGGAAAGCGCTTCGAGAATGTCCAGCAACTTTAAGTCACGCTCATTTTTGAGCAAGGCTTCAGGCAGGGCAGCCTCTTCCATTTCGCTCAACATGTCGCGCATGGAAGCTGGCAGGTTGCCTTGCAACCAAACCAATACCCTAAGCAACTGCGCGTCAACCGCCGCAAACTGCTTGGCCACATTGGCGCGCAACACCACCAGGCGGTTGTAAGCACCTATCGCCCAGAAAACAAGTGTTGCCAAGATGGCGTAAAAAATCAGAAGTGACATGTTGCCGTCATTTTGAATCAAAACGTTCGCAAAAACAAAACGCCTCTGGCCGAATCATCGGATCAGAGGCGCTCTTCATTCCGGCCGAAGCCGGAAATTGATCAGGCTTTCGATTCAGCAGCGTTGGCTGCGTCTTCGGTCAACTGTTGCGCTTCGGCCAATTCAACGGCTTCGGCTTCTGTGATGGCGCGGCGTTCTGCCTCGTCCATCGCATCTTTGGCGGCACGGGCTTTGTGATAAGCCAAACCGGTACCGGCAGGAATCAAGCGGCCCACAATGACGTTCTCTTTCAAACCACGCAACTCGTCGCGCTTGCCCATGATGGCAGCTTCGGTGAGCACGCGGGTGGTTTCCTGGAAGGAAGCCGCAGAGATGAACGAATCGGTCGACAAAGAGGCCTTGGTGATACCCAACAACAAGTTGCTGAAGGTTGCAGGAATTTTGCCAGCCGCACGCAATGCGTCGTTGGTGTTCAAAATTTCTGAGCGCTCGACTTGTTCACCAGAGATGTAGTTGGATTCACCTATGTTCTCAACCACCACACGGCGAAGCATCTGACGCACGATTACTTCGATGTGCTTGTCATTGATCTTCACGCCTTGCAAACGGTAAACGTCTTGCACTTCGTCAACGATGTAGCGAGCCAACTCTTCCATACCGAGCAAGCGCAAGATGTCTTGTGGGTCGGCTGGGCCGTCCACAACGCTCTCGCCCTTGTTGACCACCTGGCCTTCGTGGACCACGA
>CANKOT010000065.1 GCA_947484245.1 Comamonadaceae bacterium
CCAAGGAATAGATCATGAAAGAAGGCATTCACCCCAACTACCGAGAAGTTTGCTTCTTGGACTTGTCTAACGGCTTCAAGTTCGTCACACGTTCTTGCGTCAATGCCAAAGAGATGGTGAAAATGGACGACGGCCGCGAGCTGCCTTTGTTCAAACTCGATACATCCAGCGAATCACACCCCTTCTACACAGGTACCCAAAAATCTGTGGACAACATGGGTGGTCGCGTTGAGCGGTTCCGTAACCGTTTTGGCAAAACGTCCATTACCAAGTAATCTTCCCATCGCGTCACTTCGTGACCATCGAAGGGCAGTCCGGGCAACCGGCCTGCCCTTGTTTTTTGCATGCCCAAAACCCGCTGGCATAGACTTGTGATGTTGATACCGACTCTGCTATCGTCTGAATTGTGAATTCCTACTCATCAGATACCTCTGCCAACCCAGCCATCGTGGCACAAGGTGCCGTTCGACGTTTGCCGCGCTGGGTTTTGTGGACACTTTGCCTGGCCTATGTGTTGTCAGGCTTCGTTGGCCGTACCCCTTGGAAAGCCGAGGACATGCAGGCCTTTGGGTTCATGCGAAATTTGGCGCTGTCCATCGGACCCGATGGCATTTCGTGGCTAAAACCCACTCTCCTTGGACAAGCCGATCTAGATGCGGCCCTTTTGCCCTATTGGCTGGGTGCTTGGGCCATCCAATTGGCACCCATCGGATTTCCGTTAGACACGGCTGCCCGTTTGCCCTTCATTGCCTTGTTAGGTCTGACACTGGCAGCCACTTGGTACGCGGTTTACGCCTTGGCGCGCACACCTGCTGCTCAGCCCGTCAGCTTTGCCTTTGGCGGAGAAGCCGAGCCAGCTGACTATGCAAGGGCCATGGCAGATGGTGGCTTGCTAGCCTTGATTGCTTGTTTGGGCTTGGCCAGGTTATCACATGAGGCCGCACCATCACTTGCGCAACTCGCCTTTTCTACCGTTCTCTTTTTTGCATTAGCCAATCTGGCCCGCAAAAGAATCCATGCGCTGTTTGGCGCGGCTCTAGGCATCTTTGGCTTGGCACTTTCTGGCGCACCGGCACTGGCCATGTTGTTGGGAGCCGGTGGTGCCATTGTGATGGCGCTTGACACTCGCAAACCTCATACATTGCAAGTCAGGCGTGTCGATGTCGCTTGGATTTTGATCTTTTGTCTGACCACTGCGGCCATCTCAAGCAAGCTGGAATTGTGGCAATGGCGCGTCGACTTGCCTCATCTCTTTGAAATCAAGACCTTGGCCAGATTGCTTTTGTGGTTCACATGGCCTGCTTGGCCATTGGCACTCTGGACGCTTTGGCGCTGGCGCTATCAGCTGAAAAGCATTTCAGCCAACCCCCATTTGTCATTGCCACTCTGGTTCCTGGTTGTCGCCATCGCAAGCACATGGTTGTCCGGCATCAGCGACCGTGCACTGCTCTTAGCCTTGCCCGCCTTGGCCACATTGGCTGCCTTTGCATTGCCCACATTCAAACGCAGCATGAGTGCATTCATTGATTGGTTTACCTTGTTGTTCTTCAGTTTAGGCGCACTGATCATTTGGACGGTCTGGATCTCAATGCAAACCGGCTTTCCAGCCCAACCAGCAATCAATGTCGCAAGACAGGCGCCTGGCTTTGTCGCCCAGTTTTCATGGGTTGCATTCATCATTGCTGGGTCGGCCACTCTGGGGTGGGCCAGTCTTGTGAAATGGCGTGCCGGCAGGCACCGGACTGCAATCTGGAAAAGCATGGTGTTGCCAGCAAGTGGCGCCAGCTTGTGCTGGTTGTTGATCATGACCCTTTGGTTACCTCTCATTGATTTTGGGAGGAGTTATGCACCCTTGGTTCACCAAGTTAGAAGCATGATGGGTGACACCGAATGCGTTCATTACTATGGACTGACCAAGGCACAAGGTGCAGCCTTCGAGTTTCACGGCAATTTCAAGTTGCACCCGGTCGTGAGGCCCTCTGATCAGTTAAGCACCGATTCAAAAAAGCAATGTGCGTGGCTGATCGTTGATACACAAGCACTGCCTTCACTCTCCCAAGAGGTTAACGTCAGTTTGTGGACACGACACGCCACCGTGCGTCGCCCTTCTGACAACAATGAAGATATCGTTTTGTTCAGAGCCGTGGCGTCCATCATCTCCGCCAAGCCCTGACATTTCATTGCGGTATGTTTGAAGCACGCACCATTCTTCGTCACGCCGGTACGGTTTTAGTGGGGCAATTGGCAGTGATGGCTTTTGGTGTTGTTGACACCTTGGTTGCCGGTCGATACAGCGCATCTGCTTTAGCCGCTTTGTCTGTGGGTTCTGCCATCTACATCAGTATTTATGTGTCCTTGAATGGCTTGATCACCGCCCTGTTGCCCGTTTGGGCTGAATTGCGGGGGGCTGGCGCGCACGCAGCGCTTGGCAAATCGGTTCGACAAGCTTTGTATTTGTGCCTTGGCGTGATTTTCTTAGGCACTTTGGCCTTGCTGTTTCCAGATCCGTGGCTCAGCGCAACGGGTGTTCCTGAGACTCTGCAAAATGATGTGCGAGATTACCTTTATGTTTTGGCGCTTGCTGTGGGGCCATCACTGCTCTTTCGGATGTACTCAACACTCAACCAAAGCCTTGGCATGCCGCTTTGGGTCACGGTCCTTCAAATTGCAGCATTGGGTATCAAAATACCTCTCTCAATTTTGCTGACTCTAGGAGGCTGGGGGCTAGAAGCGCAAGGCGTTGTGGGTTGCGCTTGGGCCACTTTGATTGTCAACACTTGGCTGATGCTCATGGGTCTCTATTTCTTGCGCTCTCAAAAGGTTTACCAAGAATTCAAAATATGGCAATCGATGGAGGCCCCCAATTGGAAAATGCTCAAAGAGTTTTTGCGCTTAGGCGTACCGGCTGCCCTGTCCGTGTTGGTGGAGGTCACTGCCTTCACCATGATGGCTCTCTTTATTTCTAGACAAGGTGTGGTGGCATCGGCCAGCCACCAAATTGCAACCAGCATTGCCACTTTGCTCTACATGATTCCGCTTGCACTTGGCATCGCTTGCAGTGCTCGGGTTGGCTTTTGGATTGGCGCCAATGACGCTGGTCAAGCCGAGAAGGCAGCCCACACAGGTTTGAAGTTGACCTTGGTGCTCGCCTTGCTTTTCAGTACGGCACTAGCCTTGAGCAAAGAAACCTTGCCGGGCTGGTTTTCAGCTGACACCGCGGTCACATTGGCTGCATCAACTGTTCTGGGGTGGGTGGCCATTTATCACTTGGTGGATGCGTTGCAAGCGGTTTGTGCCTTTATTTTGAGGTGCTACCGCATGACTTTGCTGCCCCTCATCATCTACAGCATCATGTTGTGGGGGGTGGGGCTTTGGGGCGCATTTGTCTGGGCCTATGAAGGCATTGGACTTCTGACTGCTCGACCTGAAGTGAGTACTTTTTGGGCAGCCGCCTGTTTTGCGCTGTGCATCGTTAGCCTCGCCTTCATTGCGCTGGTTTTATGGGTTGCCAAACAGCGCCGTCTTTGATCCCTGCATTTTTTTGCCACAATGTTGCTTTAGTCAAAATTCCCAGTTCCATTTCAAGTGGCACTCCAAGCTCAAATTTATTCACATCAACCTAGGAACATCATGATTCTTGAATTAGCAGACATTCGCGTCAAACCTGGCCAAGAAGTAGCCTTTGAGGAAGCCATTGCGCGCGGTATTCAAACCGTCATCTCAAAAGCCAAGGGCTTTCAAGGGGCCAAAGTGAACAAAGGTATCGAGAGCCCAGACCGATTTATTTTGCAAATTTTCTGGGACACCTTAGAAGATCACACCGTCGGATTTAGGGAGTCAGCCGCTTTTACAGAGTGGCGCGCCATTGTTGGGCCATTTTTCGCTGGCCCTCCCGTGGTGGAACATTTTGTACTCACCTACAAAAGTTAAAGGCCGGTATTACTGAGATCGGTCTAAGGGTACAAGAACACCACCAACGACCTGTTTCAGCTCAGCTCAGATTCATGGCCCGCAACCAATTTGGAAAGCAAGCCCACAAGTTGCTGGGCTTCCTCTTGATTCAGCGGTTTGAGTAAAGTGTCTTGTACTCGCTCCACAGCAGTTTTCATGAGCAATGTGGCCTCCTCACCTGAGGGCGTTAACCACAAAAGTTTACGCCTGCGGTCTAGTTTGTCGGGCTCTCGTTTGATCCACCCCTTGGTTTCCAACCGCCCGATCACAGAGCCTGAAGTTGCTGCATCAAATGCAACTCGGCCAGACAATGTAATTTGATCAATGCCCGGGGTGTCCATCACAGCATTCAAGATGGCAAATTGAACAGGCGTGACATCCTCCGCAGCCAATTCCGTCATGAACAAGGACACCGCAATTTGTTGCGCACGACGCACCAAGTGACCTGGCGCTTTGGCAAAATCGAAACTCTTCTCCATGCAATATGATTGAATGTTTCTGACAAAATTGTCGAATAATAAGTATACTTATGAAAATCAATTTTGGCGTTCTTTTTTTCTTTGCATGAAAGGTATTTATGAGTTTTGTTTTCGCTCCCGCTCCCGTAGTTTCGGTTCCAGTTTTGGGACAGGCTGAACGTTTTCCAGCTCGCCGCATCTACTGCGTAGGTCGCAATTACGAAGAACACGCCAAAGAAATGGGTTTCACAGGCAGAGAACCACCTTTCTTCTTTTTGAAACCCACAGACACCCTGGTGGTAGTGAATGAAGGGGAAACAGGCCACATGCCTTACCCCAGCTTGACCCAAAACTTTCACCACGAAATTGAATTGGTTGTTGCCATCGGCACTGGTGGCCGAAACATCAAAGCGGCAGATTCAGAAAAGCACATTTTTGGCTACGCAGTCGGCTTGGACATGACGCGCCGTGACTTGCAAAACGAAATGAAAAAACAAGGCCGTCCATGGTGCATTGGCAAAGCGTTTGATCATTCAGCACCCATCGGCCCTATCACACCGAAAGCCAAAGCCGGCGATGTGAACCATGCGGAAATAGATCTGCTGGTTAACGGCACAGTTCGTCAAACCAGCACCGTTGCAAAACTCATTTGGAACGTGGCAGAAACCATCGAGCACCTGTCGGCCGCCTGGGAGTTGCAGCCTGGTGATTTGATTTACACAGGCACACCCGAGGGTGTCGCAGCCGTGGTGGCCGGTGATACATTGGTTGGCCGGGTTGCAGGCTTGGGCACCTTGACCGTCAAAGTTGACCCTGCAAAATAATACGTGACATAAAACGTAACTCGACCGGGCTCAGTGCCCGGTTGTCTGAAAGGTGAAGATTGAAAATTCTCGAGCTACTGGCCAAATTTTGCAGCATCTTGGCAGGCGCTTTGCTGACTTTCATCACTTTGATGACTTGCTACAGCCTCATTGGCCGCAATACCAATGGCACAACCATTGTGGGCGATTTTGAGTTAACCGGGGTTGCAACTGGCGCCGCCATTGCCTTGTTCATGCCCCTTTGCCAATTCAAAAAAGCCAACATTGTGGTGGACTTTTTCACAGCCAAGGCAAGTCAAGCCACCATCGCACAATTGGACAGATTGGGTGCACTTTTCATGGCTGCAGTTTTTGCTTTGCTAGCTTGGCGAACCTATTTAGGCGGAATGAATGCATGGACGACGCAGTCGGGCTCCATGATGTTGGGTTTTCCTGAGTGGATTGTTTATGCAGCCATGACACCCCCATTGGCACTCAGTGCCACCATTGCTTTGACTCAAGCCTTGATGGGTGAAAACTTCACCCGCACCCAAGAGGCATCAGCATGAGCGCCCTCGCCCTCTGCGCCATTATTTTTGGCACGATGTTGGTGCTCATGGCCATCAGGGTGCCTATTGCTGTCTCGATGTTTTCAGCGGGAACTTTGGGTTATCTCATTCAAACTGGATGGGGACCCTATTCCAATTTTCTGAACAATTTGGCGTTTGCTCGATTCGCAAGTTATGACCTGTCGGTCATTCCTTTGTTCATCTTGATGGGCCATTTTGCAACCCAAGGCGGCATCAGCAAGGCTTTGTTTCAATTTGCCGCCAGCGTCATGGGACGCTTCAAAGGCGGTCTGGCCATGGCGGCCGTTTTGGCCAGTGCGGCCTTCGGTTCTATTTGCGGCTCCTCGGTTGCCACGGCAGCCACCATCACGGGTGTGGCCTTGCCAGAAATGAAGCGCCATGGCTACTCGGGTCGCTTGTCCACAGGTACCTTGGCTGCAGGCGGTACTTTGGGCATCTTGATTCCGCCTTCAGTGCCACTGGTGATCTATGCCATTTTGACCGAGCAAAACATTGCCAAACTGTTTGCCGCCGCCATGGTGCCTGGCATCATTGCCATGTTGGGTTACATGGTTGCCATCGCCATCTATGTGCGAGTGGTGCCTGGTCAAGCGCCAGAGGTAGACAACGACATTGAAAAATTCTCACTGGCTGCTTTGGCGGGCATTGCTCCCATTGCCATCATTTTTATCATTGTCTTTGGCGGCATTTACGGCGGGTTTTTTACGCCGACAGAAGGCGCTGGCGTTGGGGCGGCTTCAACCTTTGTGGCAGCCTTGATCAAGCGTGAAATCACTTGGGAAAAATTCAAGCAATGCTTTTATGCAACCGCTGAAAGCTCGGCCATGATTTTCATGATCTTCATTGGCGCTGACGTCATGAATTCTTCATTGGCACTCACTCAAGTGCCCAACCAATTGGCAGCTGTCGTGAGCAGTTGGGGGCTGTCACCTCTCATGATTGTGACCGCCATCCTGCTGTTTTATGTGGTTCTAGGGGCTGTGATGGACGAGCTCAGCATGATTTTGCTGACCATTCCTATTTTCTTCCCCATGATCATGGGGCTTGATTTTGGGATGGGCAAAGAACCCACCGCCATTTGGTTTGGCATCATGGTGCTCATGACCGTGGGGTTTGGCATGTTGGCCCCCCCTGTCGGATTGAATGTGTATGTGGTCAACAGCATGGCCAAGGATGTGCCTATCTCTGAAAGTTACAAGGGCGTCATGCCTTTTCTCATCAGCGACACCATTCGAACCATCCTGCTGCTCTTCTTCCCCGGGATTTCCCTGTGGTTGATTCAATACGTTGCTTAATCTGAAACCTCTTTTTGAGGCTTTGTTCCGTTAACATTCGGTGATTACCAATCGGAGACATCCATGATCAAACGTCGCTCACTTTTAAAGTCAGGTGCTGCAGCCGCCATCGCAGCGCCAGCCCTGACTGGTTTCGCCCAACAAACCGTCACATTGAAGTTTCACACTTTCATGGCCCCACAGTCCAATGTGTGGCTCAACATGCACAAAGCATGGATGAACAAAGTGGAGAAAGACTCAGGCGGCCGAATCAAATTTGAAGCCTATCCTGCCATGCAGCTTGGTGGTACGCCTGTTCAGTTGTATGACCAAGCTCGCGATGGCGTGGTCGACATCGTTTGGACATTGCCAGGCAACACCGCAGGTCGATTCCCGCGCATTGAAGTGTTTGAACTGCCGTTCATGATGACCAATGCAGAAGCCGCATCCAAGGCTTATTGGGAATATGTGCAAACCATGGCACCCGATGAATTCAAAGAAACCCAATTAATTGCTTTGCATGTTCACGGCCCAGGCGCTATTCACACTGTCGACAAACCCGTCAAAAGTGTGGCTGATTTAAGAGGCTTGAAAATACGAGCCCCAACCCGTCAAGTGACTAAATTGATGGGCGCATTGGGCGCCATCCCCGTTGGCATGCCATTGCCCGGCATTCCAGATGCCTTGTCCAAAGGAACCATCAACGGCGCCGTCATTCCTTGGGAGGTTGTGCCCGCGGTCAAGGTCAACGAGCTCACCAAGTTCCACGCCGAGTTTGACCCTGCCGGTGGTTGCCTGTACACCACCACCTTTGTCATGACCATGAACAAAGCCAAATACAACTCTCTGCCACCCGATTTGAAAAAAATCATTGATGACAACAGTGGCATCGAAACATCTGGCTGGTTGGGCAAAGTTCAACAAGATGGCGATGTGCCTGGCCGCAAAACAGCCAGCGATCGCAACAACACCATTTTCACAGTGGGCCCCGTTGAGGCACAAGATTTTCGCCGCAAGTCACGCGCCCTGGAAATTGAATGGGTTGAAGACATGAATAAACGCGGCCATGACGGTCGCAAATTGCTAGATACGGCTCGTTCACTGATCGAAAAGCACTCCAAAGCACCAGCCGCCAAAGCACCTGCGAAGAAGGCTTGATCTATCAACGCCAATTGATCAAACACTGCCGAGCCTGTGGCTCGGCGGTTTTGTATCGCCTTCCCGATGATGGGGACACCAAGCAGCGCGCCATTTGCACCGCTTGTCACTTGGTGCATTACGAGAACCCTCTCAATGTCGTTGGCACAGTTCCTTACCTGGGCCATAAAGTTTTGCTATGCAGGCGCAATATTGAGCCTCGAAAAGGCAAATGGACATTGCCTGCTGGCTTCATGGAGCTGGGCGAAACCACTTCGCAGGGCGCTGCGCGCGAAACCTCCGAAGAAGCTGGTGCACAATTCAAAATGGGCTCACTCTTCACAGTCATGAGTGTGCCGCGCGTCGGCCAAGTTCATCTGTATTTCTTGGCGGAATTAGACAACGAAAACTTCGAACCCGGCTTTGAAACTCAAGAAGCCCGAATGTTTGCCGAAGATGAAATTCCATGGAGCGAATTGGCTTTCAGAACCGTTCAAGAAACTTTGCAACATTATTTCGCAGACAAAAAAGCGGGGACTTTTGGGGTCCATACTCTGACGATTGATTGACTTTTTTGTCCATTGAAGCCCGAACTTGGGCGAAAATACGGACGTGGCCATTCCTCAGTCTTTTATTCAAGAACTTCTCTCCCGCATTGATGTGGTGGAGGTTGTGGGCCGCTATGTCCAATTGAAAAAAGGTGGCGCTAACTTGATGGGGCTTTGCCCCTTTCATGGCGAAAAATCCCCCAGCTTTACAGTCAGTCCCACCAAACAATTTTTTCACTGTTTTGGCTGCGGCAAAAATGGCAATGCCCTTGGATTTCTCATGGACCATGCGGGCATGACCTTCATTGAAGCCGTGAAAGATTTGGCACAACAAACGGGCATGACGGTTCCCGAAGACGATCTCTCACCTCAAGACAAAGCAAAAGCTGCCGCTCAAAAACAAAAGCAAACCAGCTTGAGCGACATGTTGGAAAAAGCGGCCAGCGCTTATCAACAACAACTCAAAATTGCACCCAATGCAGTGGCTTATTTGAAGGGGCGTGGCTTGTCGGGGCAAATTGCAAAACGATTTGGCTTGGGTTATTCACCAGAAGGCTGGCGCAGTTTGGCCAGCGTATATCCCGACTACGATGATCCACTTTTGGCTGAGAGTGGTTTGGTGATTGTCAACGAAGAAGATGGCAAACGATACGATCGGTTCAGAGACCGTGTGATGTTTCCAATTCGAAACATCAAAGGTGAGTGCATTGGTTTTGGGGGGCGTGTGATGGGGGACGGCACCCCCAAATACTTAAACTCGCCAGAGACGCCCGTCTTTCACAAAGGACGCGAGCTTTATGGTTTGTTTGAAGCGCGCGAAAGCATTCACAGCACAGGCTATGTGTTGGTCACTGAGGGCTACATGGACGTCGTGGCTTTGGCGCAATGGGGCTTTCCCAATGCAGTTGCAACGCTTGGCACCGCTTGTACGCCAGACCATGTTCAAAAGCTATTCCGGTTTACAGATTCCGTCGTCTTTGGTTTTGACGGCGATGCAGCTGGCCGCAGGGCCGCTAGAAAAGCTCTTGAAGGCGCTCTAATTTATGCAACCGATGTTCGAAGCATCAAATTTTTGTTCTTACCGCAAGAGCACGACCCCGACAGTTACATCCGAGAAAAAGGCTCAGAGGCCTTTTCGGTTGCCGTCGCCAATGCAACGCCTCTGTCTAAGTTTTTAATTGAAGTCGCCTCAGAAGGATGCGATTTGAATTCAGCAGAAGGAAGAGCACGTCTTTCTAGCAACGCCAGCCCACTTTGGCGCGCCCTTCCAGATGGCGCTTTAAAGCGTCAACTTCTTTCAGAATTGGCGCAAATGATTCAGCTTGACGCTTCAGAGTTGGCTGGACTTTGGCTTCAACAAGCAGAAGCGGCTGCCTCACGCCTTGCCCCAAGAGGCTCAGCGACCACAGGGCAAACAAGCGGCGCCAATGCAATTTCATCTAGCGCAAGCAAGCCCTTTCCTTCAACTTTTGACCCAGAAGGTATGCCCTCGCCCTTTGAACCGCCCAAAGGCCAAGGCTTTCAAAAAACCTCCCGCGCACGTCCTGATGGCAAAACTTGGCAGAAGAATTCCAATGGCAAATGGCGGCTCGTGGGCCCTGGCGATGCCACTCAAGCTTCAAACCTTGGGCCTAGAGTCCAGCCAGCCAGCAGAGCAGACCACGCGGTGAGGCTTGTTCTCACCAACATGGCTCTGTGGGATGGCTTATCTGCCGAAGACCATTCACTCTTGTCCCATTTACCGGACCAGCATGGCGAAATCATGCGTTGGCTTGAAAGTCAATTTCTTGATCACGGGCCCCTGGCTTGGGGGACTTTACAAACTGAGTTAAAAAAGCTTCCCTTTTACAACTTGGCTGACAAGTTGATGGGCTCCCACACCCCCAGCCAACCGGAGGAACAACTCGACATAGAGCCTGGAGAAGCTGACAAAGAATTGCGTTTGCTTCTCAATCTGATGCTGATCGATCAGCTTAAAGAGCTTGAAACAATAGCCCTGCTGAATGCTGAAAGTTCGCAAAACCCCGAGGCTTTTCAGAAGTGGCGGGAAATCCATCAGCGACGCAGAACCCTCATGAGCGCTCAAATTTAGTGGCTTTTGGCCCTTGTTTGGGTATAATCCACTTTTAAGGCAAGAGCGACAGCAGCACCTCCGGACCCGGCCACCGCCACAGCGCATCTCCCTCCATGGGAAGGCCCACCTACCGCAAGGACTGCATTCCAAATGTTCGCCCACACATCTTGCCTATAAGACCTTGTAAATCTAGCCACCTGCCCTCAGGTGCTTATTTGCATTTCCTCTCGCGCCAGAAGTTTGTGGCGCAGCGTTTGTTTCCATTCAGTTTGAAGTATTGAGGTCCATCATGCCCGCTCAAAAGCCGAAGAAGCCCGTTAAAGCACAAGTTAAATCTGGCGCAAAAAAACCTGTCAAACCTGTTGCAAAGCCAGCCAAGCAGGCCAGCAAGTCTGTGGCTAAACCAGTTTCTAAACCAGTTTCTAAAGCAGCCACTAAATCTGCCCATAAACCTGCCCCAAAAGCAACAACCAAAACAAGTCCGGTGAAAGCCAAAGCTCCAGTCAAATCACCTGCCAAAACACAGGTCAAATCACCTGCCAAATCGCCCGTCAAAGCCGCTCCTAAAACAGTGGTCAAGACAGCCGCTAAACCAGTTGCCAAACCAGTTTCTAAATCAGTTGCCAAGCCCGCAGCCAAGGCAGTCACACCGGCCAAGAAAGCCAGTTCAGTGCCCGCAAGTCAAAAAACAAACCCCGTCAAGGCCCCATCTAAATCTCCCATGAAGGGAGCAAAACCTGTAGCGCCAAAGGCCAAAGCAAAAGTAATTGCTAAACCTGTTGCCAAACCCGTGGCAAAAGCGGTAGTCCAACCAGTTGCAAAAGTCATTGTCAAAGCGACCGACAAAAAGGCCTCCAAGAAAGAAGAGAAAGCTTCCACCAAGATCAAGATTGACACTTCTGCAGGGGTCAAAGTTCCAGCTGTCAAACCAGACAAAACAAGCGCTCCCGAAACAGATGCGAAAACAACTGGTGCCAAGCGCGGCCGTAAACCCAAAGCAGACGCTTTGCCAATTGACGCAGATTTGAGCGACATCGAAGACGACTTGGTCGGTGAACCGGTTGCTGAGTCTGCGGAGAAAGTCAAACCACTTCGCATGAAGATCAGCAAGGCCAAAGAACGTGCCTTGATGAAAGAATTTGGTTTGGACGAAACTGTTTTGTCCGAAGAAGACATGGCCAAACGCCGCCAACGCCTGAAGGCGCTGATTAAATTGGGCAAGACACGTGGCTACCTAACTCACGGCGAAATATCTGACCACTTGCCAGACAAGTTGGTTGATGCTGAAACCCTGGAAGTGGTGATTGCCACTCTGAATGATTTGGGTGTGGCTGTATACGAGCAAACGCCTGATGCAGAATCCCTGATCATTACTGACAACGCGCCCACAGGCTCTACAGAAGAAGAAGCCGAAGAAGCTGCTGAAGCTGCACTGTCCACGGTTGACAGCGAATTTGGCCGCACCACAGACCCTGTTCGCATGTACATGCGCGAAATGGGAACCGTTGAGTTGCTCACCCGAGAAGGCGAAATCGAAATCGCCAAGCGCATTGAAGGTGGCTTGATGGACATGATGACGGCCATCAGCGCCTCTCCTGCCACCATTGCTGAAATTCTGCGTCTTGCAGGTGAAATTCGCGATGGCAAAGTGGTTATTTCCACTGTGGTCGACGGCTTTTCCAACATCAATGAGGCCGACGACTATGTGGCCGAAGAAGACTTCGACGAATTTGACGAGTCAGACGATGACGATGGCAAAGGTGGCTCTAAAGCGCTCACCAAAAAATTGGAAGAACTGAAAAATCAAGCGCTAGAGCGCTTTGATCGAATTACAGAACTCTTTGAAAAAGTTCACAAAATCTCTGCCAAAGAAGGCTGGGGCACCCCCGCTTACCTCAAGGCTCAGAAGGAATTGTCAGAAGAATTGATGACCATTCGCTTCACAGCCAAGACCATTGAGAAGCTGTGCGACATGGTGCGTGGTCACGTTGACGATGTGCGCAAGAAGGAACGTGAGTTGCGTCGCATTATTGTGGACAAATGTGGCTACCCTCAAGATCAGTTTGTTGCTGAGTTCAGTGGCCGCGACAAAAACAATCAGCGCATTGCCTCTCATTTGCTCAATCAAAAGTGGATTGAGAAACAATCAGCTGCAGGCAAACCGTGGAGTGTGGTGATGGGCCGAAACATTCCGCCAGTCCAAGACTTGCAGCAGAAACTCACCGATTTGCAAACTCGCGTGGTGGTGCCTTTGGATGAACTCAAAGACATCAACAAACGCATGAATGCGGGAGAGCGCTCATCACGCCACGCCAAGAAAGAGATGATCGAAGCCAACTTGCGTTTGGTCATTTCAATTGCCAAAAAATACACCAACCGTGGTTTGCAGTTCCTCGATTTGATTCAAGAAGGCAACATCGGTTTGATGAAGGCCGTGGACAAGTTCGAATACCGCCGTGGTTA
>CANKOT010000066.1 GCA_947484245.1 Comamonadaceae bacterium
GTCGCAGTGTTGTTGTCAATGAAGCACGTCCCATGGAAGAGCGCCCTCCCCGTTCCGGTGGTGGTGGCTTTGGCGGCGGCGGCGGCGGTCGTCGTGAAGGCGGCGGCGGTTATGGCGGCGGCGGTGGTGGTGGTTATGGCGGCGGTGGCTACGGCGGCGGCGGCGGTGGTCGTCGCGAAGCCGGCGGCGAGTCCGGTTTCCGTAGCCCCTACGGCTCAGGCCCACGTGGCGGCGGCAGTGGTAACGGTGGCGGTGGTGGTGGCGGTCGTCGCGAAGGCGGCGGCGGTGGCTACGGCGGCGGTTATTAATCGCTGTTGACTTCTGCTCTCACACCCTCAGGTGTGAACCAAAAAAGAGCCCTGCATGCAGGGCTTTTTTATTGACTCATTCTTGTACGCGAGATTTTCGAACTTGGTTTTTGAAGATGCGGTCAAACAAAGCGGTTGGCAAAATTCTGAGGATGCGAGCGACCCATGCCATGGGCGCAGGGATGACTTTGAAACTTTGACCACGCTCAATCGCCCTAAAGGCTGCGTCAGCGAAAGCTTCTGAGCTCATCAAAAAAGGCATAGGAAACTTATTTTTTGCCGTCAAAGGTGTCTTGATGTACCCGGGTGCCAGGGTGATCACTTTGAAGCCCTGGGGATTTAACTCTCCGCGCAAACTTTCACAATAACTGATGGCGGCTGATTTGCTGGCGCAATAAGCGCCATGGCCAGGCATACCGCGAACGCCAGCGACACTGGCAATTCCCACAAAAGTGCCGACACAAAACGAAGCAGGAAATTCTGCCGCTCGATTTTTCATAGGTTGAATGAAGGGATGGAATGTGGCGGCCATGCCCATGACATTGGTTGCCATGACTTGTTGCAAAACATCCAAGTCTCCTCGAATGCTGGTGTCCATGCCAATACTGATGCCCGCATTGGCAATGACCACATTGGGAACCCCCATCTCCACCATGCATGTCTGTGCTGCGGCAATGATGCTGTCTGGTTGACTGACGTCGGCGCCAAAACATTGAGCTTGGTCTGACCCAATGCCGTGTTCGTTCAGCCAAACTTGCATGTCAGGCACCCTGCGTGCCACCAGGGCCAGACGCCAACCTGCCTGGTGATAGCGCAGCGCCAGTGCTTGACCTAGACCACTGGAAGCGCCTGTGATAAATACCAAGGGCATCATGAGAGTCTTTCCGTTGAAAAATCGATTTGAAACACAGGACACTAACTCGTTGCGGTCGGCACAAGTCAATTAGCGTTTGGCCGCTTGTATGACGCCTCGAACTTTGCCTGTTAATTCGTACTCACCTGTTTGACTGTTCAGGCGCATGCTGTTGGCTGTGAAAACATCTTGGCCACGTCTAATTTCAACGGGCACATCGCTGAACAAGCGCTCCTCTTTGGTCATCGTGTTGAGTTTCTGGCTTCGCAATTCTATGGGCGAAAGGCCATTATTTTTAGAGGAGGCTTGTTGGGTTAAAAGGACATCGCCCATCAATGTCATTTCAGAGCCATCGCCCTTGGCCAGTGCCCGATCAGCTCGCGCATTGAAGCGTTTGCCGTTTGGGTTAACGCCTTGCAGGACCACATCGCTGATTTCTAAAGTGTCTGAGTCAGGAAAGTGCTGAGCACGTTTGCCACTGATCTCTTTGATGAGACGACCGCTGCTGTTAAAGGACTGGACTGAAAATTGGTTTAAATAATAGTCGGGCTCTTGGCGTACGGCTTTTGTGGGTGCGTCATTCAAAAGGGTGGGCAAACTTCTAACCAACCACCAACTGCCTAAAGCGAAAATCGCCATGATCAAACCAGGAAGGTACAGGGCCAAGCTGTCTAGCGCGCGACGAATGGTTTCCATCACGATTTTTCTGGAACGCCAACTCGAGAAAGGAGTTGGCCATATTGACCGCTGGCCACAACAAGCACATCACAAAACTCACGTGCCGCACCATGACCACCTTTTCGCACGGTGACAAAATGTGCCAGCGCCAGAGCTTGCGCGTGTGCGTTGATCGGCGCGCAGGCAAAAGCTGCGCGTTGCATCACGGGCAAGTCGGGCCAGTCATCACCCATGGCGGCAGCCTGATGCCAGCCAAGGCCCAAGGCGGTTAAAAACTTCTCAGCTGCAGGCAACTTATCTTCTGTGCCAAATTGCGCGTGTTCGATGCCTAAGGCCTTGAGGCGAACGCGCAGCGGCGCAGAGTCGCGCCCCGTGATGATGACGGGCGTGATGCCAGACAACTTCAAAAGCTTCAGACCATGACCATCCAAGGTGCTGAAACGCTTGAGGGTTTCGCCTTGTTCAGAAAAATACAAACCGCCGTCTGTCAATACACCGTCAACATCAAAGAAAGCCACTTTCACGCCTTGTGCTTGAAGCAACAGTTCGGGTGGAAAATTCAAAGCAGGTTGAAGGGCTTGCATGCGTTTATTTTTCAGATTGCGCTTAAATGACTTTGGCGCGCATCAAGTCGTTGCTGTTCAAGGCGCCGCATAAAACACCTGCAGCGGTCACAACCAAAACGCTGGTAATTTTGAACTGCTCCATGAGCTCGGCCGCCTCGACAGCAAGCGCATCTTGGCGGATGGTGCGCGGGTTTGAGTGCATCACATCTTGGGCGGTCAATGCCCGTAGATCAACCCCTTTTTCAACCAGGCGTCTGAGATCACCATCGGTAAAGATGCCCAAGATGTGCCGCCCCTCATCAACGATGGCCGAAGCACCCAAACCTTTGTGGCTCATCTCGCGCATGAGTTCTGAAAAGCCAGCCTGCGGCAAGACGCTGGGCACTTGATCGCCTGTTCGCATCAAGTCGCTGACATGCGTTAACAAGCGCCTGCCTAAGGACCCGCCAGGATGTGAGCGGGCGAAGTCTTCAGCTTTGAAGCCGCGCGCATCTAACAAAGCAACAGCCAACGCATCACCCAGGGCCAATTGGACGGTGGTGCTGGCGGTTGGCGCCAAATTGAGCGGGCACGCTTCCTTGGCAACGCTGCTGTCTAAAACAATGTCCGCATGTTTGGCCAGTGCCGAATTTGGCCCGCCCGTCATGGCGATGAGCGGTATGCCCTGACGCTTGAGCACTGGCAAGATGGACACCAGTTCATCACTTTCTCCGCTGTTGGAGATGGCCAAGACCAGGTCCACCGCTTGGATCATGCCCAAGTCGCCATGGCTTGCTTCACCCGGATGAACAAACATGGCGGGTGTGCCAGTGGAGGCGAGCGTGGCAGCAATCTTGGCGCCAATGTGGCCGCTTTTGCCCATGCCTGTGACAACCACGCGGCCTTGGACGTTGAGCATCATTTGGACGGCCAGAGAAAAACGGTCGTCCAAACGAGATTTAAGCCGCGTCAGTGCATCGGCCTCAATGTCCAATGTTTCGCGTGCGAGTTGCAGCGCTTGTTCAGAATTGAATGACATGGGGCTTATTTTAGCGGAGTGATCGCAAAAGCGTGACTATGATGACGCTGTATACCGGAATGCCCTATGGAAGTGAACCAATGAACAATGCATGGCATGAAGTGCCCTTGTCGGTGAATGACTACTTAAAACACAATATTCGCACCGTGCCCGACTGGCCGGTGGCGGGTGTGCAGTTTCGCGACATTACCCCGCTCTTGCAAAATCCACGTGTCTTTAGGGTGTTGATTGATGCATTCGTGCATCGTTATATGACGCCCTCAATGCGTCCCGATGTGGTAGCAGGTTTGGATGCGCGTGGTTTTATTTTGGGCGCCGTGGTGGCCTATGAGTTGAACGTCGGCTTTGTTCCTATTCGTAAAAAAGGCAAATTACCTTTTACGACTGTTGAAGAAACTTACGAGTTGGAATATGGCACAGCAACCGTAGAGCTGCACACAGATGCTGTGCAACCCGGCCAGCGTGTTTTGCTGATTGACGATTTGATCGCCACCGGTGGCACGATGATGGCAGGCATGAAGTTGCTAGAAAAACTGGGCGCGCATGTGATTGAGGGCGCAGCCATTGTTGATTTGCCTGAACTGGGAGGTTCTGCAAAATTACGCGAGGCAGGGATGCAACTCTTTACCCTGGTTGATTTTGACGGCCACTGAGACACAATGCCCGATGCCTCATGAATTTGCTTCAAGCATTGAATTGAAGCGCCGCCAGACCGGCATAGACGCCGCCCAATTGAACCAACTCAGCATGCTGACCTTGCTCTACCAAGCGGCCATGTTCCAAGACCAGGATCTTGTCGGCTTGCTGCACAGTGGCCAACCGATGTGCAATGACCAATGTCGTGCGACCTCGCATGGCGGACTCCAAGGCCGCTTGAACCATTCGCTCACTGTTGGCATCCAAGGCACTGGTGGCTTCATCTAACAGCAAGAGCGGCGGATTTTTCAAAATAGCGCGCGCGATGGCAATGCGTTGTCTTTGTCCGCCCGACAATCGAACGCCTCGCTCGCCCAAGAAAGTGTTGTAACCCTCTGGCAGATCAACGATGAACTCATCGGCAAAGGCCGCTACTGCGGCAGCATGAACTTCATCATCTGAAGCGGCTGGGTTGCCGTATCGAATGTTTTCAAGCGCGCTGGTAGAAAAAAGAACAGGCTCTTGCGGCACGATGCCAATGCGTTGCCGTAAGTCCTGCAAACTGAGATTTTGAACAGGGATGCCATCCAACAAAACTTGGCCACGCTGTGGGTCATAGTAACGAAGCAGCAACGCAAACAAAGTGGTTTTGCCAGCGCCGCTAGGGCCCACCAAGGCCACCGTTTGCCCGGCTTGAATGTCGACTGAAAAATCTTCCAGCGCCATTTGAGAAGGTCGTGAAGGATAGTGAAATTTCAAATCTTGAAATTGAAGGGTGCTGCCACTCACGGGGGGTACAGACGCGACGGGGTGCTCTGGAGATTGAACGGGAGAGGTGCTGCCAAGCAGTTCCATGAGACGCTCCGTTGCCCCAGCAGCCCTGAGCAAATCGCCATAGGTCTCGCCCAGTACCGCTACGGCACCTGCAAAGATGATGACATACAAAACAGCTTGACCTAGCTGCCCGGCAGACAACTCGCCAGCCAACACCGCTTGGGTGCCTTGATACAAACCCCACAATAAAAAAGCAGCATTGGCAATGATGATGAATGCAACCAGTACGGAGCGCGCGCGTGTTCTGCGAATGGCTGTGAGAAAACCTTGCTCGGTGGCCTCTGCAAATCGCTTGGCTTCTCGCGTTTCGGCGGTGTAGCTTTGGACGACGGACATGGCGTTCAAAACCTCGGTGGCAATGCTGCTGCTGTCGGCCACGCGGTCTTGGCTGGCGCGAGACAGGCGCCTAACACGCCGGCCGTACAAAGTGGCTGGCCATACCACCAGCACGACCGTCAGGACCAACTGCAGCATCACGGTAGGATGGGCCCAGACCAACATGGCCAAGGCACCTGTGCCCATGACCGCGTTTCTAAGCCCCATCGAAAGAGAACTGCCCACCACCGTTTGAACCAAGGTGGTGTCCGCCACCAAGCGGCTGATCACTTCGCCCGTGGGCGTAGTTTCAAAAAATGCGGGGCTTTGTTTTAAGACGTGGCTGTAAACGGCGTTGCGCAAATCGGTTGTGACCCTCTCGCCAAGCCAGCTGACAATGAAAAAACGCGCAGCTGAAAACAAGCCCAATGCAACCGCTACACCAAACAGCATGAGAAAGTTGCCCTGCAAGGCCATGGCTTGCGCGCCAGGATCCTGATGCTGTAAGCCATTGTCAATCAATTGCCGTAGCGCAATGGGAAAGACGAGCGTAGAAGCCGCAGCCATGACCAAGAACACAAAGGCCAAGCCAATTTGAAAACGATAAGGTTTTAAAAATGGCAACAAACCACTGAGTGATTTGGGGTTTTGGGAGGTGGGACGATCAGGGGTGGAAGATTTCGCCATGCGTTTATTTACCAATACAGAAGCTAGAGAAAATAACGCCCAGCAAATCGTCGGCGCTGAATTCGCCCGTAATTTCGTTCAATGCCGTTTGCGACAAACGCAACTCTTCGGCCAACAGATCAAGCGATTGTGCCTGTGCTTGCAAGAGTGCTGCCGCGACCTCAAGATGGGACTGCACCCGCTTAAGTGCTTGCACGTGGCGCTCTCGGGCCAAGTACAAACCTTCACTTGCTGGCTGCCATCCGGCGGCTGCCAAAAGTTGTGTGCGTAGGACGTCAATGCCTTGCCCCGTCTTGGCAGACAGAAGGATACCGTCAGCTAATTTTTGATCTATGTGTCGTGCAGGTGCAGGTTGGAGATCGCATTTGTTCCACACATTCAGAAGCTTCACGCGGGTGGGCAGTTGCTTGGTAAGGCTGGCGTGAATCTTCGCATCGGCTTGAACATATTCTGGCAAATGTTGACGCGTGAGGTCGTGTAAAAATAAAACTGCATCTGCCGCCTGAATTTGACCCCATGCACGCTGTATGCCAATCTGCTCTACTTCGTCGATGCCGTCGCCTTCACGCAGGCCGGCTGTATCAATCACATGAACGGGGACACCTTCTATTTGAATCGTCTCTTGCACCACGTCGCGTGTGGTGCCGGCGATGGGCGTCACGATGGCCAACTCTGCACCCGCTAATGCATTGAGAAGAGAGCTTTTGCCAGCGTTGGGCTGACCGGCAATGACCACCTTGATGCCTTCTCGCAACAACGCGCCTTGTTGCGTGCGCGTCAAAACTTTGTCGAGCTGCGTTTGCAGTCGCTCGAGCTGTCCTTGTGCATCTGCCTTTTGTAAAAAATCAACTTCCTCTTCTGGAAAATCCAGGGTCGCTTCAACCAACATGCGCAAGCGCACCAAGCCATCACGCAGCGTGTGAATCTCTTTGGAGAAATCGCCCGCCAAGGAGCGGCTGGCGCTTCGGGCTGCAGCGCTCGTTGAAGCGTCGATCAAATCGGCGATGGCTTCGGCTTGTGTCAAATCAATTTTGTCGTTCAGGAACGCGCGCTGTGTAAATTCGCCAGGTTGCGCCAAGCGAAGTCCTTCAAGATAAGGCGAGCCTGTAAGGGGGTCTACAAGATTAGCCGCTTCGATGCATCGCGCCAAAAGCAACTGCAGTACGACCGGTCCCCCATGCGCCTGCAGTTCTAAAACGTCTTCACCCGTGTAGGAGTGTGGCCCTGGAAAAAAGAGGGCCAAGCCTTGATCGATGGGCGCGCCTTGGGCGTCGTTGAATGGGAGGTAGTGGGCTTGTCGTGCATTCAATGGCTTGCCACAGAATGCATCGGCCCATGCTTTGAGCTTGGGCCCCGACACGCGCACGATGCCCACGGCGCCTCTGCCAGCGGCGGTGGCGATGGCGATGATGGGATCTTGATGTCGGGACAGCATGGCGTTTAAAAGCGTGAATGAAAATCATCAGGATCTCAAAGCAACAAGGCCGCATGAGCGGCCCTGTTGAAACGATTCAATCCTGTTGAAGGGTGGTGCTCAATTGAATTTTGGCAGATTGAACTGCGGTGGCACACCCATTCTGGTGTTGATGACCCACTGCTGCGCAATCGACAAAATGTTGTTGGTAATCCAATACAGCACCAAGCCCGCGGGAAAGAAGAAGAACATCACGCTGAAAATCAAGGGCATGAACCACATCAATTTGGCTTGCATGGGATCTGGCGGAGCGGGGTTCAGGGCTGTTTGCAGCATCGTGGACAAAGTCATGATCACTGGCAAGATGAAATAAGGATCGGGCGCAGACAAGTCTTGAATCCAAGCGATCCACGGCGCATTTCGCATTTCAACGGAAGACAACAACACCCAATACAAAGCGATGAATACGGGAATTTGAACCATGATGGGGAAGCAACCGCCCATCGGGTTGACCTTCTCTTCGCGGTAAATGCGCATCATTTCCTGCTGCATTTGCTGGGGGTTGTCTTTAAGCCGCTCGCGCATTTCCATGATGCGAGGGTTGATGGCTTTCATTTTGGCCATGCTGGAATAGGCCTTGGCATTGAGCCAATAGAAGGCCAGCTTGAGCAAGAACACCAGCGCCACAATGGCCCAACCCCAGTTTTGCAAGAAGCTGAAGAGTCGGTCAAGCAACCAGTAAAGTGGTTTTGCCAAGACCGTCAGCCAGCCGTAGTCTTTGACCAACTCCAAGCCGGGCGCTAAAGCTTCTAGTATTTTTTCTTCTTGCGGGCCTACAAAAAGTGTGACGTCCATGGTTTTGCTTTGACCCGCAGCGACTTCATTGAAGGGTGTGATCATGCCAACGGCGTACAAATTGGTATCCACTTTTCGGGCAAAGTTTTCGCGAGAAGTGTTTTCAGGCAGCAACCAAGCCGATGCAAAGTAGTGCTGCACCATGGCCACATATCCTTGCTGGCTGGTTTTCTCAAAATCGGCTTTGCTTTTCTCGATGTCGGAGAACTCAATCTTTTGGTATTTTTTTGCATCGGTGTAAACAGCGGGCCCCGTGAAGGTCATGTAAAAAGAGGACTCACCTTCAGGTTTGTTGCCATCACGCACGAGCTGCACATACAACTGCGGATTTGCAGCCACTGTGCCTGTATTGACAACTTTGTGTGAAACTTTCAACGCATAGTTGCCGCGGGTCAATGTGTATGTTTTGACCAATTTCAAGCCACCCGTATCGGCAGATTCAAAGGTCAAGACCAGTTCATTTTGGCCGGCTTTGAGCTCACGCTCGCCCGTGAATTTCATGGGTGTTTTGTGCGAAGCAAAAGGGCCACCGATCAAGCCTGTTTGCGCCAAATAGACGCGAGCCTTGCTTTCGTCCAGCAACACAAAAGGTTTTTGACTGTCTGAAAGTTCGCCAAACTTCAAGAATTCGGAACGTACCAGCGAGCCACCTTCTGTGTCAAAGCTTAGTTTTAAAACATCGGTAGTGACTTCAATCCGTTCGTGGGGTGTGGCAACTGGCGCGTTTGCAGAAACGGGTACTTGTGAGGGCCCAGCTGCAAGGTTAACAACAGCATTGGGCACTGTCGCAACGGGCACATCTTTGGCTGCAGAAGACGCTGCCACGGGCTTCTCAGCGGTTGCAGCAGGGGGCGCAGGAAAGAACGTGGCTTTGTTTCCGTTGTAAACCTGCCATTGGTCCCACAGCAAAACCATGGAGAAGCCAAAAATGACCCATAAAAAGGTGCGGCGAATATCGTTCATGGAGACTTTTTCGAAGAGGTATGAGTTAACGGGTGATGCAATAAACGCGAAAGCCAGTGCGGTGCCTGTTCTGGCACCGGATCATGGCCACCATTGCACCAAGGGTGGCAACGGCCTAGGCGTTTGAGGGTGAGATAACTGCCAACACCTGCGCCATGTTGCTTTAAAGCATCTAAGGCATAGAGGGAACAAGTGGGCTCAAACCGACATGCTGATCCTAACCAAGCGCTGAGAAAAAGGCGATAGCCTTTCACAATGCCGATCAATAGCTGTTGGATCATGGCTTTTGGGTCGCGCGTTCAAACAACTGGACCAATTCAAGCCGAACAGCTTGCTTGAGCAGGGTGGAGGTGGCGCTGATAAATTGTTGTCGGTCAAAGCCCGAGCGAAGCCGAACCACGTGGGCGGCGCAGGGAAGCTGAACTTCAAATTGTGCGCTGACGGTGTAAATCTGGCGCTTGATGGTGTTGCGTGTAACGGCACGTCGCGCCCAACGCTTGGGCACCATCGCGCCAAGCCAAACCGCTGGGGGATGAAACAAAGAGAGAGAAGGGTCGCGCGCAAGGCCTGTAGAGACCGAATCGCCTGAATCAAGCAGGTTCAAACGATGCAAAGCGAAATGAGGCGTGCGAGATACCGTGCCGCCTGAAAGGGCGGCTTGGAATTGAGGGCGGGTTTTTAAACGCTGCACACCACTGCCGAGTCATTGGGTCGCTCAGCAGCCAAGCCAATCAAGGGCTTGGCTCAAGCGGCCAGGCGTTTACGGCCTTTGGCGCGGCGGGCATTGATCACAGCACGACCACCACGGGTTTTCATGCGAACCAAAAAGCCGTGTGTTCGCGCGCGGCGTGTTTTAGAGGGTTGGTAGGTGCGTTTCATTTGAGTCAGTTATTTTTGGGGAAGCCGGCGATTATCGCAAACTTTACAGGGGCTGGCAAACCCTTGGTCCGAAGATCTTTGAAAAAAACAGCCCAGCGCATTGAAAAATCTGGTTTATGATCCCCCCAAGCCCCCTAATTTGCATGTGGATAAACTCTTGATAATTTACTTTTTAGCCGAATGAATCTTCAATCTGTCCACAAATTAGGCGCGGTCCAATGAGCAGCGGCCAACACCCCGCCGATGCAGACGATGCAGGCCAGGCTCTCTGGCAAGTTTGTCTCGATGAGTTGGCTCAGGAAATCCCAGAGCAACAGTTCAATACGTGGATCAAACCCCTCACGGCACAGGTTGCAGACGACCTGTCCAAAGTCACTTTGTTCGTGGCCAATCGGTTTAAGTTGGACTGGATTCGGGCGCAATACAGCGCCAAATTGGCCGATATTTTGTCCAGGCTGCATGGACAAAAAATACAAATTGAGTTAGCACTCGCTACCAGAGAAGCCCCATCTAAAACAGCATTTCCAATGGCGAAGTCGGCCCTAGAGGCGCGTCCTGAAAGTACGGATTCCGTCGAAGACGCGCAGTCAGATGCGCGCCGGCACCGGTTGAACGCAGCGCTCACCTTCGAAACCTTGGTTGAAGGCTCGGCCAACCGCATGGCCCGAGCGGCCGCCATGCATGTGGCCACCATGCCGGGACATTTGTACAACCCCTTGTTTATCTATGGAGGCGTGGGTTTGGGCAAGACCCACTTAGTGCATGCAGTGGGCAATAAGTTGCTCGCAGACAGGCCCGATGCCAAAGTTCTCTACATTCATGCTGAGCAATTTGTGTCAGATGTGGTTAAAGCGTACCAACGTAAAACATTTGACGAGTTCAAGCACCGATATCACTCGCTTGATTTGCTGCTGATTGACGATGTGCAGTTCTTTGCCAACAAAGACCGCACTCAAGAAGAATTCTTCAACGCCTTTGAAGCGCTGCTGGCCAAAAAATCGCACATTGTGATGACCAGCGACACCTACCCCAAAGGTTTGGCAGATATTCACGAGCGCCTGGTTTCACGCTTTGACTCAGGCTTGACGGTGGCCATCGAGCCGCCCGAGCTCGAAATGAGGGTTGCCATCTTGATCAACAAGGCTGTCAGCGAGGGCAGCGTCATGCCTGAAGAGGTGGCCTTCTTTGTGGCCAAAAATGTGCGCTCCAACGTCCGCGAGTTGGAAGGCGCTTTGCGTAAAATTTTGGCCTACTCGCGCTTCAACCAAAAAGAAATTTCCATCCAGTTGGCGCGCGAAGCCCTGCGCGATTTGTTGTCGATTCAAAACCGTCAAATCAGCGTTGAAAATATCCAAAAAACGGTGGCCGATTACTACAAGATCAAGGTCGCCGACATGTATTCCAAAAAGCGCCCGGCCAGCATTGCCAGACCGCGTCAGATTGCCATGTATTTGGCCAAAGAATTGACCCAAAAGAGCTTGCCTGAAATTGGCGAGTTGTTTGGTGGTCGCGATCACACCACGGTTTTGCATGCCGTTCGCAAAATCAGTGCTGAGCGCCAGCAATTGACCGAGTTGAACCAGCAATTGCACGTTTTGGAGCAAACCCTCAAAGGCTAGCGCACGCTCGATCGCGCAACTGATTTTGCAGGCTCACCAGAACGCTCAAAAAGGGTCTGAATCTGGGGTGGTATCAGCCCCCTCCAAAGAATGCTGAATTAAGGCGACCCAAAGCCCGTTTTAAGGCAAAAAATCAGCGAAAATCTAGGTGCGCCCGAATTCTAAACCGGGGCCCCCGAAAACAGAGGAAGACATGATCGTACTGAAGGCCACCCAAGACAAATTGCTGTCTGTTTTGCAATCCGTTTCTGGCATTGTGGAACGTCGTCACACATTGCCTGTTTTGGCCAATGTGTTGATCCGCAAAACCGGTAAAGCACTGCAGTTGACCACCAGCGATCTGGAAATTCAAATTCGCACCACCGCTGAAATGGATGGCGATGCAGGCGACTTCACCACCACGGTTGGTGCTCGCAAGCTGATCGACATTTTGCGCACCATGCCTTCCGATCAAACCGTCAGTTTGGAGTCCAGTCAAAGCAAATTGATTTTGAAGGGCGGCAAATCCAAATTCACCTTACAAACGTTGCCTGCCGAAGACTTCCCTTTGGTGCAAGAAGCCGCCAGCTTTGGCCCCGTTTTTAGCGTGCCACAAAAAACATTGAAGCAGTTGCTCAGCCAGGTGTCTTTTGCCATGGCCGTGCACGACATTCGTTACTACCTCAACGGCATTTTGTTTGTGGCCGAAGGCAAGCAGTTGTCTTTGGTGTCCACCGACGGTCACCGCTTGGCTTTTGCATCGGCCACCTTGGACACCGATGTGCCCAACAAACAAGAAGTGATTTTGCCGCGTAAAACCGTGCTCGAAATGCAGCGCTTGTTAAGCGACGCAGAGGGCGCCATCGACATGCAGTTTGCCAACAATCAAGCCAAGTTCAGTTTTGGCGGCATGGAGTTCGTGACCAAACTGGTTGAAGGCAAGTTCCCCGATTACAACCGCGTCATTCCCAAAGGCCACCGCAACAACCTCACGCTGGGCCGTCAAGCCTTGTTGTCTTGCTTGCAACGTAGCGCCATTCTCACCAGCGACAAGTTCAAAGGTGTTCGTCTGAATTTGGACCCTGGCACTTTGCGCGTAGCGTCTACCAATGCCGAGCAAGAAGAAGCCGTGGACGAACTCGACATTGATTACGCGGGTGACAGCATCGAAATTGGCTTTAACGTCACTTACATCATCGATGTGCTGACCAACATGGGCCAAGACATGGTGCGCATTGATTTGGCCGATGCCAACAGCTCTGCACTCATCACCATTCCAGAAAACGCCCAGTTCAAATATGTGGTGATGCCCATGCGCATTTAAGGCCAGCGCTGATTGAAGGTGAATCAAAGCACCCCAAGTAATGCCTTTCGAAACCCGCGTTGATTCGCGGGTTTCGGCCATTCGAGAGATTGAGAAAAGAAAAAATGACCGAAGAAAACAAACCCTCTGTAGAAGAATTCACCACGCTGCAACCCACCATCGATACCAATCAAGCGGGTGCCTCTGAGGGTTATGGCGAGGGCTCAATCCAAATTTTGGAAGGCTTGGAAGCCGTTCGCAAGCGCCCTGGCATGTACATCGGCGATACGTCCGACGGTACCGGCCTGCACCACTTGGTGTTTGA
>CANKOT010000067.1 GCA_947484245.1 Comamonadaceae bacterium
CGAAAAGGATGAGGTTTTGTTAGACATCCAGCCTCTGCCCAAGAAAGAGGGGCGGAATTCAAAATCTGAACCCCATGAGCCTGAAGAGGCAACTGCCAACTGAAAAAAGCCGGATTCGTCCGGCTTTTTTGTTGATCAAGCTGAAGGCAGGGTATGTGATTCAAATCCGTCCCCAGATGAAAAGTAAAATCTTACCTGGACGATTTAAAGAACAACAAGGAATTTGAAATGGCTGGCCACAGTAAATGGGCAAATATTCAACACCGCAAGGGCAGGCAGGACGAAAAACGCCAGCGCATATGGACCCGTGTCGTCCGAGAGATCATGGTGGCTGCCAGAACCGGCGGCGGTGATCCTAATACCAACCCCCGTTTGCGCCTGGCCATTGAGAAGGCCAAGGCGGCCAACATGCCGGCCGATACGGTCAAGCGCAACATCGACAAGGCCACTGGTAATTTGGAAGGTGTAACCTACGAAGAAATTCGCTACGAAGGCTACGGCATTGGCGGCGCGGCCATCATTGTGGATACGATGACCGACAACCGCGTGCGCACTGTGGCTGAAGTACGCCATGCTTTTAGCAAAAACGGCGGCAACATGGGCACTGAGGGCTCTGTTGCCTTTCAGTTCAAGCATTGCGGTCAATTGATTTTTGCACCCGGTACTTCTGAAGACAAAGTGATGGAAGTCGCTTTGGAAGCAGGCGCAGAAGATGTCATCACGGATGATGAGGGTGCCATTGAGGTGTTGACTTCGGCTGCAGATTTTGAAACGGTCAAAAATGCGCTTGAAGCGGCAGGCTTCACGGCTGAGATGGCCGAAGTCACCATGCGCGCTGAGAACAGCATTGATTTGGTAGGCGACGATGCTGCCAAAATGCAAAAACTCTTGGATATCTTGGAAGATTTGGACGATGTGCAAAACGTTTTCCACAACGCAACCATTTCTGAATAAGGCTTGATCAATGAAAGTATTGGTAGTTGGTGGTGGCGGACGCGAGCATGCTTTGGCTTGGAAGTTGTCGCAATCAGAACGCATTCAGAAAGTTTTTGTAGCACCAGGCAATGGCGGCACAGCGCGCGATCCCAATTTGGTCGATGTGCCTATCACCCAAGTGATTGCGCTGCGTGAATGGGCACAGCAAGAGAAAATTGATCTCACCGTCGTGGGGCCCGAGGCGCCATTGGCCGCTGGTGTGGTAGATGCGTTTCGAGCACACGGCATGCGAATCTTTGGGCCCACCCAAGCTGCCGCTCAATTAGAAAGTTCTAAGGCTTTTTCCAAAGCATTCATGCAGCGCCATGGCATTCCAACCGCCACCTATGAAACTTTCACCGACCCTGTTTTGGCGCACGCCTACATCGACAAAATGGGTGCACCCATCGTGGTCAAAGCAGACGGTTTGGCTGCGGGCAAAGGGGTGGTGGTGGCCATGAGCGCTGAAGAAGCACATGAGGCCATCGACTTTATGTTGTTAGACAACAATTTAGGCGTGGTTCACAACGCTGGCTCGGATGGTGCTGCATTGCCGAGGGTGGTCATTGAAGAGTTTTTGCAAGGCGAAGAGGCTAGCTTTATTGTGCTTTGCGATGGCAAAAATGTCGTGCCTTTGGCAACCAGCCAAGACCACAAACGACTGCTAGACAAAGACGAAGGCCCAAACACGGGCGGCATGGGAGCTTACTCGCCAGCTCCGGTGGTGACCGCGCAAGTGCACGCCAGGGCCATGCGAGAAGTGATCATGCCCACCATCAAGGGCATGGAAAAAGACGGCATTCCCTATACCGGCTTTCTGTATGCTGGCTTGATGATTGACGACAAGGGTCAACCTAAAACATTGGAGTTCAACTGCCGCATGGGGGATCCTGAGACACAGCCCATCATGATGCGCTTGAAAACCGATTTGCTTGAAGTGATGCTGGCTGCAACCAGTGAAAAGTTGGACACTGTTGAGTTGGAATGGGATCGACGTACGGCGCTGGGTGTTGTCATGGCTGCTGCGGGCTATCCTGTGAGCCCGCGCAAAGGGGATGTCATTTCGGGCTTGCCCAAAGATGAACTTGACGCCATGGTTTTTCATGCAGGCACCGAGGCAAAGGACGGCCAAACATTGACATCGGGTGGGCGTGTGCTTTGCGTCACCGTGCTGGCAGATTCAGTGAAGCAAGCACAGCAAAAAGCCTATGAAGTGGCCCAAGGCATTCATTTTGACGGGCAACAATATCGAAGTGATATTGGTTTTAGAGCGATCAAATCGTGAACTCATTGATAGACCCCAAAGCAGACCCAAAATTGCCTGAGCCTGCGCTAATTCCTGGCCCTTTTCCTGTTCAATTCAAAGGACAGACTTGGGCCGCTTGGATCCTCAAACTCATTAGATGGCGCGTTGATTTTCAGGGTCTTCCTACGCTGCAAGGTGTGGCCATTGTTTACCCCCATACCAGCAATTGGGATTTCATGACGGCCATGTTGTGCAAGTGGACCATGGGACTGCCTTTGCACTTCTGGGGCAAAGACTCTTTGTTCAAAGTCCCGCTCTTCGGCCATTGGGTGAAGTGGATTGGCGGTGTTCCTATTGATCGTTCTTCCTCGCGTGGTGTGGTGGGCGAGATGCTAGAAGTTTTTGCAGAGCATCAACGCGCCAACAAATTCATGTGGCTCGGCTTGTCCCCAGAAGGCACTCGAAAGCGCACCGATGGCTGGAAGAGTGGCTTTTACCAACTCGCACTCAAATCCAACCTACCCTTGGGTGTGGTTAGACTGGATTACAAATTAAAAGAACTCAAATTTGTGGGCTTTATTAAACTAACGGGAGATGTCGAAACCGATTACGCCTACCTTCGAAAAATGTACGAAGGCGTGGAGGGTTTCCGCATCGACAATGCAGCGCCGATTAGACCTTTGCCCGCCAAACAGTCGGGCCCAAAATCGACCCCTTCACCGATTCAATGACAGGCAACACGGATACCGACAGAAAGACCCAGCATGCAAGTTAGTCAAGCACAAACTGTTCGAGATTTTTTAATCCAGCTTCAATCGCGAATCACGCAAGCATTGCACGACTTGGACGGCACGGCTTTTGTGGTAGATGCCTGGCGCAAGCCTGAAGGTGAGATGTTGCAGGGCGACGGCATTACCCAAATCTTGGAAGGTGGGCCTGTGTTTGAAAGGGCGGGATGTGGTTTCTCACATGTGACTGGCCCCAAGTTGCCACCTTCAGCCACTCAACACCGCCCCGAATTGTCGGGCGCACCTTTTGAAGCGATGGGCTTGTCCTTGGTCTTTCACCCACGCAATCCCTACGCTCCCACAGTTCACATGAATGTGCGAATGATTGTGGCCAAGCCAGAAGGTCAAGCGCCAGTGGCTTGGTTTGGCGGGGGCATGGACTTGACGCCTTACTATGGCTTTGAAGAAGATGCCGTTCATTTTCACCAAGTTTGCAAAGAGACGGTTGCGCCCTACGGCGCAGAACTGCATCCTAAATTTAAAAAATGGTGCGATGACTATTTCTTCTTAAAACACCGCAATGAAGCGCGCGGTGTCGGTGGCATTTTTTACGATGACTTTTCAGAACTGGGATTTGAAAAAGGTTTTGCCATGATGCAAGACGTGGGCAATGGTTTGCTCAAAGCCTATTTGCCTTTGGTCATGCGCCGCAAAGACACCCCCTACGGTGAGCGTGAAAGAGATTTTCAGTTGTACCGTCGAGGCCGCTATGTGGAGTTCAACTTGGTCTGGGACAGAGGCACGCATTTTGGTTTGCAGTCGGGTGGCCGCACCGAATCGATTTTGTTGTCCATGCCCTCCTTGGTGAGTTGGTCCTACAACCGTGTGGATGCCCCCGATTCTGCGGAAGCGCAGTTGGCCAGTCGCTTTTTAATGCCCAGGGATTGGGTCTGATGCCACAGCGCATTGGAATCTTGGGCGGAGCGTTTGATCCGCCTCACAATGCCCATGTGGCCATGGCTGAAGCAGCCATTGCACAGTTTCATTTGGACGCTTTGCGCGTCATTCCAACGGGGGACGCATGGCACAAACTCAGAGACTTAAGCAGCGGTGTTCACAGGGTCGAAATGGCACGCCTGGCTTTTGGTCATTTGAGCAAAGTCAGCATCGATGAGATTGAATTGCTTCGTCAGGGCCCCAGTTACACCATTGACACCCTCAGAGCGCTGAAGGATCAAACGCCTGATGCGCAATTCTTCCTATTGATTGGGGAAGACCAGGGCAAAGCCCTCGCAACCTGGCGCGAAATCGACGAAATTGCTCAGAGAGCTATAATTTGCGTCGCTGAACGCGAGATGCTTGGAATGCAAGAGCCTTTCGTTTCCAGCCACGTTATTCCCACTCAAGTCCTGAAACTGCCTCATTTGCCTCACAGTGCAACGCAAGTTCGAGCTCGGGTGGCCCAAGGACAAGCCATTGACGCACTGGTCCCTCAGCCCGTTGCGCTGTATATTCAACGACATCACCTTTACCTGCCTGACCGATGACCGAAACTTCTGCCAAAAAAGACACCCAAAAACTCCAACGTGCCATTGTGGATGCGCTGGAGGATGTGAAAGCACAAGAAATCGTGGTGTTCGATACGGAAGAGATGTCAGCTCTATTTGAACGAGTCATCATTGCCTCAGGCACTTCCAACCGCCAAACCAAAGCCTTGGCCGCCAGTGTGCGCGATAAGGTGCGTGAGGCGGGTTATCCAAAACCCCGCATTGAGGGTGAAGAAAATGGTGAGTGGATCATTGTCGATTGCGGCAGTGCAGTGGCGCACATCATGCAACCCACCATTCGTTCTTACTACAACCTCGAAGAAATTTGGGGTGACAAACCTGTGCGTCTGAAGCTGGGTGCCCCCAAGCCTGCCGAGCCCGTTCGCAAGTCAGTGGCAAAAAAGAAAGCCAACGTCAGTGCCGGCCGCACACCAACACGCCGCGATTCAGTGCCCGTGGGCCCGATGGGCTCGGAGGCTTTAAAACCTACGCGAAAAGCACCCGCAAAATCTGCCGGCAAGCCTGCTGCCAAAGTAGCCAGCAAAACAGCCGGCAAGGCGGCTCACAAACCTGCCAAACCAGCTGGAAAATCTGTGGCCAAGCATGCTCTGAAGTCGACAGGCAAGCCAGCTGCCAAATCTAGCGCCAAATCTAGCCCCAAGGCCAAACCCAAGGCCTGAATTCCATGAAGCTGCTAATTGTGGCAGTGGGGCAACGTGTCCCCGATTGGGCGCAAACGGCCTGGGACGATTATGCAAAGCGCTTCCCACCTGAACTCAAAGTAGAGCTCAAGACCGTCAAGACCGAGCCCCGTGGCTCCAAAACATACGAAACTTTGGTGGCTGCAGAGCGCCAACGCATCGAGGCTGTCATACCGCGCGGCACGCGCGTAGTGGTACTTGATGAACGCGGCACCTCATTGCGCACCAGCGCACTGGCTCAGCGGTTAAAAGATTGGCAACTGGGCGGTGATGATGTGGCGCTCATCATTGGCGGGCCAGATGGCTTAGAGCCCGCCTTTCGCGATGCCGCACATGAGCGCATTCGTTTGTCTGATCTCACGTTGCCCCATGCCATGGCACGTGTGCTGCTTATAGAGCAGTTGTACCGTGCTTGGTCCATCAACGCCAACCACCCTTATCACCGAGAGTAAAGCGCCCATGAAAGACTTTGTTTATTTGGCATCGCAAAGCCCTCGTCGCAGACAATTGCTCGAACAGATTGGCGTTCGCTACGAGTTGCTGTTGGCTGCGTCAGATGAGGACGCTGAATCGTTAGAACGTGTCATGCCGAGTGAAGCACCTCTGGCCTATGTGAAGCGAGTGACCCAATTGAAATTGGAAGCTGCAGTGCTGCGCCTGCAATTGCGTCAGCTTCCGCCTGCGCCTGTGTTGTGCGCCGATACCACAGTGGCTTTGGGCCGCGATATTTTGGGCAAACCCGAAAATGAGCAAGATGCGGTGCGCATTCTTAAAACTTTGTCCGGTCAAACACATCGAGTTTTAACGGCCGTAGCAGTGGCTTCAGGCCGACGCAGACTTTTGAGTGTGTCCATCTCTAAAGTAAGTTTTGCGCCTATGAAGCTCTCTGAAATCAAAGCCTATGTGGCAACAGGTGAGCCGTTTGGTAAAGCGGGCGCATATGGCATTCAAGGCTTGGCGGCTGCCCATATCTCAGCCATTCAGGGTTCTTACACCGGTATCATGGGCTTGCCGATTTTTGAAACTGCACAATTGTTGAAACAACTTTAACGCTCACACGCATGTCTAGGTTTGGGGTTAAAACACCTAGCCCCTTTCTCTCCTGACTCAAGGCAAAATACAGACATGACTTCGATTGAGACAGAAACCAAGTACCTCACGGCTGCTTTTTACAAGTTTGTTGATTTGCCAGACTTTGCGGATCGGCGAGCGCCCTTGTTGGCCTTTTGCGAAGCACACAACGTGAAGGGTTTGATTTTGTTAGCGCGTGAGGGCATCAACAGCACCATTGCCGGCATGCCAGAAGATGTGCATGCCGTATTGGCCTATTTGCGCCAAGCCCCTAAACTGGCCGATCTCGAACACAAAGAGTCGTGGACGACCAAAGCCCCATTTCACCGCATGAAGGTTCGGCTCAAAAAAGAGATTGTGACGCTGGGTGTTGAAGGCATCAGTCCGACCAAACGGGTGGGCCAGTATGTCAAACCTGAAGACTGGAACAATTTGATTTCAGCGCCAGACGTGGTACTGATCGACACGCGCAATGACTATGAAGTTGAAATTGGTACTTTCAAGGGCGCCGTCGATCCACAAATTCAAAGCTTTTCTCAATTGCCGGATTGGGTTCAAAAAGCCAAAGCACTTGAAGCCCAAAATGGTCGAAAGCCCCGAGTGGCCATGTTTTGCACGGGTGGTATTCGGTGTGAAAAATCAACATCCTTGATGTTGGAACATGGTTTTCAAGACGTCTATCATTTACAGGGCGGCATTCTCAAATACTTAGAATTGGTGCCACCAGAGAAAAGCATGTGGGAAGGCGAGTGTTTTGTGTTTGACGAGCGTGTGTCTGTGGGGCATGGCCTTAATCCTGGAACGCACGAACTGTGTCGCTGCTGTCGTGAGCCATTGCCCCTTGGCGCGAAAGAATCTCCTTTGTTTGAGTTGGGCGTGAGTTGCCCGAGGTGCCATGCACACACCAGCGAAGTTCAAAAAGACAGTGCAAGAGAAAGACAAAAACAATGGGAAATAGCCAAGGTGCGCCAAATCAATCACATTGGCACGCCGCAACGTCAAGAAAGGGTGGCCGCTTTGTTGCCTGTTGATGCACCTGTTTTGTATTCATTTCGTCGCTGTCCTTATGCCATGCGCGCTCGATTGGTGCTCTTGTCCTGTGGCATTCGTTGTGAAATTCGCGAAATTGCCTTGTCGCAAAAACCTGACAACATGTTGGCTGTTTCGCCCAAAGGCACTGTCCCAGTCTTGGTTCTCAAAGACCAAGTGCTAGAGCAGAGTCTGGATATTGTGCATTGGGCTTTGCTACAAAAAGACCCGGCCCAGTGGTCAACAGCAGGCTCTGCGCTGCATGAAGAGGCGCTGGCCTTGGTGCAGCAATGTGACGGCGAATTCAAACACCACTTAGACCGCTACAAGTACCCCAATCGGTACGATTTGCCCGACGGCATGGTTCACCGGCAAGGTGGGGCTGCGTTCCTTGAGCAACTCAACGCCAGGTTAAGTCACACAGCAGGCTTGATCAGCACTGAATGGTGTTGGGTTGATGCGGCCATCGCACCCTTTGTGAGGCAGTTTGCAAGAACGGATCGCGAATGGTTTGATGCACAAGCATGGAAGCCACTGCAAAATTGGCTGACCCATTTTGAAAACTCAGAGGCTTATGCCGTGGTCATGCACAAGTACAAAGTCTGGCACCAAGATGCCAAGCCCGTGTCTTATCCGGCTACTCCTTGAATGAATTGAACGCAGGTCTCAACCTGTGTCACGGGCAGCATGTGGCCACCGCTGACCAGCGTGAGCTTGGCGCCTGGAATGCGTGAAGGTAAATCTTCACCATTCAGTTTGCAATCCAAAATGCGGTCTTCCTTTGCAAACAGAACATGCACCGGCGTTGTCATGGTGGCGTATGCCGCTTCAATTTGAGGCATGCTCCACTCTGCATTTTGCAAGTCACCAGATGCGCCAATGAAGGTTTGAGGTTTGAGTGACAAGATGCCGCCACCTCGAATTGCAAAATCTGCAGGAAATTTTTCAGGCCCAAAAATAACTTTCAAGCTCATGGACATGCGGAAAAGTGTTCCAGGAATGGCCAAGGTCCACCCCAGAATGCTTCTCACAATGGGCGAGGGAACAACGAGAGGCTTGAACACTCTCGAAGGTTCATCGGGTAGATGGGTCAAAGGTGCAATGAGAGCCAGTGCTTTCACCTTCTCCGGGTGTCTTTGTGCCGCTGCCAATGAAATGGCTCCCCCCAATGAGTGCCCTACAAAGACAGCAGACTCAATCTGCAAATGGTCGAGCAAACTCACAATGGTGTCGGCTTGGGCTTCTAGGCTGGCATCGGCGCTAGAAGTACGTGTGGAATAACCGCAAGCAGGCCGGTCTACGCAAATCACTCTGTAGTTTTGTGACAGAGGTGTTGCGACGCCATAGGTGAAATTGTGCAAATTGCCTGCCAAACCATGAATCATCACAATGACTGGCCCTTGGCCTTGATCCACATAGTGCAGGCGGGTGCCGCCCAACTGAGCAAAGGTGCCGACCGGCGGCAAAAGATCTTTTGCCTTTTTGTTTGAAAAGGCAGCGAATCCAATCAAGCCAATCACACTCATGGCGAGCAAAAACAAAATCCAGAGAACCAGCATAGAAATACCTTGAGTTAAATGCGCAAACTAACTGAACTGCATCACGCCATCGTTCAGGCGGGCGTATTTGATCAGAAAAATATCTTTGATGTAATTTTGATTCACCTGCCAAGGTGCGCGTGAGCCTTGCTTGGGCAAGATCTTGCTAGCGCGTTGAACATAGCCAGAAGTGAAAGACAAATAATCTTGTTCTGCCACAGAAGCATCGCGAATGGGAACCACTTTTTGATAGCCATGTTGTCGCATGTAATTCAAAAGACGACATGCATAGACGGCCGTGAGATCGGCTTTCAAGGTCCATGATGCATTGGTGTAGCCAAAGGTCATGATGGCATTGGGCAAGCCAGACAAGCACATGCCCCGGTAAGCCATGGCTTGCGAGGGCTTGAACGCCTCTCCATCAACCTCCACTTGTATATCGCCCAACATGTTCAAAGACAAGCCTGTGGCTGAGACGATGATGTCGGCCTCCAGAAATTGACCGCTGTTCAATTGAAGACCATTTTCAGTGATGGATTGAATGGTGTCGGTGACCACACTGGCATGTCCGCGCCTGATTTGTTTGAACAAGTCGCCATCTGGAATGAGGCACAGTCTTTGATCCCAAGGTTTGTAATCAGGTGAGAAATGCTGTGCTTGTTCTTGAGAGCGCAGTTGCTTGGCTGCTATTTTCACCAAATAACGTTTGACAAATTCGGGTTGGCTGCGGGCCAGTTGATATGAAAGCATGCCCATGAGCACATTTTTGACGCGGGTCAATTGATAAGCCCATGTCATGGGCAACAACTTTTGCAGAGTGAGCGAGAAGTTGTCTTCAGCCGGTCTTGAAATGACATAGGTTGGTGAGCGCTGCAGCATGGTGACATGCGCAGCTTTTTTGGCCATTTCGGGCACCAGCGTGACAGCTGTGGCGCCACTGCCAATGACCACTACTTTTTTCTGATCGTAGTTCAGTGTGTCGGGCCAAAATTGAGGGTGAACCCATTGACCTTTGAAGTTGGCATGTCCTGGAAAATCGGGTTGGTAGCCATTTTTGTAGCTGTAGTAACCACAGCACAAGTAAAGAAACCGGGCTTTGAGGACCACTGGCTGATCGCTGTTTTTTTGACTGGCTGTGATGGTCCAACAAGCTTCTGCCGTTGACCATGTGGCTTGCTTTACTGAGTGGCCATGGCGAATGTGCGGTGTGATGCCGTTCTCGTCGGCAGTCTTTTGAATGTATTGACGAATAGTGCTACCGTCTGCAATGGATTTGTGATTGACCCAAGGCTTGAAGGAATAGCCCAAGGTGTACATGTCGGAGTCTGAACGTATGCCTGGATATCGGAACAAGTCCCAAGTGCCTCCAATGGCATCCCTCGATTCCAAAATGCACCAACTGCTTTGAGGGCTGTGCATTTGCAAGTGTCTGGCAGCACCAATGCCAGACAGGCCGGCGCCCACAATCAATACATCCATCATTGCGCTGGCTGATGCAGAGCTGCTTGTTTCGAGTTGCGTTGAAGCGCTCATGGTCAAATACCTAAACTTTCAAGCGTGACCAAACCCTTGGGTGTCTGCAGCGTGGCAAGGATGTTGGGCGTGCCTTCACTGACTTGCACATGCCCCAATGAAATAGCATCATAAGCCGCTCGAATTTTGTTGGCACTGGGGTGTGAAACAGCCAATGACTTCAATGACACACCGGAGCGTGGCAAGTGATTTCGAGGATGCAATTTCATCGGGTCGGCAGCCTCAGGTTTTCCCCATTGAATGAGTGTGGGCAAGGTGCCTTCGAACAGCCTGTCACCGTCTGGCCGCACTGTAATTTGCCATTGCAATAAGCCCTTGGGGGTATTGCGGCTGGCATGGATGATGGGGCCGCGGTCAATGCCTTGGACTTTCCAGGCGTGTCGCGCATCTTGAATGTTCTCTGTGTTGGCCACAAAGTGAATGAGGCGGGGCGATTTGGCCAACTCAGCTTGAAGTTGTTTGTTGTCCAAATCAAACCAACGTGTAGGAGGAGGTTTTTTTTCAATCACAGCATCGGGGTTGATGGCAATGATTTCAAAATAAACCACGGGAAAAGCAGGTGTGGCTATTTTAAATAGCCGATTGTGCGTGCCGTATTTTTCGTGCTCACCACCTGCAGAAGGAGTGATGCCCAGTGTGGCTTCGCACCATTCAACGCCTTGTTGCAAACTGTGCGCGGCCACCACCAAATGATCAATTTGGCTTTTCATCAAGCAGCTTCAAAATCGATTTGAACTTTCAGTGATTGCGATTTGTCGCAGGCCAATTCAAATGCCTCGACCGCTTTGTCCATCGGCAAAATGCCCGTGATGACGGGCTTGCCATTGATGAGGCCTTGATTCAAAAACTGAACGGCTGTGGCAAATTCTGCATGGAAGCGGAAGGTGCCGCGCATGTCGATTTCCTTGGCAACCAATTGGGTCATGGGCAAGCTCATGTCGCCGCCCATACCCACAGTGACCAATACACCGCGCGGCATGATGACATCGAGGCCTGCACGCAAAGCAGGTTCGCTGCCAGAGGCTTCAAACACCGCTTCGAATTGGCCTTTGTCAACTTTGTATTTGTCGAGCAACTCGGGCTGGGTTTTGAGGTTGATGGTTTCGTCGGCGCCCATTTCTTTGGCGCATTTCAAAGGAAGATCTGCAATGTCAGCGGCCACAATGCGAGCTGCACCGGCGCGGCGCAATGCGCCAATGAGGAGCGAGCCAATGGGGCCGCAACCTGTGACAAACACCTGTTTGCCCAACACGCCACCAGCTCGTTTAATGGCATGCAAGCCTACCGACAGGGGCTCTGCCAGAGCGGCTTCTGAAAGGCTCAAGTGCTTGCCAATGGCGTGTGCTTGATAAGCCTCAATGATGAGCTGCTCTGCAAATGCACCTTGAATGTGAGGAAAAGGCATGGCGCTGCCGAAGAAGCGCATGTTCAGGCAGTGATTGTGTTGCCCGAGTTGACAGAATCGGCAGGTACCGCAGGGCCTGGATGGCGAGATGGCAATGCGTTGTCCCAATTCAAGGTGTTTGACGTTGGCACCTAAAGCGCTGACCACACCCGAAATTTCATGGCCCAATGCCATCGGTTGCTTGATTCTGACGGTACCAAAGCCACCATGTTGGTAGTAGTGCAAATCAGAACCGCAAATGCCGCCAAAGGCCACATTCACACGAACCTGATCAGGCCCCATGGGCGGGAGCTCGGTGGTTTCAATTCTCAAATCTTTGGCTGAGTGGCAAATGAGCGCGCGCATGAAATTAACCTCGAGTTGCAATGCTTAGAGTGTAGCGGTGACGCCGCCATCAACATAAAGAATATGGCCATTGACAAATTTGGAGGCGTCACTCGATAAAAAGACGGCCGCACCACCCAAATCAGCCACTTCGCCCCAGCGTCTGCTAGGGGTACGGCCCACCAGCCAAGAAGAAAACTGAGGATCGTCGACCAATTTTTGGTTCAGTTCGGTTTTGAAATAACCTGGGCCGATGCCATTGACGTTGACGCCAAATTGGCCCCAATCAATGGCCATGCCCTTGGTGAGCATTTTGACGGCGCCTTTGCTGGCGGTGTAAGGCGCAATGCCTGGGCGGCCCAGTTCGCTTTGAACAGAGCAGATGTTGATGATTTTGCCGCGGCCACGCGGAATCATTTTTTGCGCCACAGTTTTGCCAACGTAGTAAA
>CANKOT010000068.1 GCA_947484245.1 Comamonadaceae bacterium
TGGGTGTCAACATCAGCAAGTTGGCAACCATGCTGAACACACCCGCTACAACAAACTCATAGCGAAACTCCCACAAAATGCGGGACAACTCATTGCGGTTGAAAATTTCAGGCGTCTTCATGCTTTCGCTTTCTGTTGCAAAGTGGCCAGCACCTCGTCTCGGGGTCCAAAGGCTTGCTGCGCGCCATCTCTCATGATCAGCATCTTGTCGGCCACACCCAATACACTGGTGCGGTGCGTCATGACCACGAAGGTGGTACCGAGTTGCTTCAAACTGGCAATGGCATTGGCCAATGCAATGTCACCGGCTTCATCCAAACTGGAATTGGGCTCGTCGAGCACCACAAATACTGGCTTGCCATAAAGCGCTCTGGCCAAGCCTACGCGTTGGCGTTGTCCGCCCGACAACATGGTGCCATCGCGGCCCACTGGGCTTTGATAACCCTCAGGTAAATTCATGATCAGATCGTGAACGCCCACCATGCGTGCAACTGCCTCGACTTGCACCATGTCGACTTCACCGAAGCGTGCAATATTTTCTGCAATAGAACCGTCTAACAATTCAACGCCTTGGGGCAGATAACCCACATAGGGGCCCAGTTCGGTTTTGTCCCAACTGTAGACATCAGCGCCATCCAAACGAACCTTGCCGCCCATGGCAGGCCACAGACCTACCAACAAGCGCGCCAAACTTGTTTTACCCGAAGCCGATGGGCCCACAATTGCAAGCACCTCTCCGGGGCGAAGCGCAAACTGAACGCCCCGCACAATGGGAACTTGCTGCCCAGGAGCGCCAGCCATTAATCCTTCAACTGACAAATGCCCCGTTGGCGCTGGCAAAGCCATGGATTCTGGTTTGGCCGGAATTTGCGCCAGCAAATCTTCCAGCCTTTTCCAAGCACCTCTGACATTGACAACACCATTCCACTGCGCCACCAACTGGCTTAAAGGCGCCAACACCCGCCCCCCCAACACAGAGCCAATGATCATCATGGCGGGGCCGCCGTTGATGTTGTTGTTCATGGTGAGCCAAGCGCCCAGGCCCAACAACACGGAAGCCAAAATTTGTTGAACAGCCTTGGACATGGCCGTCCACAAACCCCCACCTTCTGAGGCAGTGGCTTGAAATGCCAGAAACTCGCGTTGCTTTTTTTGCCAGCGTGCGTGGACAGCGTCCAGCATGCCCATGGACTCCATCACATGGGCATTTCGCAAAGAAGCTTCAGCAAATTGCTGAGCGGCAACTGCGCTTCGGTTGGCATCTCCCAAGGGCTTGCGAGTAGAGCGCTCATTCATCCATGCCACCGCAATTTGGGCTACTGCGCCCAAAACCGATGCCCAGCCTAAGATGGGGCTAATTGCAAAAATCAAGACCAATGCCACCAATGCAACTGGGGCCTCCATGATGGCCATCAGAGCAGGGTTGGCCAAAAACTCTCGCACCACCTTCAGGTCATTGAGCACCTGCATGGAGCCGCCCACTTGGCGCTTTAAAAATCCTTGAAACATGGCGTCGTATACGCGCTTGGACAACAAAGCATCGACCTTCACACCAGAGGCCCTCATCAAGGCCCCACGAATTTTTTCCATCAATTCCATCACGGCATAGGCCAAAACAATCATGACCGTGAGCATGGTCAAGGTAGTGACGCTGCGGCTGTTGACCACCCGCTCGTAGACTTCCAGCATGTAAACCGTAGGTGCAAGGGCCAACAACCCAATCAGGGTGCTGTAACCAACAGCCCTGAAAATTTCTGGCCGCAGGGGCTCAAAGGCCAACGCCAGTTCAGATGGAAGGGTTTGGGATTTCATACGGCAACCTCAACAGACACGTAGTCGGGAATAGGGGATTGAGACAGCAAAATAGATGGCACCGCCTGGTCTGGCGCGTCAGATTGGCCATCCAAAGCAGCTTGGGCTTCTTGCTGGGTTAAGGCTTGTTGACTTTCCAACCAAAAAGACAACTCATAAACACCATCAAGCCTGCAAGTTAGTGAAATTTCACGTAATTTGGCAGATTTAAACAACAAAAGCTGCGATTCAGCCAATGTCAACTCAAAATGCATGCGCCCGTCCAAGGTAAACAAGGACAACTTAGAACCCTTGATGCTCAAGGTGTGGCGATCAAAATAAACAGGGCAACTTTTGGCAAATTGCAACAAAGGCAAGGGTTTGGTGCCTAACTTACTCAAATTAAACGGACTTGCAGGCAATTGAAAAACCATGCGCGAAGTTCTAGAGACGGCGTAAATGGCATTGCAAACCATTTGCGAACCCAAGGCAGGAAACCTTTCCCGCAGGGCCCTGTAATGCATGTGATGAAGTGCCACCCTATTCCAGATTCGAGTGCGCTGCACCTCGGGCGCCAAGGCATTGCAGACATCGGCAAAGGCCGACTGCAAGGCTTGTAGCCGGGCAAATTGCTCTGGCGACGTGTTGAGGGGAACGCGGATGATAGAATTCATATAGGAAAGGATTGTACATCCTTCCTATATGAATTTTTCAAGGGCTTAGCTTTTTTTAACTGGCGTATTCGAAACCATGTTGCTGAATGCCCACTAAATCGATGTTTTGCAGGTTTTGAGGCACATCCACAAGCTGTAAAACCATGTCAGCCTGGGTGGCCTTGCCCGAATCCATTTGAGATAAAGCAGACTGAAGGACGGCTGCACTCGGCAACACTCCATAAACATTCTTGTAAACCAAGTTATAAAAGTCTTTGTTGCTGGCCGAACCCGCCAAGCCCACAAACATGGCCGACTCTAGGCCCAACCTGGCCAAAGTGACCGGCGCATAGCCGTTGTCCAAAATGCCCAATGCCAAGCCAGAGATGAACAAACTGTTGACCCAGCTGCCACCCAAAATCACCCCAATCAATTTGGCGGCCATGGCTGGGTTGGCATCCACATCCAAAGCAATTTTTGTATCGGCAAATTGAAGGCGCTCAACATTCAAAAGCTCGTCGCTGCCTAAGGCCCCATTTTTGGCTTCTACAAACCAACTGGCATTCACAGTCGATTTGGACACGTTATAGCCACCGCGTACCTCCACAAATACCGCAGTGTCTAGTCCAGCTCGACCATCGATCTTGTCGTTGCCTCCACCCTCGTAAAAAATATTGTTAGCATCGTTGCCATACAACACATCGTCGTTTTGAGTCCCCATCACGTTTTCAATCACAGTGGCTTTGTCAATGTACAAATTGTTGATGGCAGAGAAGCCAGCAACTGTGGTGCCAATTGAAGAATAACTGCCTGGCTTGAGATCGACCCAAACTCCTAAGCTTTGCAAAGAAAGGTCTAGGGTGTCTTTGCCGCCCACATCACGCAGGGTGTCCATGCTCTGCCCCTGTGTGAGCGGCAATTTGTAAACATCCTCAGAGCTCACAGCCCCTTTAGCAGCACCGTAAAAAGATTGAAGGGCTTGACTGTCCAAAGCGCCAAACCAAGATTGCCAAAGTTTATTGGCGGATTGATTGGCAGACATCACGGTGTATGAATTGTTGTTCCAAGCATCGAGCAACTTGGTTGCACTGCTTGTTTCAGATTCCGAGTGCGGATGAGAAAGTCCCAATGCATGCCCTAACTCATGCAATAAAACTTGCCAACCCTCTTGCCCTTTGCCCATCACTTGCAAAGTTTCTATATCAAGCCAAACATCACCCGCTCGATCGTCTTTCACCTGCCCAGGTACAAAAGCATAGCCCTTGGTATTGGCTTGCTGATTGGCACCAAAGCGAAGTTGTCCATAAGAAGAAGCAGAATCGGTGACCTCCGTGAAGGCCACGCCAACTTCTTGACTCAATCGGTCTAAGATTGACCTCACTGCTGCTTTGTATTCATTGCTTGGCGGCACAAAACCAGATCCACCTTCGGTACCGCCGTAGGTGGGGGCTGCATTCATAAAACTGAAACTAATGGATTTACCAGGCGACACGGCCCAAGCATCCGATTTATTTTCAACCAGCGTTGCAGGTCCTACTTTATTAAAATCAATCAGATCAAGAAACCGAATTGTTTCGTCCACATACTGGCCCGCAATTTCTTCTCTGAACATCAAGTTCTCAACATTGAGTAACTTAACAGTGAACTTTTCTGCCGTCAGCCAGGCTGTTTTGCCATCAATTGAAACCTCAATTTGAAAACTCTCTTTGGGAATTTTCAGGTGAATATTGGCACGATCAACCCCGCCCCTTAGATCGATGGTTGCAGAGCCGGCACTTCGGTTGGGCCAGAAAACATTCAACCAAACCTCATCCGATTTGGCCGTGCCAAACACCTCATCACCATCTTTTCCAGGAATGGCAACCGATCTGAAGTTCACCAAGGTATCGCGAGAGCCGTACCCATCTAACGCGAATCCAGCTTCTAAATCAACGTAAATTTTTCCAGGTGAATCCCAATACGCAACGCCTCCGGCCACCCAGTCAAACTCGTCATTGATCAGCTCATCATTGCCTGCACCGCCCACTACCCAAGCGTTTCCATGGATGGTAATTTTGTCGTTACCCGCCAGCCCCTTGATGGTTGTGAAATCTTTTCCTTTGGCGTGGTCATAAACATCATCACCCGAAGTGAGTTCAATATCAGCCATTCATGAACCCCACAGTTTTGTTGGTGAAATTGGCCAAATTGGGCATCACAACAGGCAACTTTTCAGCAGGCAGTCCAAGCCAAGTTAACAAATCGGCAGCCACTTGATCGCTGGAAATTTGAGGCAACCAATAGCCTCTTTTTTGTTCATGCACATCGTCAACCCCTCCCAAGACCAAAGAAGGGAATTTCTCGCCATACATGCGCCCCCCATTCACTCGCCCGCCCATCACCATCCAATGACCACCCCAAGCGTGGTCAGAGCCAAAGCCAGAGGCAGGGTCTAAAGTTCGGCTGAATTCACTGGTCACCAACACTGCAACATCGTTGGACATTCCTGCTGCGAGCATCGACTTATCAAATGCCACCAGTGCAGCGGCCAGTTGGGCCAATTGACCGTCTTGGTCTGCATTGCCCGTGACCACGCCTGTGTACCTCTGGTTGGCATGCGTATCAAAGGTGCCCCACTGGGTGTAGTAAATTTGTCTAGACGAACCTATGGTTTTGTAATACGGCATTGTTTGCGCTATGTAACGAAGGCGTTGCGCAATGTCATTGTCGGCAAATGTACCTGCCGGTTCGTTGGCTGCTTTTTGTGCAAATGCTAATTCGCGTGAGTCTAAAAAAGCACCTCTGAAGGTTCTTGCAAATTCTGCTTCAACAGATGTATTGGATTGAAGGCGCGTCATTGATTCAATGATCTGCGTCCACTGATCATTTGAGTTGGTCAAGTCAGCCAATCCCATGCGGCTGGTGTTGCGTGTGTTGGCATTGATCACCCTGCTTTTTTGACCCAGCACGGCTGTGTTGCTGCTGGTGTTGACCGCTAACAAGGGTGCCTTCAATGAAGCATTGGCATTCATTGCTTCAATGGCCCGCCCTGCCCAACCACTGGGGTCTTCGTCGCCCATCCAACCTTGAACAAATTGAGTTTGCTCTGGATGTGAATACAAAAATGGTGGCAGTGTTGCCCGGCCATTTAAAACATCTGAAACTGTTGTGGGCATGACCAATGCGCCCGCATTGATCACAAACGCCAGTCGGCCTGCATTGAAAACTTCCAATAGAGGCGAAGCTGCCATGTTGATGCCAAGCTGGTGACCAAAGTAGCTGCCAGAAATTGATTGGAGCATGTCCTTCTTCAATGCAATGCTTGGCCTGGCTCTTTCATAATCAGAGAATGCTCCATTCATGGAAACCAAAAAATCATTGGCATCATTGCCACCATTCAAATGCACAATGATGAGAGCTTTGTAACCACTTAAGTTGGCCGAAAGCGTGTCCATCGAATAAAGCCCTGTGGTAGCCGCCAAACCCACACCCGTTGAGATGGAAAGTTTTTTGAGGAAATCTCTGCGCGAGTTCATTTCACAACTCCAAATGTGGGTGAGGTCAGTAATATTTGCAACAGCCTGGAAAATTTGTTGTTGGGCGTTTCGTTTGCCAATGTCGTCTTTAACAAATTTCTTGCGCCAGCCATTAAGCTAGGCGGCATGGCACCTTTGAAAAAACGCTCACTGATTAAGGCAATCAATTCCTCATCTGACTTGGTCGCAGCCTGAACAAACAAATCCAATTCACAACCCGCGTTACTGAAGTTAATGGGCATACCTGCCTGCCAAGAAAAATTGCCAGCTCTTTGATTGAACTCGTCGGCTGTTAATAATTTTTGTTCAGGTGCAGGGGTCAAAGATTCCGGCGCTTTGTGATTGGGTGCAAAATAACCAAAAACACTGAGTGCTTTGTAAGGCTCTTGTTGCGAGTCAAACAGATTGTTCGGGTTGTTGCGATTGACCACTGCAGACTTGCAACCCAAGGCGCGTAAAAAACTCATTTGAAACAAAATGGGTTCTTTGATTTTTCCAATTCTTGGCAACTGGTTTTTGGGATCGTCTCCGGCACGTGCTTCTGGGTCCATCAAAATGGCTTTAGCAACTTTGCCTAAATGCCCCCCTGATTGAACAAACACGTACCCCACTCGCGCAATGTATTCAGGCGATGGATCACTTGACACCAAGCTTTGAATTAAGCGCTTCACGACGAAGGGGGCGGTGTTGGGATGCTCTAGCAAAATACTGATGACGCTCTCCAAATCTTTTTGAATGGTTTGTCCAGCTGGAATGGTTTTCCCCAAAAGAACTTTTTGTGTTGCGTCGTGTGCATCTGCGTTGGACCTTGGTTTCATGGGGACACGTGCATTTTCACTGTCCGATTTAGGGGTCTCTTTCCAATCGTTTTGCCAGCCCGATAGCGCCTTGGTGGCCATGATCACATCCGCTTGTGTGTATGTCTCCAAAGATCGCCCTTGCGCATCTCTCAAAATGGTGCCGTCAGCGCCCAGCATGGTCAGCCCCACCGTAAAGAGTTGCATCAACTCCCGGGCGTAGTTTTCATTTGGGCGGCCGGCCGTGTTTTCGTTGTTGTTTAAAAAAGCACCCATGGAGGGGTTCAAAGTCACGGCTCGAATTAAATCCGCAAAGGGCCCCAGGGCCTGCCTTTGCATCATGTTGTAGTACTCAAGTTGACCCAGCGCTTGTCCGTTTTGACCCAGCACAATGAAGTTGTAAAGAGCCCATGCCATGCGCTGTCGCAACTGGTCTAAGCCGCCCAAGCCCACATCATTGAACCTGGCTCGTAGCCAACTGAATGCAAGATCTTGGGCTGCACGATTGTTCATCTCATAGTCAATGACGTAGTTGGGCGGGTTCAAATCAGACGACTTCATGGCCAACTGCTGGTCAAGCCAACCTTCCATACCCAAGCGCTGAACCTCAGCCACCGAAGCCGGCGTTGGCCCCCAACTGGCTTGCTCCAAAAAACGCGCTGCTGCATAAGCATTGACACTTGTAGGCGTGGCAGTCACCAATGTCACCTGGCCATCCGCAGGCAAAAAGCTCACTTTGCTGCCCTTGTTTTCCCCGCCGCAGCCCGCAAGCCATAAACTCAAGCCTATGCACAAGGCTGTTAGTTTGTTTTTTGAAATTGACATGTTCAAATGCTTCATCGGAATTATGATTTCTAGAATTTTGTCAGAGTCTTGCTGATAATGTGATTTAAGTCAAAATCAGAATGCTCCTGTTAACCTAAATACATTTCTGCCCAATGATCATCCTTGGCAAACTTCACAATCAAACCAAAGAAATTCTGGTAGGTACCGCCGGCGACGACACCATTTACCCTGGCGGCGGCTGGGATATTGTGGACGGCGGTGACGGCTTTGACACCGTGGTCATTGTGGGCCGCTCTTCCCAATTTAAACTTGTGTTTGATGGTGGTGTCACCTACATCGATGCCCTTTCTGGCGCCAGCGCAATGACGGAAAGGGCCCAGCTTAGCAATGTGGAGCAGGTTCAATTTTTAGACAAAACAGTGAGCCTGGTGGTCAACGACACCATCAAAGGCACGCCAGGCATCGACTTCTTTGACGGCGGCTTAGGCCTAGACACCGTGGTCTACAGCGGCCCGCAAGAGCGCTACTCCATCAACAAAACAGGCAATCGCTATGTCGTGAGCGAGCCCACTGGCAGCGACGACACCGATTACCTCTCTAATATAGAGCGGCTGCAGTTCAGCAACGGCAAGGTGGCCCTCGATGTAGAAAACGGCAATGCCGGTGAAGCGGCCAAGCTGATTGGCGCTTTGTTAGGGCCCACTTATGTGAAAGACAAGGCTCTTGCTGGCATTGTCATCAATTTATTAGACCAAAAATACAGCAGCGAAACAATAGCCAACTTAGGCCTTGCCACCCCCATGTACCTGAGCATGGCAGGGTCAGGCAGCAACACAGACTTTGTGAAGCAGGTCTTCACCAATGTGGTGGGAAGGGCACCCACCCCTTCAGAATCAAGCACTTACGTGAACATGCTGGACTCTGGCACCCCCCAAAGCGCGCTGGCCCTCATGGCCGCGCATACCGATTTGAATGCCGCGCGCATTAATTTGGTCGGACTCATCCAACACGGCTTAGATTTTGCATAGTTCTCTAGCGGCAAACCGTTGCCGCTGCGTTGAAACGCACTCAAGAACTCAAACCCCTCAAGTTTGAGATTTTCGTGCCGATTAACGCACAGAGAAATAGCAAATAGAAAGCTAGAACACGCCATGACCATTCAAAACTACCTCAAATTGCCCTTGTTGGCCGTGGCCGTGGCCCTTGTATCTGGTTGCGCCAGCCTCTTAAATGAAGACACACAGCAGCTCAATGTGCGCGTCATGTGTTCAGGCAAAGCGGTACAAGCTTTTTGCCGTGCAGAAAACTCCAAAGGCAGCTGGACCTTCAACTCGCCAGGTCAAGTCACTGTGGCCGGCGACAACCGCGGCCTTGAAATTACCTGCAAAACCCAATTCAGCCAGCCCCTCACAGTGAAAGCGCCCGCCCTTCCCACATGGGAGATGGCAGGCAACTTGATCGCTGGCGGCATCATCGGTGGTGTTGTTGACCTGTACAACAACAAGGGACTTCGCTATCCCGAAAACATCGACATCAACCACTCTCTTTGCAAGTGAAGCACCCCATGAAAAATACATTGCGCGTCACCTTCGTCACTTTGCTCTCCTCCCTGCTCATGGCCTGCGGAGGTGGTGGTAACAGTGGTTGCTCCGCCGTGTTGGGTCTTTTGCCCGGCGCAGGTTGCAGCACGCCCAACACGCCTCCCGTGGCCAACGCAGGTGTGACGCAAAACGTGACCACTGGCACTTTGGTCACCCTGGATGGCAGCGCCAGCCGCGATGCCAACAACGAATCGCTCACTTACCTCTGGCAAATGACGGCCGTGCCCGCAGGCAGCTTGGCTGCTTTGTCATCCACCACTTCAGCCAAACCCACCTTCACAGCCGATGTCACGGGCAACTACACCGTGTCTTTGGTGGTGAACGACGGCAAAGCCAGCAGCCAAACTTCCGTGGTCAGCATTTACGCCAGTGTGAACAACGCAGCACCCGTGGCCAACGCAGGCACCAACCAAAGCGTCAGCATTGGTTCAGTGGTCAACTTGGACGGCACCAACAGCTCAGATGCTAACCGTGACACCCTCACTTACAAATGGACGATGGGCGGAATTCCTTCGGGCAGCAGCGCTACTTTAAGTTCCGCCATTTCTCCTAACCCCAAATTCACAGCCGATGTCGCTGGAACGTATTCAGCCATTCTCACGGTCAACGACGGCAAAGTAGACAGCACCGTGTCAGTGGTTACGGTTACGGCATCTGCAGCCAACTCCGCGCCCGTGGCCAACGCTGGCTTGCCCCAAAACGTGGCCCTCAGCAGCAACGTCACGCTTGACGGCACAGGCAGTACTGACGCCAACAACGACTTTATTACCTACAAGTGGACAATGATCACCAAACCAGCAGGCAGCGTTGCCATGTTGGCTTCTGCCACTTCTGCCAAGCCTACTTTCCGGGCCGATGTGTCGGGCACTTATGTGGCCACACTGATCGTGAACGATGGCAAATTAGACAGCGTGGCTGCAGCCACCACAGTTACTGTGTCTTCTGCCAACTCCGATCCTATTGCCAACGCTGGTGCCAACCAAAATGTGGTGCTGGCTTCTACTGTCACGCTTGACGGCACCAACAGCACAGACGCCAACCGCGACCCGCTGTCATACCGTTGGGTCATGATGTCCAAGCCATCCACCAGCGCAGCTGTGTTGGCCAACCCCACTTCAGCCAAGCCCACCTTCTTAGCCGATGTGTTGGGTACCTACGTTATTACGCTCATTGTGAATGACGGCAAAGTAGACAGCACCACAGTGGCCACTACCGTCACAGTGTCCTCCGCCAACGTAGCCCCTGTGGCCAATGCTGGTGCCAACCAAAACGTGGTGTTAGGCCCCGTCACCTTAGACGGCAGCGCCAGCTCCGATGCCAATGGCGATGCCCTGACCTACGCCTGGACTCTGCTGAACAAACCCAGCACCAGTTCAGCTGCGTTGAGCCCCACCCCCTCTGCCAAGCCCACCTTCACGGCCGACAGAGCAGGCATCTATGTGTTTGGTTTGGTGGTCAATGATGGCAAGCTCAGCAGCGCACCTGTGACGGTCAGTATTACTGCGGCCGCCGCCAACGTAGCCCCTGTGGCCAACGCAGGCACCAACCAAAGCGTGGTGCTGGGCACCATCACATTGGATGGCAGCACCAGCTCGGATGCCAATGGTGACATCATCACCTACAAGTGGTCTCTCATTAGCAAGCCAACAAGCAGCACGGCTTCCTTAACGGGCGACACCACCGCCAAGCCCACCTTCGTGGCCGATCGCGCTGGCATCTATGTGGCCAGCCTGGTGGTGAACGACGGCAAACTTGACAGCACCGTGGTCACCACCACCGTCACTGCTGCTTCTGCCAACGTAGCCCCTGTGGCCAGCGCAGGCACTGTGCAAAGTGTGGCTTTGGGCCCAGTCACATTGGACGGCTCGGGAAGTACCGACGCCAATGGCGACACCCTGACCTACAGCTGGACATTGTTGGCTAGACCCATTGGCAGCGCCGCCGCCTTGAATGACATTACCTCTGCCAAGCCCACCTTCACAGCCGACCTGGTAGGTGTGTATGTGGCCAGCTTGGTGGTAAACGATGGCAAAGTGAGCAGCACCATCGTGACCACGACCGTCACGGCATCAGTGGCCAACGTAGCACCAGTAGCCAATGCTGGCTCGTTCCAAAATGTGGTCACAGGCCAGTCTGTGACTGTAAGTGGCGCAGGCAGCACCGATGCCAATGGCGATGTACTCACCTACAAGTGGGCCATGGTATCCAAGCCTTTAGACAGCACTGCCACTTTGGCCAACGCCACCACCATCACGCCTTCATTCACTGCTGACAAGAACGGTACCTATGTGCTCAGCTTGCAAGTGAACGATGGAAAGCTTGACAGCAACAACATCAGTTACATCACTGTGACTGCGGGGGCAGCCAATGTGGCACCGGTGGCCAACGCTGGCAATGCGCAAACAGTGGCACGCTTGGCTACTGTAACGCTGGATGCAACAGGCAGTACCGATGCCAACAACGATATCTTGCTCTACCGTTGGGTGTTGACATACAAGCCAGTGGGCAGCACCGCTGTTTTGTCCGATAGCGCAGCATCACGGCCCACCTTCCGCGCCGATGTGGCTGGCGTGTATGTGGCCACCTTGGTTGTCAACGATGGCCGCTTGGACAGCACGCAAGTGACGATTGCGGTCACAGCAACGCCTTGATAAGCCAACTGACTGTTCAGCAAATTTATAAAAGTTAACCCATAGAAGGAATGTCCAAATGGCAACCGTGAATGCAATTTCAGTAGCGCTTTTTAACGCTGCCGCAGGTGGATACTCATCGCAGATTTTCAAAGACTCCAACGCCATTGCCAATGCAGTGGGCATGATCTTGGAGAAAGACATTTCTACAGACGCTCAGTTTGTCGATCATCTTTTGGCCAATTTTGGTGTCTCAACTTCTATGAGTATTTACTCAGAAGCCAAGCGCGCGTTGGACAATTTGGTTTACACCTCTGGCCGCGGCCCAGCCACTACCTACGCCATTGACTTCTTAAAGACAAACGAAGGTGCTGCCAACGAATACGGCATTGTGGCCTTGAACTTTGCAATCAAGGTCAATACGGCCACGCAATATTCTGCGGCATATCCCAATGAGCGCGATTTTTCAAAATTAGTTGCGGTGATCACAGGTGTAGATACTGATCTAGTCGCCATCAACAACGCATTGTTAACCATCAATCCAAGCTTTTCAGCCAACCTGACAACTGCCGTTGCGGCTGCAGAGGCCAAAGCAGCAGCAGACAAAGCCGCAGAAATTG
>CANKOT010000069.1 GCA_947484245.1 Comamonadaceae bacterium
CACGGAAGGCCCGGCGATGAGCTTCTTAACCTCGTGCTGGCTTTTGCCACAAAAGGAGCAATACAAATTCTTTTCGGTAACTGAGCCTTTTTTATCGGCCATAAACGATGCCCTGTGATTCTGTTTTCCCTATGATAACGAAAGAAAAACGGCGCTCTCCCAGAAAGGGGGCGCCGTCTTCAAAAAACAGGGCAGAAAGCTTAATTTCGACCCCGGTTTGTTGCGTCTCAGGGACGTTTTGCAATAACTTGGTCAATCAGGCCGTATTCTTTGGCTTCATCAGCCGACAAATAGTAGTCGCGCTCGGTGTCGAGCTGTATCTTTTCCAGGGGTTGTCCGGTGTTTTCAGCCAAGATTCGGTTCAATTGTTCGCGAGTTTTGAGGATTTCACGGGCATGAATCTCAATTTCGGTGGCTTGACCACGTGTACCGCCCAAAGGCTGGTGAATCATGACCTTGGAATTGGGCAAAGAAAAGCGCTTTCCTTTGGTGCCCGCGGACAGCAAGAACGCGCCCATGCTGGCGGCCATGCCGGTACAAAGTGTAGACACATCGGGCTTGATGAAGTTCATGGTGTCATAGATGGCCATGCCAGCGCTGACAGAACCGCCTGGTGAGTTGATGTAGAAAGAGATGTCCTTCTCAGGATTTTCGCTTTCCAAAAACAACAACTGGGCGACCACAGAGTTGGCCGTGTAGTCATTGACTTCACCCACTAAAAAGATCACACGCTCTTTCAGCAAGCGAGAGTAAATGTCATAGGCGCGTTCGCCACGACCTGACGTTTCGATCACCATGGGCACATTGCCCAAGGCTTGAATGTCGAGTGAATTCATGATGATTCCAAACTTAAGTTTGTGAAGACAGTAAAAATGATCTAGGTGGCTTAAGCCTGTTGTCCCATCAACTCGTCAAAGGAGATGGTCTTTTCAGTGACCTTGGCCTTGGACATGATGAAATCTGACACATTGGTCTCAATGACCACGGCCTCAATTTCAGCCATGCGCTGGTTATCGCCATAGTACCAACGCACCACATCTTCAGGACGCTCGTAGCTAGAAGCCAGTTCATCGATGTGGGCTTTGATTTGCGCTTCTGTGGCGTTCAAGGTGTTGGCCTTGACCAACTCAGCCACCACCAAACCTAAGCGCACACGGGTTTCAGCTTGTGGGCGGAAAATTTCGTCTGGAATGGGGGCTTTGTCAGCGTCTTTGACGCCGCGTTGTTTGAGATCAGCGCGGGCGCTCTCTTTCAAGCGCTCCACTTCGTTTTGAACCACAGAGTTGGGCAAGTCAAGCTCCGCTTTTTCAACCAAGGCATTCATGGCAGCTTGCTTGTTGCGACCCTGCAAACGGAATTTAACTTCACGCTCTAGGTTTTTTCGAATGTCTGCGCGGAGGCCTTCAACCGAAGCATCGGCAATGCCCAAAGACTTGGCCAAAGCTTCATTGACTTCGGGTAAGTGAGCGGCTTCGATCTTCTTCACAGTGACCATGAAGTCGGCTGTTTTGCCGGCCACATCTTGGCCATGGTAGTCAGCAGGGAATGCCAATGGGAACGTTGTGCTTTCGCCATTTTTCATGCCACGAACTGCAGCTTCAAATTCTTTCAACATCTGACCTTCACCCACCAAGAATTGGAAGTCTGAAGCTTGGCCGCCAGAGAACACTTCACCGTCGATCTTGCCTTCGAAATCGACTGTGACGCGGTCGCCATCGATGGCGCCTTCAGCAGCCGGACGCTGTGAAAAGGTGCGGCGTTGTTTGCGCAAAATGTCGACCGTTTTTTCGATGGCTTCGTCGGTCACTTCGGCGTTGAACTTTTCAACAGTGGCGGCACTCAAGTCACCCAATTTAACTTCGGGGTACACCTCGAAGATGGCATCAAAAGCCAACTCGCCTTCGGGTGCGCCTTCTTTTTCAGAAATGCGGGGCTGACCGGCAACGCGCACTTTGGCTTCGTTGGCAGCAAGGGTAAATGCCTCGCCCACTTTGTCATTCATGACTTCGTACTGAACTGAATAACCGTAGCGCTGTGCCACCACATTCATGGGCACTTTGCCTGGACGAAAACCGTCCATCTTGACGGTACGTGCCATTTTCTTCAAACGGGCATCAACTTCAGATTTGATGACAGTCACAGGCAATGACAAGCTGATTTTGCGTTCTAATTTTTCCAATGTTTCAACAGTAACTGCCATGGTCTTCTCTTGTTAGTAAGTGGTGCGCGGGGCGGGACTCGAACCCGCACAGTATTGCTACCGTCAGGACCTAAACCTGGTGCGTCTACCAATTTCGCCACCCGCGCGGGTCCCATCCTTATGGGTTGAATCGGTTAACCTTCTATTTTAACCATGGAAGTGGCGACTTCTGAGCGGAAGTCACCCTTTAGATAGTCTGGTTTAGGCCAATTTAGGAGGCGGTGCCACCTTGAACCAGGCGGCATACATCGCGGGCAAGGCCAACAGTGTGAGAACCGTCGCCACCATCAATCCGCCCATGATGGCGACCGCCATTGGCCCCCAGAAAACACTGCGAGAAAGAGGAATCATGGCCAAAACTGCAGCCGCCGCCGTGAGGACAATGGGGCGCAGGCGCCTGACTGCTGACTCCACAATGGCCTCCCAAGCAGGCACGCCCGCCGCCCGGTCCTGCTCAATTTGATCGATCAGAATGACTGAATTGCGCTGAATCATGCCCATCAAAGCAATCACCCCCAGCAAAGCCACAAAACCAAAGGGTCTGTCCAAAACCAGCAAAGCGCCAGCAACACCTGCCAAGCCCAAAGGTCCGGTCAGGAAAACAAGAAGTGCGCGGCTGAAGCTTTTCAATTGGAACATAAGCAAGGTAAATGTCACAAACAACATCAGTGGCATACCGGCCGCAATAGAGGCGGAACCCTTGGAGCTTTCCTCAACAGCACCTGCCACTTCAATGCGGTAGCCGGCCTGCCCGGCAGCATGCCAGCGAGCTTCTAACTTTTTCAATTCAGGCAAGAGTTGATTGGTGACCGTTGCGCCTTGAATACCTTCAATCACATCAGCGTTCACCGTAATGGCGTAATCACGACCCTCACGCCACATCACGCCCGGCTCCCAATTGAAAACCGGCTTGGCAATTTGCGTCAAAGGAATCGATTTGCCAGACGCGGTGGGGACATAGGCACCCGCCAAATCTGTGATCGCGTCGCGTTCCGATTGGGGCTGCCTGAGAACGATGTCGATCAATTTATCACCCTCTCGATATTGCCCCACGGTGGAACCCGAAGCCATGGTTTTAGAGGCTTGCGCAATGGATTGGCTGGTGACGCCCAAAGCACGGGCCTTGGCTTGATCAACTTCAAGTCGAATGATTTTGATGGATTCATGCCAATTGTCATTCACACCCCGGGTGTTGGAATTGGTGCGCATGGCCGCCTTCACTTCGTCGGCTTTAAGACGAAGGGCCAAAGGATCATCCCCGAGCACTCGGAATTGAACAGGGTAAGGCACTGGCGGGCCATTGGGCAGCAACTTAACGCGACCACGCACTTGCGGAAACTCTTGGGCCAGCAAGGCCGGTAATTGAACGCGCAATGACTCTCGAATTTTCAAGTCCTTGGCCACCACAATCAACTGTGAAACATTGGACTGAGGAAACACTTGATCGAGTGGCAAGTAAAAACGCGGCACACCTGAGCCAACCCACGTGCTGACAGAGGCAACACCTTTTTCGGCCATCAGGCGCTTTTCAATGCGCTTGGCCGCTTCCTCGCTGGCTGCAAAACTTGAACCCTCTGGCAACCACACATCGACCACGATTTCGGGTCGACTGGAATCAGGGAAAAACTGCTGTTGCACTTTGCCCATGCCTGCGATGCCCAGCACAAACAAGGCCAACGTAATGGCAATGGTTTGCCATTTGTAGACGACACACCATGTGACGGCTTTACGGAATGTTTGATAAAAAGGGGTGTCAAACATTTCATGAGTGACAGCGTCCCCAGAGGACGCCACATGCGGTGGTGCTTTCAACAGCAGCGTTCCTAAGTAAGGCACAAAGTAAACCGAAGCCACCCAACTGATTAAGAGCGCAATGACTGTGACTGCAAAAATTGCAAAGGTGTATTCACCGGTCACGGACTTGGCCAATCCAATGGGCAAAAACCCAGCAGCCGTAATCAAGGTGCCGGTCAACATGGGCATAGCAGTTAATTCATAGGCGAAGGTGGCAGCACGCACTTTGTCGTAGCCCTCCTCCATTTTTCGAACCATCATTTCGACGGCAATGATGGCGTCATCGACCAGCAAACCCAAAGCGATGATCAGCGAGCCCAAAGAAATTTTGTGCAGCCCAATGTTGAAGTAGTCCATGGCCAAAAAGGTGACGGCCAAGACCAACGGAATGGTGATGCCCACCACCAAACCCGGGCGAATGTCTAAGGTCCAACGGCGCCACAAAGGGTGGACACCCGGGCGCTTGTGAAGTCCGAGCGACAAAAAGCTGACCGCCAGCACAATGCCAACCGCTTCAACCAGCGTTTTTAAAAATTCGTTGACAGACGTTGAAACGGCTTTGGGTTGATCTTGCACTTGCAGCCATTTCACACCGGCGGGCAAAGATTTTTCAATGTCAGCGGAGCTGGCTTCTAGCGCCTTGCCCATCTGAATGATGTCGCCGCCTTTGGCCATGGAAACGCCCACGCCAATGACCTGTTCGCCATTGTGACGAACCTTGACTTGCGGCGGATCGATGTAGCCTTGTCTGATCACACCCAGATCGCCCAACCTTATTTGTTGACCCGATGCGCCTCGGATGGGCATTTGTCGCAACGCATCTAAATTATTGAACTGTCCATTGACTCGCAATTGAACAGCATCTTCAGGCAAATTCAAAGTGCCTGCAGATTCAACGGCATTTTGCTGACCCAATTGGGCGATGATGGCGCCCATGTCGAGTCCCATGCTGGCCAATTTCTTTTGTGAAATTTCGATGAATACTTTCTCGTCTTGAACACCAAAAAGTTCGACCTTGGCTACATCTTTGACGCGCAATATTTTTTGCCTTGCCTCATCTGCAAATTTTTTCACTTCTGCAGGTGAGAAACCATCGGCCTGTAGCGCATAGATCACGCCATAGACATCGCCAAAATCATCGATGAAAAATGGCCCCACCACGCCTGTTGGCAACGTGCCCCGCATGTCACCAATTTTTTTACGCACGGTGTACCAAACATTGGCCACCTCTGCGGGTTTTGCATAGTCTTTAACTTGGAAAATGATTTGTGCTTCGCCAGGCTTTGAGTAGCTGCGAATCTTGTCTGCGTAAGGCACTTCTTGAAGTGTGCGCTCTAATTTGTCGGTGACTTGCTCTGCCATTTGCTGCGCTGAAGCACCAGGCCAATAAGCCCTCACCACCATCACCCTGAAAGTAAAGGGCGGGTCTTCGTCTTGACCTAAGTTGAAAAAAGCAAAGGTGCCCATGAGCATGAGTACCAACATCAAATAGCGAGTCAGCGCGGGATGATCCAACGCCCATTTAGACAGGTTGAAACCTGTTTTGGGTTCTGTTCGCATGGCTTACTTTGCGACGGGGGCTGGCATGATGTCAGCGTTGTAAACCGTGACCTTTTGGCCAGGCGACAACACATGGACACCCGCACTCACAATTTGCTGGCCAGGCTTTAAGCCAGAAGCAATGACCACCTCGTTGCCTTCTGCCGTGGCCACTTGAACAATTTGGGAGGACACTGTTGAAGACTGCGGATCAAAGACCCAAACCGCTGTTTGTGTGCCTTCTTGGCGCATCGCATTGGTCGGAATTTTGATGACATCTGATTGGCTACCCGCCAACTGAGGAGCCTGCACATTCAAAGTCACTCCCAAGGGCAAAGCTTCTGCTTTTTCCAATCCCAACTTCACCATGAACGTGCGCGTGACGGGGTCTGCACTGGCACCAATTTCACGCAGTTGACCGTTGAATATTTGACGCGTACTGCCCACGCTGGCGGTCATTTTTTGACCTAACTTCAATCGACTCACCACATGCTCAGGCACCGCGAATACGGCATCGCGTGCGCCGTCTTGCGCAAAGCGAAGCACTGTCTGCCCTGCTGAGACCACTTGACCCGGTTCGGCTTCTACCCCAGTGATCACGCCGGACGTTGTGGCGCTTAATTTGGCATAACCCACTTGGTTGACTTGGGCTTGGGCTTGTGCCATCGCTTGATCAAGCGTGGCCTGCGCAGCCTTCAAAACAGCAGATCGTCTTTCCAATTCTGCAGCACTGATAAAGTTTTGCGCAAACAAAGCCTCATAACGTTTGAAGTCGGCTGCCGTCAAGTCTCTTTGTGATTGAGCGCCCATCAGCTGTGCTTGTGCTGCTTGGGCTGCCAGCGCGAAATCTTTCACATCAATTTCAGCCAAAACCTGACCCGCTTGAACGCGTTGACCCGTCTCAGCTTGCCGAACTAAGATTTTTCCGCCCACTCTGAAGCCAAGACGCGATTCCACGCGAGCGCGTACCTCGGCCGCGTATTCGCCTTGAACATTTAAATCTGAGGTGCTTACCGTCATGAGTTTGACTGCGCGAATTGGCTCAGACGTTTCTTGTTGAGGCGAACAGGCTAACAATGCCAATGACAAAGAGGCCGCAAGCACAGAGAATGGGAGGAAATGCATGAAATGTCCATAATTAATGACTGACTGGTTAGTAATCTAGGGTAATCCATGACCTTTGTCAAGCGAGAATGTCGTCAAAGATGCGCCGCCATACCCCTTCACCTTCCAACATTCAGGCCCTGCCGATCGACCACCCCGAGAATTTTCCGGTGGCTTCCTGGCTGTGTCCGCCGCGACTTCGTCCGGCCATCGCCGCCATCTATGCCTTTGCGCGGGCAGCCGATGACATTGCGGATGAGGGTCATGCAACACCCAATCAACGCTTGATTCAACTTCAAGCCTTCCGAGATGAGTTACAAAAGAGCGCCAATGCGTCAGGTCATCGGTCCGATATCTTTGGGCCCCTTCATCAGGTGATTGAAACTTATCAATTGCCAACGAATTTGCTGGACAATTTATTGAGCGCGTTTGAACAAGATGTTCAAGCCACAGCAAGCGCACATCGTTATGAAGATGTTGAAATGTTGCTGCGTTATTGCAAGCTCTCCGCCAACCCGGTAGGACGGCTATTGCTTCATTTGTACGAGGTTCAGGATCCGACGGCCCTCCAACAAAGCGATGCCATTTGCAGCGCGCTACAGCTGATTAATTTTTGGCAAGATCTCAGTGAAGACATTCCGCGGGGCCGGTTTTATTTACCTACACAATTAGAAGCTGCGATGAATGTGAGCGATGTGCTGAAGCATTTGTGTGAGCACGCACTTCAATTGATGAACTCAGGCGCTCCTTTGGTACATCGGGTGCCGGGTCGCGCTGGCTGGGAGCTTCGGCTGATGGTTCAAGGTGGGCTTCGAATTTTGGAAAAAGTAAAGGCCCTTGGCCCCCGAGCGATGAACACACGGCCACGACTTCGAATTTGGGATATTCCCTTGATGTTTTGGCGTGCACTCTGGATGTAGGCCGGAGAATGGGAGAATCTGGTCAATGACACCAAAAGACTACGTTCAACAAAAAGCTGCCAATTCAGGCAGCAGTTTTTACTACGCCTTTTTGTTTTTACCGGTCAATCGACGCGAAGCCATTACTGCTTTCTATGCTTTTTGCCGTGAAGTTGACGATGTCGTCGACGAGATATCAGACCCCAGTGTGGCGCAAAGCAAGTTGGCATGGTGGGCAAAGGAAGTAGCACAGTCCTTTGCAGGCAACCCGACCCATCCGGTCATGAAAGCCCTCATGCCTCACGTTGCCCACTATGGCATTGAGGCTCACCATTTGCTGTCAGTCATCGAAGGCTGCCAGATGGACCTGTCGCAAACACGTTACTTGGATTACCCAGGCCTGCAGCGTTATTGCCACTTGGTCGCGGGCGTGGTGGGAGAAGTGGCCGCCAAAATTTTTGGACAAACAGATCCTGCCACCACGCAATATGCACACACCCTGGGCCTGGCCTTTCAACTGACCAACATCTTGCGCGATGTGGGCGAGGATGCATTAAGAGGCCGTATTTACTTGCCCATCGATGAGCTCAAACAGTTTGATGTGAAGGCGCAAGATTTAATGCAACGTCAATACTCCGATCGATTTACAGCCCTCATGAAATTTCAAGCAGCACGCGCTCACCAGCTTTACGAAAAAGCCTTTGCCATGCTGCCGGATGCCGATAAGCGCGCTCAAAAACCAGGCCTCATGATGGCCAGCATTTATCGAACCCTGTTGCGAGAAATTGAGGCAGACAATTTTCAGGTCCTACACCAAAGAATTTCTCTCACGCCCTTGCGTAAACTTTGGCTCGCTTGGAAAGTTCAAGCACTCGGTCGGCTTTAATGGCGCCACCCGCCAACCCCATGCCCCTCAAAGTTGCCGTCATTGGCGCGGGGTGGGCCGGTCTTTCAGCGGCCATTACCGCTACACAACGTGGCCATCAGGTCAGACTCTTTGAAGCCAGTCGACATTGGGGGGGGCGCGCTAGATCGCTCGAGGTGCAACACGCAAATTACCCCGCCTTGGACAATGGCCAACACATACTGATTGGGGCCTATCAACAAACCTTCAGCTTGATGAAAACCGTCGGTATCGACATGGATCAAGTCTTATGGCGCATGCCGCTCAATTTAAGAGACATTCAAGGCCATGGACTGGCACTCAATCGCTGGCCCAGGCCCTTGAACTTACTGTGGGGCATTGCGACTGCCAAAGGGTGGTCGATTGACGATAAATGGCAACTGTTGAAGACCGCTGCACATTGGCGAAAAAATCAATTCAAATGTGATCCACAACTGAGCGTGGCCGACCTGTGCCAAGCCTTGACGCCAAAGGTTTTTGCAAACTTCATTGAGCCCCTGTGTGTCTCCGCTTTAAATACGCCCGCCCACCAAGCCAGCGGCGCTGTATTTTTAAGGGTGCTACACGATGCGTTGTTGGGTCCTCAAGGCAGCTCTGATCTGCTTCTCCCAAGAAAAGATTTGGGCGAGTTGTTTCCTCATGCTGCAGTGAAATGGTTAACTGACCGCGGCGCAGCATGCCAGTTGGGCACACGAATTCATCACATTGAACGCATCAAGGCTGATCAAGTTCAATGGCAAATTGAAGGTGCACTGTTTGACCATGTTGTGTTGGCAACACCCGCGTGGGATGCCGCGCAATTGATGGCACCCCTGCAAGCCGCATGGGCTGAGAATGCCGCGCAGTTAAAGCATGAAGCCATTGCCACCGTCTATATTCAAGCAGATTCAGATTTCAAATTATCGCAACCCATGATGGCTTTGCAATCCAGTGCGACGGCTCCCGCCCAATTTGTTTTTGACCGAGGCCAAATGTACGAAGAGGCCAACACGCCAGGACTTCTGGCTTTTGTGGTGAGCGCCAGCCATCAAACCAAAGCGGCTCTCGAAGAAAACGTTTTACAACAAGCCATGACTTTGACCGGTCACGCTAGGCTTACCGTTGTTCAAACTGTGATCGAAAAAAGAGCCACCTTTGCATGCACGCCTGATTTAAAACGCCCGCATCCCAAGCCGCTGGCAGGGCTGAGCATTTGCGGCGACTATGTTGAGGGACCCTACCCAGCGACGCTAGAAGGTGCGGTAATGTCGGGCTTGCGCGCAGGTACTTTAGGCTGAGCTATTTTGCGGGAAGCACTAAAGGGGCCAAGCATCACACAAGGCTTTCAAACTGTCTACGGTATAGGGCGCAGGCTGCACTTCGTGGGCCCACTGCTTTTGATCACGGTTAAGCCAAACAGCTTGCATGCCAGCCCGCTGCGCGCCCAGCACATCCGTGTGCGGATCATCGCCAATGTGAAGAACCTCTTCAGGCAACACCCCCAAAGCCTCGGCGCCCGCATGAAACATTTTGGCATCGGGCTTGCTCACTCCCAAATTAAGAGGGTTGAAGGCTTTGACAAAAAAACTGCCAATGCCAACTTTATGAACATCCGCGTTGCCATTTGAAAGGGCAACCAAGGGGAACCGCGACTTCAAAAATTCAAGAAATGGCAAGGCATCTTCATAAAAAATGACTTGTTGGCGCGCCTCAAAAAAAACTTCGAAGGCGGGCTCCGCCAAATCTGGATTTTCACCTGCGCGCTGCAGGAGAACTCGAATTGCTTCTCGCCGCAGTGCAGACAGGTCATTGCCCAAATCAGGGCGCAAAGCAGGCATTTCCTCCCGAATCGTTCTTTGATATCCCGGGATGGCGCAGAGGGGGACTGTTTGGGGGGCATTTTCAGCCAGCCATTGCGCAAGCGTTTCCTCGGCGCGACCTATGGTGGGCCAAACAGGCCACAAAGTGTCGTCTAAATCGAGTGATACCGCCCTAATTTTTGAAAAGTTGATCATGGTAAATGAGAGAATAACGCATGGCATTTCAAAAAGAACCCCCTTATCAACATGGTCAAAGCGCCAAGACGGCAGTGCTCTACTGCAATTTGGGAACGCCCGACGAGCCCACTGCGCCTGCCCTGCGTCGTTATTTGGCTCAATTTTTAGGCGACTCACGCGTTGTCGAAATCCCCAAACCCATCTGGTGGCTCATTTTGCACGGCATTATTTTGCGCATCCGACCGGCGAAGTCGGCGGCAAAGTACGCCAGTATTTGGACCCAGGAAGGTTCGCCCTTGCGCGTGTGGACCGATAAGCAAGCCCAGGGCATGTCAGAAGCGCTTCAAAGACGTGGCCATCAAGTGCTGGTCAAATACGCCATGACCTATGGTCAACCCAGCATTGCATCCCAGCTGGATGCCCTTCGACTTGAGGGCGTCACGCGCATTTTGGTTTTACCCGCCTATCCGCAATACAGTGCCACCACCACGGCGCCCGTATTAGATGGTGTCTTTCGATGGAGTCTTCAAACACGCAACCTGCCCGAGTTCCGATTCGTGAATCACTATCATGACAACGATGGTTACATTCAGGCCTTGGCCGAAAGCATTCAAACACATTGGCATGAAAACGGACGCTCTGAAAAGTTGATCATGAGTTTTCATGGGGTTCCAGAGCGAACACTGCAGTTGGGTGATCCCTACCATTGCGAGTGTTATAAAACGGGGCGATTGGTGGCTGAAAAACTGGGCCTCACCAAAGACCAATACACCGTGACTTTTCAATCTAGGTTTGGCAAAGCCAAGTGGCTTGAACCGTATACCGAACCCACACTCATTGAACTGGCCAAAAGCGGCACTCAAAGTGTAGATGTCATCTGCCCAGGATTTACCGGCGACTGCTTGGAGACTCTTGAAGAAATTAGCATGGAAGGACGTGAAGCATTCCTGCATGCTGGTGGCAAGTCATTTCACTACATCCCTTGTCTGAACGAATCAAGCCAATGGATTGAAGCGCTGGCAGGTATTGCTGAAAAGCACATGCAAGGATGGCCCACACAGCAAGTTGAATTTGCACGGACCGAGTCAAGCAACACGCAAAGCCGAGAGAACGCATTGGCATTGGGCGCTAAAGACTGAAGTATTCGTCAAAGAGGACCACCATCCAAAACCCGTATCAATTGAGTTCGAGTTAATGTGTGCACTATTGAAGTACCTTCACGGGCTGTTTAGACAATTGGCACACTCAGCCAACCGTTTTTACCTGACAACTTACAAATTTAGTCATGACTCAAATACATTGAAATTGCGTGTCAGCGACGTGCTAGACACCAGTTCTTCAAACTGGATGTCTGCAGAAGGATTCGGCAACGGCACTAGCAGCGAATCAGGCTGGGCAAACCGAATCACAACGTATGACGCCTTCTCGCAAATGTATGTCAAAGGTACAAGCAACGATACTCTGAACCTTCAAACTGGCGATTGGACAAAACAAGGTGTCACAGACGCGTTTGCATACAACACTTATATTACCAACTACATTGACATTTATTTGGCCAGCAACGGTGCGCCGGCCATGCTGGCAGTCAGTAAGGCAATTGTTGTAACGGTTGGGCCTGGGCCTTGAACTTCATTGCCTAGGTTGCGGGGCAGTGACCTACCGCCCCGCTTGGCTGTTTAAGGCGAAGCCCGCTGCACAGACGCTTTTAATGTGACATTGAGTGAGTCCAGTGCGTCTGCATAATGCGCACGCGTGGTTTTGCTCAAGCTGGGTTTGGCCAAGACCTTTTCAAGCGTACCAGCCAACTGACGCGCATTTTCACGCATGATGCTACGAGCATCCGCAGGCCATG
>CANKOT010000070.1 GCA_947484245.1 Comamonadaceae bacterium
AGCTCGCGCTGATGCAGCCGCTGAAAAACTGAAAGATGTTCCTGCAGCCTTTGCAGCTGACAAAGAAGCCGCTACCAAAAAGCTGGAAGAACTGAAAGCTGCTAACGCACCAGAAGCTGAAATCAAGGCGGCTACAGCTGCTGTGGCTGCTTTGCCCAAAGATGAAGCTGCTGCCAAGGCGGCTTACACCGCTGCCCGCACGACCAATACGGCTCGTGCAGCGCCACCCTTGCGTCATGCAGAGCCATTCCCTGGCAAAGATGACGCTGCCAGAGATATCTCTCGCAAGAACTTCTTGGCGTTGGTGTTTTGTTTGATGATTGGTACGGCCGCTTTGCCGCACATTCTGATGCGCTTCTACACCGTTCCCTCGGTGCGTGAAGCACGTGAGTCAGTGGCATGGTCTTTGTTCTTCATTTCGCTGCTGTACTTCACGGCGCCTGCTTTGGCTGTGTTGGTGAAGTTCGACATCTACACGCTGTTGGTCGGTACGCCGATGGATCAGTTGCCGGGATGGATTGCGCGCTGGAATGTGGTGGACCCCACTTTGATGTCCGTGACTGACATCAACAAAGATGGCATCTTGCAGTTGGCAGAAATCCGCTTGGGCGGTGACATTGTGGTGTTGGCCACCCCTGAAATTGGCGGCTTGCCGTTCGTGATTTCTGGTTTGGTTGCGGCCGGTGGTTTGGCTGCGGCTTTGTCTACAGCTGACGGCCTGCTGCTGACCATTGCCAATGCTTTGTCGCACGACCTGTACTACAAAGTGATTGACCCCAATGCATCGGCCAGCCGCCGTGTAGCGCTCTCCAAAGTGATTTTGGTGTTCGTTGCTTTGGCTGCTGCTTATGTTGCATCCTTGAAGATGGCTGACATTCTGTTCTTGGTGTCTGCGGCTTTCTCGTTTGCTGCGGCAGCCTTCTTCCCAGCGTTGACCCTTGGCATCTTCTGGAAGCGTGCCAACAAGTGGGGCGCCTCTCTGGGCATGATGGCTGGTTTGGGCATTTCGTTCTATTACATGGCCAAGACACATCCTTGGATGTACGGCTTGTTCCACAATGGTTCACTGACACCTGAAATTCTGAAGGCCAACACATGGTGGGACATTGCGCCTATCTCTGCTGGTATCTTTGGCGTGCCACTGGGCTTTGCAGTGATCATCATTGTGTCGCTGCTCACCAAGGCACCCGACCAAGAAGTTCAGGACCTCGTAGAGAACGTGCGCTTCCCTAGCTTTGACGGTTCTACCTCACAAGGTACGGCAATGCACTAAGGCTACAAAGTTTGCAAGATTCAAAATTGCAGACTTAAGTCCTTCTAATAAAAAACCCCCGATCGCATTTTGCGGTCGGGGTTTTTTTTGTGTTGCGTGGCGCTTTGATTGATTGGCGCAGTAATCAGTTCACTTCAAAGAATCGCATCACCACCCGATCCGGGTGTCTGGCGCCGGTGCCAATGAACATGCGTTCACTGATCCAGCCAAGCGCTGAAGATGAAGTTTCAAATCGCGGCATGCAACGAAAGTAAACCGATTCTGGGTTGACTACTTCGCCTTTTAGAAGCTTGGCCATGACATCGGGTGAGGCCGTGCGAATGGCGCTGTTTTGCACATAAATCAAGTCGCCTGCATCGGTTTCTAAAGCATAGCGCGCATCCAGTTCAGCCATTTGCGCATTCACAATGAGCTGAAAATCTGCACCGCCAGGCAACACGCGTGCAGTCCAGCCATTGCCAGTTGCAGAACCACCCAAAATAGGGATGACTCGCCGCTTGCCGTGAAGTGTTTGGCCCACTTCGATGGGCTTGTCGACTTGCACCGATAGATCGGCAAAGAATTTGAGTTCGGGTGTTGGTAGGTGTGACATAAAACCGATGTGATTTTCAAAAATAGCGACCGCAAGATTCTTTCCGCAATAATAGTGTATCCATGACTTCTGCTTCAAAACCCTTGCTCACTTCGAACGAACTGAAAAAACCCGCAACCCATGAGCCCAGTCAGTGCAACTGCGCCCTGAAAATATGTCGGGGCTGGGAGAGTGTGGATGATGATCGCTGGCCTATTTCCCCTACAACCGTTGCGATGTTTACGCCTGCAAGACCTGCCAATGCGCCGTTCTAAAGTACACCGAATACGGCGGCTACTATGTCGATCACCGCGTTCGATTGGTGGATGCGGGTAAAGTAATTAACCCATTGACTTAAAAGTGAGAAACATCTTGAAAACAACTCTACGCTCTTTGATTGCACTTGGCCTGTGTACATTCGCAATTTCTTCTGCTTTGGCGCAAAACGATTTTGCACAAACCGCTGCCAAAGAACCTGGTGCCAAAGTCACAGCCTCAGGTTTGGTGTTTCGGTCTTTGCAAGACGGCCAAGGCATCAGCCCCATGGCCACAGACAAAGTCAGAGTGCACTACCGCGGCACTTTTCCAGACGGTAAGGAATTTGACAGTTCGTACAAGCGCAATCAAAGCATTGAATTTCCTTTGAATGGTGTGATTCCCTGTTGGACTGAAGGCGTGCAACTCATGAAAGTGGGTGGCAAGGCCAAGCTCACTTGCCCGCCCGCCATTGCCTATGGCTCACGTGGTGCGGGCGGTGTTATTCCACCCAATGCCACACTTCAATTTGAAGTTGAACTGGTTGCCGTTGCCGGAAAATAACTTGAGCTTGTTTGCGGCAACTCACTTTAAATGAGCAGCCTCAAGCTCTGAGCTGTTTGCTGCAACAAGGATAGCCACTCATTGGCCAAATGAGGTGCATCCAAACCTGCGCCCGAGCGAACCAAGTTGAGCGCAGCAATGGTCTCACCCCGTTCATTGCGCAGGGGCACCGCCAGTGCATCAACCCCTAGCTCGTGCTCTTGTTCGGCATAGCCATAATCTTGTTTGGCAATTCGTTTTAGTTTTTGCCGAAACACTTTGGCTTGGGTCACTGTGTGTGCTGTGAGGCGGCTCAAAGTGTTTTCTTCTAGCCAAGCATCAAGCGCATCGCTCGATAAATTTGCCAATAAAACTTGCCCTGTTGAGGTGGCATGTGCGGGCAACCTGGTGCCTACGTGCAGGCCATAAGCCAAGACCATTGAATTGGCTTTGGCATTTGAGTCGGCAGCTTGCCAGATGCCGCGAGCCACAATCATGACGGCATCTTTTTGCAAAACGGCGACGGAGCAAGACAAGCGAGTGGCTGCACTCAACTGATGCAGGCTAGGCTGCACAGAGCGCGGCAATCTTGCCCCTGATAAGTAGCTGCCAGTGAAGCCGAGCACCTTGGCGGAAAGCCAGTAGTACTGGCCATCGGTTTCCAAGTAGCCCAAGTGCGCCAAGGTGAGCAAGTGCCTTCTGGCCGTGGCACGGCTGAGGCCTGTGCGCTCTGCAGTGAGGGTGGCATTGAGGCGCTGCCGGTCTGTGTCAAAACACTCTAAAACCGCCATACCTCGGGCAATGCCTTCAATCCAATCGGAGGGGTTCATGTTCTGGGGTTCCATCAATTGCACGATGATCGTGCGTGTATTCTACTCATCGTGCAGAGCTGACAATCTCGGCTTGCGTTAAATTTCACAAGACTTAAGCTTAGAAAAGAATCAATCAAGGAAAAATGCGATGCGAACTCAAGTGGTCATTGTGGGTGCCGGCCCTTCGGGCTTGTTGCTGGGGCAACTCTTGTACAAGGCGGGCGTGGATGCTGTCATTGTGGAGCGTCAAAGCCCCGAGTATGTTTTGGGTCGAATTCGGGCCGGTGTTCTAGAACAAGTCACTTTGGATGTGTTGGCCCAAGCTGGCGTCGATCAACGTTTGCACAAAGAAGGCTTGGTTCACACCGGGTTTGACTTGTTGTTCAAGGGTGAGCGGCACCGGATTGATTTGGATGCGCTAACGGGTGGGCAAAAGGTGATGGTCTATGGCCAGACAGAAGTGACCAAAGATTTGATGGATGCTCGCAAAGCTGCAGGATTGACCACCATCTATGAAGCCAGTGACGTGACAATTCACGATTTTGACACTGCGAACCCAAGCGTGTCATACGAAAAAGATGGTAATCGCTTCATACTGACATGCGATTTCATTGCTGGTTGCGATGGCTTTCATGGTGTTTGCCGAACCAGTGTGCCAAGCAAATCGATTCAAGAATTTGAAAAAGTCTATCCCTTTGGATGGTTGGGTGTGTTGTCTGACACGCCCCCAGTGCACCATGAACTCATTTATGCCAACAGCCATCGCGGTTTTGCGCTGTGCTCACAGCGCAGCACCGTCCGCAGCCGCTATTACTTGCAAGTACCCTTAACCGACAAGGTAGAGCACTGGTCTGACGATGCCTTCTGGCAAGAGTTGCGTCTTCGACTCGACCCCGAAGCCAGCGCACATTTGGTCACTGGCCCCAGCATTGAAAAAAGCATTGCTCCTTTGCGCAGTTTTGTGACAGAGCCTATGCGCTTTGGGACGATGTTCTTGGCAGGCGATGCGGCGCACATCGTGCCGCCCACAGGGGCCAAAGGCTTGAACTTGGCGGCCACCGATGTGAAGTATTTGTCGGATGCACTCATTGAAGCCTGTGTTGAAAAATCGCACGCCGGCATCGATCACTATTCCACGCGCTGCTTGGCGCGCATTTGGCGTGCAGAGCGCTTCTCTTGGTGGTTCACCAGCTTGATGCACCGCTTTCCCGATGAAGGCGAAATGGGGCAGCGCTTCCAGGAAGCAGAACTCAACTACCTCATCAACAGCGAAGCAGGCTCACGCACCATGGCTGAAAACTACGTGGGCTTGCCACTTAACTTTGGTGAGTGAGCGTGTGACGCTCAGTCGGCTTTGGCGCCAGAGCTTTTCACCACGGCAGCCCACTTCGGTACTTCGGCCTTTAAGAAATTGCTGAACTCAAGGGTGTTGTTGGGCGCGCTGGCCATGCCCAATTGTCCAAAACGCTCGATGATCTCAGGCGATGCCATGGCGCGATTGAGGGCAACATTGAGTTTGGTCACCACGTCGGCGGGTGTGCCAGCGGGTGCAAAAAATCCGAACCATGTGTAGTCGTCAAATTCTTTGTAGCCAAATTCTGTGATGGACGGCACATCGGGCAACAAGGGTGAGCGCGTGGCACTGGTGACTGCAATGGCTTTGAGCTTGCCCGATTTGATCATGGGCACTGCAGGCGGCATGGAGGTCGATGCTATTTGTGTATGGCCTGCCACCACCGCATTGACGGCAGCAGCGGGCTGATAGGGCACATGCACAATATCAACTTTGGCTGCCATTTTCAGGCGCTCCATCGACAGGTGGGTGGTGGTTCCAATGCCGGAGGATGCATAACTGAAGGGCGATTTCTTGGCAGCTTCCACCAGCTCTGGCAAAGTTTTGGCAGCCACACTGGGGTTAACCGTGAAGATGTTGGGCGTTTTGGGACCCAGGGCAACAGGCACAAAATCTTTCAGGGCGTCGTAGCCCGCATCGGCATAGAGCGAAGGATTGACAGCAAAGGCCACGCTGTGAACCAAGATGGTGTAGCCATCGGGCGCTGCTCTTTTCACTTGACCACTCGCAATGTTGCCGCCAGCGCCACCTCTGTTTTCAACAACGAAATTGCCACCCGTGAGTTCATTGAGTTTTTGCGTCAAAGACCGAGCCACAATGTCGGAGGAAGCACCAGGTGCAAAGGCCACCAAGAGCGTCACGGGCTTGGCTTTGGGCCACTCAGCTTGAGCCCAGCTAGAAAGGTGCACGCCGCCGAGCAGCGCCAAACTCAAAAGTACTTTGAAAGAATGAACCATGGAAATGTCTCCTTAAAATTCAAACCACTTTAGGTGGTGGACGATTGTGGGACCAACGAAAAATCAAACGCAACTTCTTTGAATGGCTGGGTTAAACCAAATTTCTTGGCAACATCTTGATTGTGGCAATCTTTGACATCCACAATCAAGCCGGGTCTGACCCCAAACACGGTATCGTTGTTAATGTAGGCTGAACCCGAGGGGAAGAGCTCGGTGACCAACCCCACATAGCCGGGCGCACTCACAATGATGTGGAAATGCGCAGGACGCCAAATGCCTCTGTTGCTTGCTGCCAAGAGCGCACCAACGGGCCCGTCTGTGGGTACCGTATAGGGGCGAGGGCGGATGGTCAGTAAATCAAAACCGCCTTGCGCATCGCAGTGAATTTTGCAGCGCAAATTTTGTGGATCTTGTGCAGAGTCTTGCGCGGGATACAAGCCGTTGTCTGCGTTTTGCCAAAAATCGATTTGTGCGTTGGGAATGGATTTCTGATGAATGTCCAAAACACGGCCATGCAACCAAACGCGTTCACCTGGTTGGCCGTTGGTGAGGTCAGAGCCATTGGGCTGGATTTGTGAGTCGTGGTTGTGAAATGGACCCAGCACGCTGCTGGGCGTTCCACCGGCGGGTTGAGACACCACATCGACCATGGAAGAGATACCCATGATGTCTGAGAACAAGCTAAATTCATTGCGCTCATGGTCAGTGATTTGGGCGGCAGCAGTGAGAAATTCGAGGCCCTTGAGCCATTCGGCTTTGCTTAATTTGGACTCGTCGACAAAGGCGTGCAAGTGCTTGACCAACAAGCCCATGACCTCAGCCAGGCGAGGGTCGGTAGCTTTGGAAAAACTGGCCATCGCATCCCGTGTGACCGGGTTGTCAAGTGCTTGGCTAGCAGTAGGCTGATTCATGAAATTCCTATAATGAATGTCATGACTGTACCGCTTTCATCGCGCCTTGATCAATCAGTTTGTTGGCAACCATCACACCCAGCTGACTGGCCTGCGAGAGTACATCACCTGAATGGATATCAATATGGCATTGATCTTTTGCATGGATCAGTGCTGCCTTAGGCTGAAGGGGGTCGCCCCATGCTGCATGGATGGAAAGCGTGTTGCCAGTGAGTGTGGCGTGCGCTGCCAAGGGCATGGAGCAGCTGCCCCCCATGGTGCGGCTAACGCCTCTTTCTGCGTAGACGCGAACGGCTGTTGAAAGGTCGTTGAGTTTGGACAAGATGTGTGCAAGCTCAGGCCGATTGGCACAAATTTCAATGCCAATGGCGCCTTGCCCTGCAGCTGGAATCATAGTTTCTAATGAAAACGATTGCCGAATTCGATCTTTCAAGCCCAGTCGTTTGAGGCCTGCTGTGGCCAACACAATGCCAGCGTATTGGCCTTCATCGAGTTTTCTCAGGCGAGTGTCTAAGTTGCCTCGCAGTGCCGCAATTTGCAGGTCAGGTCGCAAAGTTTGTAGCAACACAGTGCGCCGCAAACTTGAAGTGCCTACAACAGAGCCGGGCGGCAAACTTTCCAGACTTTCAAAATGAGGCGAAACCCATGCATCGCGGGGATCTTCACGCTCAAGAATGCAAGCCAGCTCAAACCCCTCTGGCAAATCCATGGGCACATCCTTCAAAGAATGAACGGCAATGTGCGCCTTGCCTTCTACCAAGGCGACCTCTAGCTCTTTGATAAACAAGCCCTTGCCGCCCACCTTGCTCAGCGGCTGATCCAGAATTTGATCCCCCATGGTGGTCATGCCTAAAAGGGAGACTTCATGCCCTTGAGACTCAAGCAGCTGCTTGACATGGTTGGCTTGCCACAATGCCAGCCGACTCTCACGGGTTGCAATGATGATTTTGGAGGTCATAGAAGATCAAGAATTAAGGGGTCGCTTTGAGTTTTTTGGCGGCATCGATGGCGAAGTAAGTGAGGATGCCATCGGCACCCGCGCGTTTGAAAGCCAGCAAACTTTCCATCATGACAGCATCGTGATCTAGCCATCCGTTTTGCGCAGCCGCTTTGAGCATGGCATATTCACCCGACACTTGATAGGCAAAGGTGGGTACTTTGAATTCGTCTTTGACCCGGCGCACAATGTCCAAGTAAGGCATGCCAGGTTTGACCATGACCATGTCGGCGCCTTCTGCAATGTCCAAGGCCACCTCTCGCAGTGCTTCATCTGAATTGCCGGGGTCCATTTGGTAGGTTTTTTTGTCACTCTTGCCAAGGTTGGCAGCAGAGCCCACAGCATCGCGAAACGGTCCATAAAAAGCACTGGCATATTTGGCGCTGTAAGCCATGATGCGAGTGTGAATGTGGCCCTGATCTTCTAGCGCTTGACGAATTGCACCGATCCGGCCATCCATCATGTCGCTGGGCGCCACGATGTCAACGCCGGCTGCGGCGTGAGTGAGTGCCTGTTGCTTCAAAACCTCTACTGTGATGTCGTTCAAGATGTAGCCAGATTCATCGAGCAGACCATCCTGGCCGTGGCTGGTGTAGGGATCAAGCGCAATGTCGGTCATGATGCCCAAAGAGGGAAAATTCTTTTTAAGGGTGGCAACCACGTGGGGTATGAGGCCCTGCGGGTTGGTTGCCTCTTTGCCGTCGGGTGTTTTCAAGTGGCTGCTGATCACCGGAAAGAGCGCCATCACAGGAATACCCAAGTTCACGCACTCTTGCGCCACATTGAGCAACAAGTCGAGGCTCATGCGTTCAACGCCGGGCATAGAAGCCACTGGCTCGCGCCTGTTTTGGCCCTCTAAAACAAAAACCGGATAAATCAAATCGTTCACGCTCAATGCGTGTTCTCGAACCAAGCGGCGGCTGAAGTCATCGCGGCGCAAACGACGGGGTCTACTAAGTGGAAAAGGTGTTGTCATGTTGTGCTTATTTGAAGGGGTTTGAGGTTGAGAAATGAAAGAATCAAAGTTCTTTCAAGCTGCGATGGATTCGTTGAATCAATTTCCATGAAACAAACAAAACAATGGGTGTGCTGAATCCCGCCAACATTTCAGGGTTGATGTTCAAGCCTGCTGCTTTCATGGCTTTGCCAAGATACAAGGTCAGACTGACCACGTAATAGCTGATGGCGGCAATGGACAAGCCTTCAACGGTGGACTGAAGCCTCAATTGCATAGCCTGACCTTTGGTCAGTTTTTCAAGCAGTTCCTGATTGTGCGCCTCCGTTGCAATGTCTACTCGCGTTCTCAAAAGTGCACTGGCTCTGGACAAGCGCTGAGCCAAAGCGGCCAATCTTTCAGACGTTGCGTTGACGGTGGCCATGGCAGGGGCAAGTCGGCGCTGCATGAATTCACCCACAGTTTGAATGCCAGACAAGGGTTGCTCTCGCATTTCTGAAATACGCTTAAGCACAATGCCATCGTAGGCGCGTGCTGCTGAAAATCTGTAACTGTTTTCTGCTGTGATGCTTTCTACCTCTGCTGCCAGACCTGCTAAGTCGTTGAGCAAGAGTTCATCTGAATCAATTTTTTTCTCGAGTCGGTTGGTAATATCGACCAAGCGAATTTCGGTCTGTGCAAGCTTTGCCCCCAATTTTTTCGCGACAGGCAAGCTCAGCAAAGACATGATTCGGTATGTTTCGAGTTCCAGCAGTCTTTGCGCAATTCGCCCCGATCTGTTTTCGGAGGTTTGTGGCGAGGCCAAGACCAAGATGCGTTCGAACCCATCGCAACCAATTCTGAGATTGGTCATGAGATGCGAGTGAGACTGGTTCTCTGAAGTTCTGCCCATTTTGGAGCCAATGACTGTGCCCTCGCCTAGCCATTGCTTCGACTTGAAAAATGCATCGTCGTCGTCCATGCCTTCATTCAACATGGCCAAATGAATGGCTGTGATGGTTCTGCCAGGAATTTGGCTAAGCCAAGCATTGCCTGTGGCGACATGGGACGTGAGTTCTGGCAACTGGCTGCCCCATCCTGCGTGAGCGGGTAGCGGCTGCACAATGGTGTAGCGCGTAAATTCGGTATGCCGTTCCCAAATCACTTTGTAGCCTGAACATTGAAGCTGGAGGAAATTGCCCTTCATCTTCTCGGTGCCTAGGTTTTGGTGGCCTGGTAAAAGTTGGAGATGCGTGCATTCATCTGAAATATTCACGCCCGAATTTAAAACGGCGACATAAACAATCAGACTGGGCAGTTTGAAATTGGCAGAAGGTCGAGTGTGAATCTCATTGTGGAGAGCCATTCGCTGCGTATCATCGACGGGCAAGTAGGGCTGTGATTTTTCTGGCATATGGCTTTAACCAAGGCTAATCATTATGGCGAAGAATATTTGTGAACGGCCTCAATTAGCGCTGTGACATGCTCTGGGGGCGTCTTTTGATGAATACCGTGTCCTAAATTAAAAATGTGAGCTGGACCGGCTTGCCGCATGAGCCCGACCGGAGTGTATTCAGTGGCTTGCCTTAAGCAGGTTCGGAGAAAACTGTCATTTTGTAAAAAAGTTGCCATACAGATGGATGTATTTTTTTAGAATCCATAAAGTGTCAATTTAACTTGACGATTTGTCAATTCTAGTTAAATTAAACCCCTTTCTTGAAACATGTCACGTCCTTTGAAAACATACATAGACATAGGGCTTGCTTTGATGGCAATTGCCCTGTTCAACCTCTGGACCCCCGATCTTGACCGCGCTGAACTGGAGCAGCGTTATGCCGCCACAAATCCTCAGACGATGGAAGTGGATGGCTTGAGGCTGCACTACAAAGAATCGGGGCCCAAGGATGCGCCAGCTTTGTTGTTGTTGCATGGCTTTGGTTCGAGCTTGCAAACATGGGATGAATGGTCACTGAAGTTAGAGTCAAGCTATCGCGTAATCAGGCTCGATTTGCCAGGGTTCGGCCTGACGGGTGCCAGCCCTGCGCGGAATTATTCTGAGGAAAGCGACCTTGCCTTACTCACCCACTTTGCAGACAAGCTAGGCTTGGACAAGTTCTCTGTCATCGGCCACTCGATGGGCGGGAAAATGGCTTGGTCTTTGGCCGCCTCTCAGCCCGACCGCGTGCAAGCTTTGGTACTGATGGCCCCGGATGGTTTTCCTGAAGCCAAAGACATTGGCAGCAAGCCTTATGAAGTGCCTGCCATCATGGGCGTCATCCAATATTTTTTACCCAAGTACTTTGTTCAAAAATCAATTGAACCGGCGTTTGTTGATGTCAAAGCATTGAATGGGGCCTTGGTGAATCGCTATTACGACATGCTGAGGGCTCCCGGCGTGCGAGGTGCTATTTTGGACAGATCGAATCAAACCATTTACACAGATCCTGTGCCTCGTCTGAAGAACATCAAAGCGCCAACCCTGCTCCTATGGGGTGAGCAGGACCAGATGATTCCAAGTGCCAATGCTCAGAGCTATTCAGGTATTTTGTCAAACTCGACCACCATCGTGGTTCCCAATCTAGGGCACTTGTTGCAAGAAGAGCAAGCAGAAAAAGGTCTGGCCGTAGTGAAGCAATTCTTGGATGCTCAGTTACTGACGATCAAGCCATGATGCTTTGACTTTAAAAAACCGCATGATCGCCGCGTTCTAAGGACGCTGTGCCGCTGACCAAGGCTTGGTAGCAATGCCAGAGCGTGTCTTGTCCCGTGGAAGGGGTGGCATCTGCATCGTAGCGGCCTTTGGTCTCATCCCAGACCAACATCGATTCGGTGGCGTAGTAACGGCCTATGCGGGCCAATTCAGCTTTGTTGGCCAAGGTTGGAATGAGGTGACCCAACAAAGACAAAGTGCCGATGATGACATCCATCATTTTGACTGGTACGTGGCTGAACTTGGGCGTTTTGCCGAGCAATGAGAAAAGGTATTCGCCTTGCTGCAAAGGCGTGATGGCAGGGCCGGGTCCCCCGATGGGCAGAATGCGATTGTGCAGTGTGGGGTCGCTCACACATTGCGCCAAATAGTTGCCCAGATCTTGGTCACTGATGGGCTTGCAGGCGGTAAGTTGGCCATCGCCAAACAGCAAAAATGGTTTGCCCTTGCGAACCCGGTCTATTTGGCCGCAAAGCGATTTGAAAAATGCGGTGGGCCTGACGATGGCATAACGCATGCCCGATTTCACCAAAGCGTCTTCGAAAGCCAGTTTGGCATGTTGAAAGGTGAGCAAAGGTTTTTGCACGCAAATGGCCGACAGCAACACAAAGTGTTTCACACCTGAGGCCTGCGCCACGTTCAAGGCCAACATGTGTGCTGCATGGTCAATGGCCCAAGCATCTTTGGGGTTGCCGGTGCGAGAGGCCAAACAAGACATGAGTGTGTCAAAGTGCTCACCTGCAAAACCATCTTGGGTTAGAGAATTTAAATCGGTCACATCGCCTGTGCGAAAAATGGCGCC
>CANKOT010000071.1 GCA_947484245.1 Comamonadaceae bacterium
AACGCCAATCCATCTTTTGCCATCGGGCTTTAAGTAAGCATTGCATGAAGGGAAGAAGCCGCCGTATTTTTTGCCCAAGTACTCGCACAGATCTGTGACGTCGAGTAACTTCTCTGGGTACAAATTGGCATCGTCGTTGGTTGACAAAATAATGTCAGGACCTGCGCCTGTGTTGGCAGCCACAGCTGCCTTGGGGCGGACGTCTTCCCAACCTTCGTTGTCGACCCGGACTTCAACTCCAGTGGCTGCAGTGAATTTCTTCACGTTGGCCATGTAGGCGTCAATGTCGCCTTGCACAAATCGGCTCCAGCGCAAGACGCGCAGCTTGGCACCTTTTTCAGGTTTGAAGCTGAGGTTTTGAGCCTGCACCGCTGGGCTGACCGCCATAGCGCCCATGCCGAGGGTGGTTGAAGCTGCCGCAGCACCGGCTGAGCTTTCGAGGAAGTCGCGACGATTCAGTTTTGTCATGATAAGTCTCCTGTTTTGAGTGGGTTAGCGACGAGAAAAATGGTTAAAAAAATTTTCAAGTATTAGGCGGCAAGTCTGTTGCCCGATGCTGCGTCAAATACGTGTGAACGCGACATATCGGGCTGAAGGTTGATGGTGCTGCCTAATTGAAATTCGTGACGTTCGCGGAAAACCGCAGAGAACTCAACGCCTTCGTGCCTGCAGGCAACAAAGGTATCCATACCGGTGGGTTCTAAAACAGACACTTGAGCTGAGATGCCACTGCCGTTGACCAAGGTGAGGTGCTCTGGTCGGGTGCCAAATATAACTGGCTGCCCATTTTGTCCTTGAACGGGACTTGGCAGATCCAGCTTGAGGCCATCGTGCAATTCAACTTGACATTGCCCACCATTGAACAACAATTTGCCGGGTAAAAAATTCATGGCGGGCGAACCAATGAAGCCTGCCACAAATTGATTCGCGGGCATGTCGTAAAGATCGAGTGGTGAGCCCGTTTGTTCGATGCGACCATCGCGCATGACCACAATTTGATCGCCCATGGTCATGGCTTCAATTTGGTCGTGCGTGACATAAATGGATGTGGTTTTCAAACGCTGGTGCAACTCTTTGATTTCGCTGCGCATGGCTACGCGCAACTTGGCGTCAAGGTTGGAGAGAGGTTCGTCAAACAAAAAGACTTGGGGGTCGCGAACAATGGCACGGCCCATGGCCACACGCTGACGCTGCCCCCCTGATAACTGACGTGGGTAGCGATCGAGGAGCGATCCAAGCGCCAAAATATCGGCAGCGCGGGCCACTTTGGTGTCGATTTCAGCTTGGGGTCTTTTGGCCAATGTGAGCGAGAAGGCCATGTTCTCGCCAACGGTCATGTGGGGGTAAAGCGCATAGTTTTGGAAAACCATGGCGATATCGCGCTCTTTAGGTGGGAGATCGTTAACTTGGCGGCTGCCAATGTTAATTTGGCCACTGTTAACTTCTTCAAGCCCAGCAATCATGCGCAGCAAAGTTGACTTGCCGCAGCCCGAGGGACCAACCAATACGGTGAAAGAGCCGTCTTCAATTTCAATGTCAACACCGTGAAGGATTGGAACATCGCCAAAATTCTTTTTGACGGATCGGATCGATACACTGGCCATTAGAAAATCCCTGAAAAAACTGACCTGCATTGACGCCGCAGGCTCAAACTAGTCGAATTGGAAATAAGTATCACACTGTTGGGCTTGGTTTCTTATCCAAAGATACCCTAATTGGTCAGACCAAATTTTGAAGGATCAAAGCCATTCAAGGCGAAATTGCTCTTTGGAAGCCAAATCTTGAAATGACTGTTAATTGCGAGAGAATTGCAGTTATCTAGGCTTTTACAAATTGCACATCTATGAGCGACACAAATTCACGCCCCGAATTGCCAGACCATCTGTCGATTGACGCAAAAAGTCCTTTTTACAATGCAGCCATTTTTGAATTCGAAATTGGCATTCGTTTCAATGGCAAAGAAAGAACGGATGTTGAGGAATACTGCATCAGTGAATCCTGGATCAAAGTGCCAGCAGGCAAGGCCCTCGATCGCAAAGGCAACCCTTTGCTGATGAAACTCAAGGGCAAAGTAGAAGCCTTTTACCGATAAACAGACAAGGACTTTCCTATGCGCATCCCAGACTGGACCCCAGAGCAACTTAGTCAACCACAAGAATTGGTGGATACCATTTTGGCTCGCAGAGGCGGGGAGCTACTGAATATTGACAAAGCACTGTTGTGGAGCTATCCCGTTGCATCCGGTTGGAATGTTTACATGCGCAATGTCAGAACGGGTTTGTCTGCATCTCGCAAATTGTGCGAGCTTGGTATTTGCACGGTAGCGCTCCTCACAGGTGCGCATTATGAGTACCACCACCATGCCCCCGACTACCTCAAAGCAGGTGGCACACAAGCTGAGTTGGATGGCTTAAATAGAGCGGTAGCCAATGCGCCAGACAAGGGTGTTCAAGATGAAGCCCTAGACCTCATGTCAAGGTGGGTGGTGCAGTATGCCGCCCAAATGACCTTGAACGTGAAAGTAGACGCCGGGTTGTTCAAGCAATTGCAAACCCAACTGAACAACACGGAAATTGTCGAGCTGACCACCGCCATTGCGGCTTACAACATGGTGGCCAGACTGCTGGTTGCGCTTGAAGTTTCACCCGAAGAATAAGTCTTTGAAGAGGTCGTTCAGGCCTCTTTAAAGAGACTCATTTCAATCGGGCTTGATGCCATTGTCACGAACCACTTTGGCCCATGTGTCAATTTGTTTGTCAATGAAGCTCTTGGCTTTCTCGACACTGCCGCCCGATAGCTCAATGCCTTGTGCGCTGAGTTTTTGAGCCACTTCAGGATTTTGCAAAACCTTGTTCAATTCGTCATTCATGCGCTTGACGATGTCGGGTGGCGTTTTGCTTGAGGCCAACAGAGCCCACCAAGCAGGCGCTTCAAATCCTGGAAATCCAGCCTCGGCGATGGTTGGTATTTCTGGAAACTCGGGTACCCGTTTCAATGAGGTCACAGCCAAGGGACGAATGCGTTTGTTGTCAATGTGGGGCTTGCTCAAGAACACAGTGCCCATTGCCAATGGCACGTGCCCCGCAACAGCATCGGTCATGAGTGGCCCACCTCCCTTGTAGGGAATGTGGTTGAACTCTAGGTTGGCATTTTTACCAAGCAAGGCCATGGCCAAGTGACCCAAGCTGCCATTGCCAATGGTGCCAAAGGAAACATTCTTTTTGGCTTTTGCAGCAGCCACGACATCGGCAAATGTTTTGTATTCATTGCCCACGTTGGAAGTCAGAACCATGGCCGATGTGCCCACCAAAATCAAGGGCACCAAGTCTCTTTTGCTGTCGTAAGGCATGTTGGGCATCAGGCTTTGATTGACGCCATGCGTGTCAAACACAACAGCAAACGTATAACCATCTGCGGGTGCAGACAAAACAGCAGCAGTGCCAATCACGCCAGAAGCGCCACCTCTGTTTTCAACAATGACACTTTGCCCCAGTTGCTGCGACAAAACGGGTGCAATGATGCGCGAAACCTGATCGACTGAGCCGCCAGGTGGAAATACAGCTACCAATTTGATGGGCTGCTTGGTGGGCCAAGCTTGGGCAAAAGCCAACATAGGCAGGATGCTGCCAAGAACCAACAGGCGCTTGAGCTTGCTATTTAGAGTGCGAGATAAATTGAGTTTGAGAGCCATTTCGATTTTCCTTTGCGACGATGCTAGTGCTTCATGGCAAGCAGCTGATAAGTACTAACCCTATATGCGGGTCATTGATCGGCCAGTGCTTCGTCAACTTATGCCTAAAATGAAATGAGATGACAAATTCTTCAACGCCAGCGCAATTGAATTGGCGTGATTCTTTTCGCGTCAAAAGCTTCAGATTTCAGTGGCCCGCTGATCTGGCCACCTCTTGGGCTTTTGAAATGGAGACCATCCTGTTGGGTTGGTACATCTTGTCTGCCTCTGGCTCTGTTTTGATGCTGGTGTTGTATGGCGCCTTGCAATATTTAGGTTCTTTGGTGGCCCCCATTTTTGGTGTGGTGTGTGATCGCATGGGCTACAGGCGAATGCTGTGGTCTACGCGAGCCATCTACGCCATGATGGCTTTTGCCATCATGTTGCTTTCCTATTTTGAAGCACTGACACCAGAGCGGGTGCTTATTCTGTCTGCCATTGTGGGCATGATCAGGCCCTCAGATCAAATGATGCGCAATGCTTTGATTGCCAAAACGTTGCCGCCAGAACAACTCATGGCCGCGCTTGGAATTTCCAGGATGACCTCGGATTCAGCCAGGATTGCCGGCGCATTGGCGGGCGCAGGTATTGTGGCTTTTCTGGGTATGACATCTGCTTACCTAGTAGTGACTTTCTTGTATGTGATTAGCTTTTGGCTTTCAAGAGGTGTTGACAATGTTCAACCAGCGCCAGGTGTTGTTGCTTTGGCCAGTCCGCTGGAAGACTTGAAATCAGCATTCACCTATGTTTGGCACAAACCGATTCTCATGGGTGCAATGGCCGTGGCATTTTTGGTGAACTTGTTGGCGTTTCCCTTTTCATTAGGCTTGTTGCCTTATGCAGCCAAAAATATTTTCCTGACGAATCAGACAGGGCTTGGTTTTTTGGGAGCGAGTTTTGCGTTTGGTGGCTTGCTGGCTTCTCTCACTTTGAGTTCGCACAAATTCAAACTTCGCGCTTCTCAAACCATGATCGTCGCTTCAAGTGCCTGGTTCTTGTTGGATCTTGTATTCGCGTTCACCCAAAATTTGTACTTTGGCATGTTCATTTTGATGTTGGCCGGTTTTGTGCAAAGTCTGTGCATGACACCTTTGGCCGCCGTCATGTTGCGCGCCACTGAACCCGCATTTCATGGGCGAGTCATGGGCATGCGCATGTTGGCCATTTGGGGCTTGCCCATTGGTCTGTTGATCAGCGGCCCCTTGGTTGAAAGTATTGGCTATGTCTATACGGCCGGGCTGTATTCAGCCCTCGGTTTGATGCTGACCTTGGCGCTGACTGTTTACTGGCGCCGAGCATTGTGGAACCGACATTCTGTGGCAAACAATGCGCTTTAATTTGATCAATAAGCTGTGGAGTCAAGATTGAAAATACTCATCACTGGTTTTGAACCCTTTGGGGGTGAAACAGAAAATCCCTCTTGGGAGGCAGCGCGGCTAATGCATGGCATGAGCGTTAGCCAATGTGATTTGGTCAGTGTTCAACTGCCTTGCGTGTTTTCTAAATCACTCGAGGCCCTTGAGAATGCATTGAAATTACATCAGCCCCAAATGGTGATTGCCTTGGGGCAAGCCGATGGTCGAAGTGATGTGTCGATTGAGCGAGTGGCCATCAACGTTTGCGACGCCAGAATTCCGGACAATGAAGGCGCACAGCCAATTGATGTTGCGGTGGTTCAAGGCGGTCCTGCTGCTTATTTTTCAACGCTGCCCATTAAAAAAATGGTGGCAACACTGAAGTCCAATGGGTACCCAGCCTCTGTCTCACAAACGGCAGGCACTTTTGTGTGCAATCAAGTTTTTTACGGCCTGCAACATGCCTTGAAAGATCAAAAAGTAGCCAGTGGATTTATTCATGTGCCCTTGCTGCCGAGCCAGGCTGCAAAACGTTCTGGCTCAACTTTGTCGAGCATGTCAGCCACAACCCTGAGGGACGCCTTGCTGTGTCTGGTGCCGATTTTGGCCAATCATGCAAAGCTGGGGGAATCTGATCTCCAAGTTGCTATGGGTGCTAACAATTAATTCGCCAATTTAGATGGCGACACAATTGAACTAGGCAAAAGGCCATACTTTTGGGCCAGACGATTTTTGGCGCTTGGCAGAAAGTTGATGCGCGAAACATCGCCCTCGAGTGTTTTGACCAACAGGGGGTCCATCACTCGAAACCAAAGTGGTGGCAAGTAGGCTAAGAAAAACATCCCAAAATAACCTGATGGCAACCTAGGGAGTTGGGGGAAGTCTCTAAGCGATTGATAGCTTCGACCAGGATAGGCGTGGTGATCGGAGTGCCGCTGAAGTTGAAACAACACCAAGTTAGAAACCAAGTGATTGCTGTTCCAAGAATGATGCGGTTGACAGCTTTCATAGTTGCCTTGAGCTGTTTTCAATCTTTGGATGCCGTAATGCTCCACATAGTTGGCAGACGTTAGTTGAAAAGCACCCCACAAGACCAAGGGCACCAAAACCATGAGCATCTCGATGCCATAAAAACCAATCAGAGTGCCGTGGACCAAAATGCTGAGGCAAAGAGCCTGAAGGATTTCATTTTCAAAGTGCCAACTAGATTTGTTTTGACGATGAAGTCGATCGGATTCCAGTTGCCATGCCCTGAACGCACCACCTGGAATTTCTCTGCAAGCAAATTGGTAAATGTTCTCACCCATTTTGGAAGATGCAAGATCTTCGGGGGTACTGACATGCCGGTGATGACCACGGTTGTGTTCGATGGAGAAGTGGCCGTAAACGCCCAGGGCTGTATTGAACAGTGCAATTTTTCGAGGCATTTTTTGCAGTTTGTGGCCGAGTTCGTGGCTGACATTCAAACCAAATCCTAAAACGGAACCGGTGACAATGACGGTGGCAATCCATTCCATGGCGCTCAATGAGAAAGAGCAAAGGAAGATGCAATTGAAAACAACCGAAACCCACAAAACAGGAATGGTGGCGTAAGTGATCCAACGGTAATAGGGATCGACTTCTAATGCCGCAATACTAGACTCTGGCGGATTATTGGTGTCCTCGCCAATTAAAAAGTCTAACAGGGGAACCAAAACGTAGAAGAAAACCAATGGGGAAAACAAGATCCATGTGCCAACGCCGAAGACAGAAACGGCCAAGGTGCCGACCATTGAAATAGCAGGGCCAATGACTGAAAGCAACCAGGCCCATCGTTTTCGATCGACATAAGGCTGGCTTTGCTGCGGAAGATGATGGACAGCAGGGTTCAAGGGAGTCGTACCATGTGACAGAACGACACAAGTATGGCGTTTGCCTGTGAAATGAACAGGGTATTACCCCTAGGCGCTTGCATTTGATTCACTTATAAACAGCTCAAGGCGGTCTGTTTTCGCCGAGAAATGCAAGGTGATTGTGGTGAATCAGCAAGAATTTGATTATGTGATTGTGGGTGGCGGCTCAGCAGGCTGTTGTGTTGCCGGCAGACTGTCGGAAGATTTGAATACATCCGTGTGCTTGCTCGAGGCAGGTGGCCCAGACGATTCTGTGTTTGTCAAAGCCCCCCTCGGATTTGCTGCCACAGCCTCATTGAATATCAACAGTTGGGGTTATGAAACCGTGCCACAAACTGGCTTCAATGGCAGAAAAGGTTTTCAACCCCGGGGCAAAGTGATGGGCGGCAGTTCTTCTGTCAATGCCATGGTTTACACACGCGGCAATCCGCTTGACTATGACAACTGGTCTGCGCTTGGCAACCAGGGCTGGTCCTACCAAGAGGTGTTGCCCTATTTTAAAAAATCGGAACACAACGAGTGCTTTGGTGAAAATGCTTACCGCGGCGTCAATGGGCCAGTCAATGTTTGCTATTTGAGAAGTCCCAGCCCTCTCAATCAAGCATTTATTCAAGCTTGCAATGAGCAGGGTATTCCTTTCAATCCAGATTACAACGGGGCGCAACAATTTGGCGTTTCGCCTGCTCAAGTCACTCAAAAAGGCGGAGAGCGTTGGAATGCTGCCCGTGCATACCTAGACCCGCATCGCCATCAGGCCAACCTGCATGTCATCTCGCAAGCGCATGCCTCGCAAATCATGTTTGAAGGCAAGCGCGCCATTGGGGTAAAGTACATCGGCAATGGCGTGACACACGAAGTTCGTGCACGCAAAGAAGTCATTGTGTCTGGAGGTGCTTTCGGATCCCCCCAGTTGCTCATGTTGTCTGGTGTGGGGCCTGCAGACCATCTGAAAGATTTGGACATTCCGTTGGTGCACGCATTGCCAGGGGTTGGGCAAAATTTACAAGACCACATCACCACGGTCTTGATTTATAAAACTTCGAAAATCAATGAGGCCATGGGCTTTTCATTGAAGGGCGCTTTGAACTTGGTCAAGTCCATCTTGGAGTGGCGATCCAAGCGCACAGGATGGATCACTTCCAATGTGTCGGAAACACAAGGCTTTGTGTCTACCGAGGGCAATACAGCGCATCCCAATATTCAATTGGCACTTTGCACAAGCATTGTCGATGACCACGCGCGCAAATTGCATCTTGGGCATGGCTATACCTTGCATGTCACTCTCATGCGCCCCAAGAGCCGTGGCACGGTTACTTTGGCAAGTCGCAATCCCATGGACAAGCCGCTCATTGACCCAGCGTTTTTCAAACACCCTGATGATCTTGAGACGCTTGTGACGGCTACTCAATTGGGGCTGAGGGTCATGGCATCGGCCGGTTTAAACGCCTATCGGGGTGAGATGCTGTATTCGGTCGATCACAACCAACCTGGCCAAATTCGAGATTTTTTAAAAGACCATTCGGATACTGAGTACCACCCAGTCGGCACTTGCAAAATGGGACCTGTGCAAGATCCCCTGGCCGTGGTCGACTCTGAACTCCGAGTGCATGGTTTGTCATCATTGCGAGTCATTGATGCATCAGTGATGCCCCAGCTGGTGACTGGCAACACCAATGCGCCCACCTTCATGATTGCCGAAAAAGCGGTTGCCCTTATGCGGGGCTAGACAAGCGTGGCGTGCTTTTCAATCTAAATAGCACGCCAGCGCACAGACTTGAGGTAACAACCAAGGCCAAAAAGCCTGCTTGGTAAGTGCCAAACAAGGAAGACAGCATGCCGAAGATAGGCGCGCCAATGACCGCCCCCAAAAATGTGAATGTCAAGGTGCCACCTGTGGCGACTCCGGCTTGGCCTTCGGGTGCTTGGCGTGCTACCTCCGCCAAATAAACACCATTCCATCCAATGGCAGATGCACCAAAGACGACCAAGGTGATCCAAATGGCCCAAAGAGGCAATTGAGGCAGGAAGAGGGCAGTGACCAGTGCGCTCAATGCCATCAAGCATGCCAGCAGCATGAGCGTTTTTTGCGCCCCCAGCCATCGATCCGAAATGAGGCCCCATGCAATGCGGCCGCCAATGCCCCCAATTTGAGTGACTGAAAGCAAGAGTCCCGCGCTGACCATGCCGTAGCTGAGATCCTCGTGCAAGTAGGTGACCAAGTAAGTTGTCAGCGAAAGTTGCACCATTGAAAACATGAAGGAGCAAGTGGCCATGGTGGCCAAAGTGCGATGACCCAATACCATGCGAATTGGCCTTGTCAGAGTACCTAATTCAAAAGGCAAGCCCGCTTGTCTTTGATCATCCAAAGAAGGGCGCAAGGGCTGAGACAAAGCGGCAAAAATCAAGCAGGCCAAGGCAACTGCAATCAGACTCAGTTGCCAATCGATGTTAATCATCAGTGTGGGAATGACGGCACCCGCCATCATGGCGCCCAAGGGAACACCAGATTGTTTGATAGAGAAAACCAAAGCCATTTGAGAAGGCTTGGTCGTGCGAGCCAGAATTTGGGAGCTGGCAGGCGTGATGGGGCCGTAACCTAAACCAATCAAAAGAGCGCCTATTGCAATCACTGGCAAAGAGGGCACTGCACACAAGCTCAAACCCAAGGCACAAAACAACAATCCCAGTTGGCTGACGCGAATGGGTCCGAGGCGGTTCACCGTTGTACCAGAAGTGAGGCTTCCAAACATCGCACCCGCATAGGTGAGTGATATGTAGATGCCCACCAAGCTTGGTGAAATGTCCAAAGCTTTGGCAGCGACTGGCGCCATGACCGGCAAGGCGAGCAATGCCATCGCCACCATGGCCTGAATGAACAGCGTTGCGATAAGGGGGATCCAATTCGACATCGCCCAATCCTAACCGCAGGATCAGCCGAAAATAAGCGCTACATCCTAAGTTGAGTGTTGGTTAGAGAAAAATTCACGTTTGGTTTAAACTCGAAGGTTGTTTTAAAAAAATTGGAAACTTCATCATGGATTTGCTTCAAGCCCTCAATTGGCGCTATGCCACCAAAAAAATGGACCCCACCAAGGTCGTTCCTGAAGCCAAAGTGCAGCGCATTTTGGAAGCCATTCGCATGACTGCCACTTCAAGTGGTTTGCAGCCCTACGAAATCATTCTGGTCACCAACAAAGAAGTTCGCACCAAAATTCAAGCGGCGGCCAACAACCAGGCGCAAATTACAGAGGGTTCACACCTTCTGGTGTTTGCCGCTTGGAGCGACTACACCGCCGAGCGCATCAATATGATGTTTGACTACAACAATGAAGTCCGTGGTTTTGTCAACGAAGGTGCAGAGGCCTATCGTCAAATGTTGCTCAAGAACTATCCAGCCAAAGGACCCGAGGTCAATTTCCAGCATGCTGCCAAGCAGTCTTACATTGCCTTGGGAACCGCGCTCATTGCGGCAGCTGAACAAGAAGTTGATGCCACGCCGATGGAAGGCTTTAATCCAAAATCTGTCGACGAAATTTTGGATCTGGCATCACGCGGCCTGCGCAGCACAGTGTTGCTGCCCCTAGGCTATCGGGAAGTCGATAAAGATTGGTTGGTCAACATGAAGAAGGTGCGCCGTACCACCGAAAACTTCATTATTGAAGTTAAATAAGACTTACTTCTAAGTAGGGCTCTGGCACTCCGTGTCAGAGCCTTTTTTATGGCGTGTGCTTTATTCAACATGCACAATGATTTTGGCAGCTGCCGCGCGTGCCCGTTCCAAGGCGTGATCTCCTTGCGCCAGAGCAACAGCCATGCGCCGAAATGGACGCGTGGTGGGCTTGCCAAAAATTCTGACATCAACGCCTGGCTCTTGCAAGGCGGCTGCCACGCCTGAGTAGCTTGGATTCTTGCCTTCCCGGTCGGCCAATACCACTGCGCTGGCCCCTTTGTGCGCTTGAATGAACGGAATGGGAAGGCCCAAAATAGCGCGCGCATGCAAATCAAATTCACTGAGATTTTGGCTAATCAAGGTCACCATACCAGTGTCATGTGGGCGAGGGCTTAACTCACTGAAAATGACTTCTTTGGCGGTGACAAAAAATTCCACGCCAAACAAACCTGCACCGCCTAAATCGGCTGTGACTTTTTCGGCCATTGCTTGTGCGGTTTTTAAATAATCAGGGGCCATGGCTTGGGGCTGCCAACTGTATTGGTAGTCACCGCGTTCTTGAACATGGCCAATGGGTGGGCAGAACAAAGTGGGCCCAGTGCGTTGGCGAATAGTGAGCAGAGTGATTTCAAATTCAAAGTGAATGAACTCTTCCACAATGACTTTTTTGCGATCGCCACGCATGCCTGCGCAAGCGTAATCCCAACTGGCTTGAACGTCGGCTTCGGTCTTGGCCACGCTTTGGCCTTTTCCTGAGGAACTCATGACGGGCTTGATGACCACTGGAAAGCCAATGGCTTTGGCCTGTGTCATGAGTTCATCGCTGGACTCTGCGTAATTGAACTTGGCAGTGCGAACACCCAGACCCACCGCCACATCGCGAATG